>NZ_CP096040.1:3812307-4130000 GCF_023935105.1 Caulobacter segnis | reverse complement strand
GTCGTCGAGTGCAATGGCATAAGCCCGCCTGACTGCGAGACTGACAAGTCGAGCAGAGACGAAAGTCGGCCATAGTGATCCGGTGGTCCTGCGTGGAAGGGCCATCGCTCAACGAATAAAAGGTACTCTAGGGATAACAGGCTGATTTTGCCCAAGAGTCCATATCGACGGCAAAGTTTGGCACCTCGATGTCGGCTCATCACATCCTGGGGCTGGAGCAGGTCCCAAGGGTTCGGCTGTTCGCCGATTAAAGTGGTACGTGAGCTGGGTTCAGAACGTCGTGAGACAGTTTGGTCCCTATCTGCCGTGGGTGTACGAGACTTGAGAGGATCTGTCCCTAGTACGAGAGGACCGGGATGGACACACCTCTGGTGGACCTGTCATGGCGCCAGCTGTGCAGCAGGGTAGCTAAGTGTGGAATAGATAACCGCTGAAAGCATCTAAGCGGGAAACTAACCTCAAAACAAGGTCTCGCTGAGAGCCGTGGAAGACCACCACGTTGATAGGCCGGGTGTGGAAGTGCGGCGACGCATGGAGCTTACCGGTACTAATAGCTCGATAGGCTTGATCGTTCTTCAGTCAAACCCATGCAAAAGCATGGCTCTACTTCAGACACTGATGTCTTCTTCACAATCCTCTCCAATGGGCGAAAGCCCAAAGGGAAGAGTGATATCCTTTTCGCTGACCTGGTGGCTTTGCCGGGGGTTCCCCACCCGATCCCATTCCGAACTCGGTCGTTAAGTCCCCCTGGGCCAATGGTACTTCGTCTCAAGGCGCGGGAGAGTAGGTCGCCGCCAGGTCCGCCAAAAGGATATCAAACCCAAAGTCCAAACCCTGCCATCACAATCCAATACACCCTGACGCGGGGTGGAGCAGCCCGGTAGCTCGTCAGGCTCATAACCTGAAGGTCACAGGTTCAAATCCTGTCCCCGCACCCAAGGTCCCGACGTCGAATGACACCCCGTCCGATTGCGGCCGGGGTTTTTTGTTATTCTGACGTGCAACCTATAGCGGCATTTTGGCAACGCTCTCTGCCTGAAGCGTGAATTTTTCTGGCTTCGGCCGCGTTCCGGTCGACTTTCTCCGTTCAAAGCCCATAGCGCGTGGCGCGGTTTTGCGTCATGACTTCCGTTGGAAGGACGCGGGCCGACTATCAGCCCGTCGATTGAGGTGTTTGAGGATAATATGGCGAACGGTGTCGTTAAGTGGTTCAACCCGGCCAAGGGCTTCGGTTTCATTCAGCCCGAGGACGGCGGCCAGGACGTGTTCGTCCACATCGCCGCGGTTGAACGGTCGGGCCTGGCGGGCCTGAACGAAGGTGATCAAGTCAACTACGAGCTGGAAGAAGACCGCCGCTCGGGCAAGACTTCGGCCGGCAATCTGCGCGTTACGGGCCAGGGCGCTGTCCCGGCCGGCGGCGGCGCTCGCGGCGGCGCCCGTCCCCCGCGCAGCTTCGACGGTCCGCGCGGCGGCGGCGGCGGTGGCGGCTTCTCGGCCGGCACCGGCGAAAGCGGCACTGGCGTCGTGAAGTGGTTCAACACCACCAAGGGTTTCGGCTTCATCCAGCCGGACAACGGCGGTGGCGACATCTTCGTGCACATCTCGGCCGTCGAACGCGCCGGCCTGCGCGGCCTGAACGAAGGCCAGCAAGTCGGTTACGAACTCGAGCAGGACCGCCGCTCGGGCAAGACCTCGGCCGGCAATCTGCGCATCCTCTAAGGATCGCGCTCAACGAAAAGGCCGCCCGGACGGACGGCCTTTTCGAATGACTTTTGAAAGGCCCCGCCGACGCTGAGGTGTCGGACGGGGCCTTTCGGCATTTTTGGAGCCGGGTTTAGCCTTCCGCGCGAGCCCGTTCCGAGGCGGCCTGGTTCACCGCCAGGGCTGTCAGGTTGACGATGCCGCGAGCCGTGACGCTGGGGATCAGCGCGTGCACCGGCTTGCTCATGCCCAGCAGCAGCGGACCGACCAGTAGGGATTCGGTGGCGGCGCTGAGCAGCGTCAGGCCGATATTGGCAGCGTCCAGGGTCGGCATGACCAGCAGGTTGGCCGAGCCCTTCAACGGGCTGTCGGCGACCATCCGCTCGCGCAGGTGCTGGCTGAGGGCGGCGTCGGCGTGCATCTCGCCGTCCACTTCGAGATCGGGCGCCTGTTCGCGCAGGATGGCCAGGGCCTCGCGCATCTTGCGGGCGGTCGGCGAATTGCTGGCCCCGAACGAGGAGTGCGAGAGCAGGGCGGCCTTGGGCGTCAGGCCGAAGCGCCGCACGGCTTCAGCCGCCAGCTGGGTGCATTCGGCGATCTGCTCGGCGGTCGGGTCGACATTGACGTGGGTGTCGCAGAAGAACAGCGTGCCGTTGTCCAGGATCAGCGACGACATCGCATAGACGCGGCTGACGTTCTCGCGGCGGGGAATGATCGGCAGGACGTAGGTCATGTGCTGCCACCAGTCGCCGCTGCCGCCGACCAGGGCGGCCTCGACATAGCCCGAGGCCAGCAGCATCGACGCGGCCACCGTGCGGCGGCCCTCGACGCGGCGTTCGGCGGCGCTCGGCGGCACGCCGCGCCGGCCGACCAGGCGCTGGTAGTCGGCGACCAGCGGGGCGAACAGCTCCTTGTCGGCCTGGGGGTCGACGATCTCGACCTTGCCGCCGATGTCGAGCCGCAGGCCCAGTTCCTCGATCTTGGCCTTGATCACCGCGCGGCGGCCGACCAGCACCGGATGGGCCAGGCCCTCGTCGACCACGGTCTGGACGGCGCGCAGCACGCGCTCGTCCTCGGCCTCGGCATAGGCGACCTTGACCGGCGCCTTGCGGGCCCGCTCGAACACCGGCCGCATCAGCTGGCCCGAGCGGTAGACGAACAGCTCCAGCTCCTGGCGATAGGCGTCGAAGTCGGCGATCGGCCGGGTGGCGACGCCGCTGTCCATGGCCGCCTTGGCCACGGCCGGGGCGATTTGCAGGATCAGGCGCGGATCGAAGGGCTTGGGAATGATGTACTGCGCGCCGAACACCGGGGCGACGCCGCCATAGGCCGACGCCACGACTTCCGAAGCCTCGGCGCGAGCCAGCTCGGCGATGGCCTCGACCGCGGCGACCTTCATCGCCTCGTTGATCTCGCTGGCGCCGACATCCAGCGCGCCCCGGAAGATGAACGGGAAGCAGAGGACGTTGTTGACCTGGTTGGCGTAGTCACTACGGCCGGTGGCCATGATCGCGTCGGGACGCTGGGCGTAGACCAGTTCCGGCAGGATCTCCGGATCCGGATTGGCCATGGCCAGGATCAGCGGGTTCGGGGCCAGCAGTGGCAGCCACTCCGGCTTGAACACGCGCGGGGCCGAAAGTCCCAGGAAGATGTCGGCGCCCGGCAGCACTTCGGGCAGGGTGCGGGCGTCGGTCTGGCGGGCGTAGCGGGCCATGTTCTCGGGCATGTCCGGCTCGCGGCCGGCGTGCACCACGCCCTTGATGTCGGTCAGGGTGACGTTGTCGACCGGCAGGCCCATCGACACCAGCAGGTCGACGCAGGCGAGCGCCGCCGCGCCGGCCCCCGAGGTGACCAGCTTGACGTCGTTCAGCGTCTTGCCCTGAACGAGCAGGGCGTTGCGGACGGCGGCGGCGCAGACGATGGCGGTGCCGTGCTGGTCGTCATGGAAGACCGGGATGTTCATCCGCTCGCGCAGGGTGCGCTCGATGATGAAGCACTCGGGCGCCTTGATGTCCTCGAGATTGATGCCGCCGAACGTCGGCTCCAGCGCCGCGACCGTCTCGATGAAGCGCTCGGGATCCTTGGCGTCGACCTCGATGTCGAACACGTCGATGCCGGCGAACTTCTTGAAGAGCACCGCCTTGCCCTCCATCACCGGCTTGGAGGCCAGCGGGCCGATGTCGCCCAGGCCCAGCACGGCGGTGCCGTTGGAGATCACCGCCACCAGGTTGCCGCGCGCGGTGTAGTCGCGCGCCAGGTCCGGATCCTCCGCGATGGCCAGGCACGGGGCGGCGACGCCGGGCGAATAGGCGAGGGCGAGGTCGCGCTGGGTGGCCATCCGCTTGGTGGCCTCGATCGCCAGTTTCCCCGGCCGCGGCAGACGGTGGTAGTCCAGCGCCGCCTTGCGGAAATCCTCGTCCATCGGTGTTCCTCTTGAAGCTCAGCGCGCGTCGTCGCGCGGCCCGTCTCTCGCGCGGACCGTTCAGAGGCTCTAGCTACCGGGGATGGGACGGTTTTCCAACCCTATGCGCCTGGCGAAGGGGATGATGTTTGATAGCGGTAACATCAGCGACCACCGATATGGGCTCTCATAAGTAATAAATCTATTATATAATGCCTGTGCTTCGGGCGCCTGACGCCCCCTTGTTTAGCGCTCTTCCTTCCGGCGCGACCCGTGCGGGGCAAGGCGCTGGACAAAGGCGCCCGGAGCGACCGACATCGAAGGGCGAACCATCAGAGGACGGCGCATGAGCGGACTGACGACACACATCCTCGACCAGGCGGCCGGAAAGCCGGCGGCTGGCGTCGCGGTGCGGGTGTCGCGGCGCGAGGCCGCCGAGCTCGCGCCGGTGGCGGAATTGCACACGGACGCTGACGGCCGCGCGCGACTTGTCGCCGGCGAGGACCTGAAGGTCGGCGCCTACCGCCTGGAGTTCGCGATCGGCGAGCACTTCAAGGCGTCGGGCCTGCCGGTCACCGACCCGCCGTTCCTGGACGTGGTGGTCATCGATTTCGCCGTCTCCAACGTCGAGCAGCACTGGCACGTGCCGCTGCTGGTCTCGCCGTACGGCTATTCGACCTACCGGGGCAGCTGATGGGCGAGACGATCCGCTTTCTGCTCGACGGCGAGGTCCAGGAGGTGCGCGGGGCGAACCCGACGACCACCCTGTTGGAGCACCTGCGCGGCCCGATGCGCCGCACGGGAACCAAGGAGGGGTGCGCCGAGGGCGATTGCGGCTCGTGCACCGTCCTGGTCGGCGAGGCCGAGGATGACAAGGTGAGCTGGCGGGCGGTCAACGCCTGCATCCAGTTCCTGCCCATGCTGCACGGCAAGGCGCTCGTCACCGTCGAGAGTTTGGCCAAAGGTGGCGACCTGCATCCGGTGCAGCAGGCCATGGTCGACAAGCATGGCTCACAGTGCGGCTTCTGCACGCCGGGCATCGTCATGTCGCTGTACGGTCGCGCCATCGCGGCCAAGGGCGCGGGCGCGCCGGTCGGCGAGGTGCTGGCCGGGAACCTGTGCCGCTGCACCGGCTATGGTCCGATCATCGAGGTGGCCAAGGGCGTGGCGGACGAAGCCCCGCCGACGGTCGACCTGTCGCGGGTGCGCGACGAGACCATGCTGCGCCTCAGCTACGAAGACGAGGTTCACGGCCTCACCCGGACCTGGCTTGCACCGCGTACGATCGACGAACTGGCGCAGGCCTATCTGGCGCATCCGGACGCGACGATCGTCGCCGGGGCGACCGATGTCGGCCTTTGGGTCACCAAGCTGCGAAAGCCGCTGCCGGTCCTGATCAGCCTGTCCGAGGTCGCCGAGCTGAAAGCGCTGGACGAGACCGCCGAGGGCCTGCGCATTGGTGCGGGCGTCCGCTATGTCGACGCGATCGAGGCGGTGGCCAAGCTCTATCCGGACCTGGGTGCCATGATGCGGCGGCTGGGCTCGACCCAGGTGCGCAACAGCGGCACGATCGGCGGCAACATCGCCAACGGCTCGCCGATCGGCGACATGCCACCGGCCCTGATCGCGGCCGGCGCGGCTCTCGTCCTGCGCCGGGGCGACGCGCGACGCGAGATGGCGCTGGAGGACTTCTTCCTCGACTACGGCAAGCAGGACCGCCGGCCCGGCGAGTTCGTCGAGGCGGTGATCGCGCCCCGGCTGGACGTGGGCCGCCTCTTCAAGGTCTTCAAGCTGTCCAAGCGCTTCGACCAGGACATCTCGGCGGTTTGCGGAGCTTTCTCTCTGGCGGTCGAGGGCGGCGTGGTCACGGACGCGCGCATCGCGTTCGGCGGCATGGCTGGCACGCCCAAGCGGGCCAAGGCCTGCGAGGCGGCGCTGATTGGCCGGCCGTGGAGCGAGGCGACCGTCGAGACGGCCATGGCCGCGCTCGACGCCGACTACGCGCCGATGAGCGACATGCGGGCCTCGGCGGCCTACCGATCGCTGGCCGCCCGGAATATGCTGCGCAAGGTGTTCCTGGAGAGCCAGGATCCCAGCGTGGAAACGCGCGTCGTTCCTGAAAGCGCTAGGCCGGAACGCGCCCATGGCTGATTCAGCGGCCACGACCCCGGTCATCGAGACCGCGCCGTTCCAGGGCGTGCATGCGGCCCTGCCGCATGACAGCGCCGCGCGCCACGTGGCTGGCTCGGCGGTCTATATCGACGACCTTCCCGAGCCGGCGGGGCTGCTGCACGTGGCCTTCGGCATGAGCGCCAAGGCGCATGCGAAGATCGTCAGGATGGATCTGTCGGCCGTGCGGACAGCGCCCGGCGTGGTGCTGGTCCTGAGCGCCGAGGACATTCCCGGTGAGAACGACGTCAGCCCGGTCATCCACGACGACCGTCTGTTCGCCGCCGGCGAGGTCTATTGCGTGGGCCAGAGCCTGTTCGCCGTGGCCGCCACCTCGATCGCCGCCGCCCGCGCCGCCGCCGTCAAGGCCGTGGTCGAGTACGAGGATCTGCCGGCCGCCATCGACATCGCCGCCGCCCGCGCGATGGACCTGACCATCGAGGCCAGCCAGCGCATGGCGCGCGGCGACGCCCGGGCCGTGCTGGCCGTCTCGCCGCGTCGCGTCCAAGGCAAGTTCGCGATCGGCGGCCAGGACCACTTCTATCTGGAGGGCCAGGTCGCCCTGGCGACCCCGCGCGAGGATGGCGACGTCCACGTCTGGTCCTCGACCCAGCATCCGACCGAGGTGCAGCACCTGATCGCCCGGGTGCTGGGCAAGCCCGATCACTGCGTCACCGTCGAGGTGCGCCGCATGGGCGGAGGCTTCGGGGGCAAGGAGACGCAGGCCTCGCTGTTCGCCGCCGCCGCCGCCTTGGTCGCGGTCAAGACCGGCCGTCCGGCCAAGGCGCGTCCGGATCGCGATGAGGACATGGTCATGACCGGCAAGCGGCATGACTTCGAGGCGGCGTACGATGTCGGCTTCGACGACGACGGCCGGCTGACGGCCTTATCGCTGGAGCTGGCCTCGCGTTGCGGAGCGACCACCGACCTCTCCATGGCGATCAACGACCGGGCGATGTTCCACGCCGACAACACCTACTTCCTGCCGGCGGTCGAGATCCTGTCGCATCGCTTCAGGACCCACACGGTGTCGAACACCGCGTTCCGGGGCTTTGGCGGGCCACAGGGCATGCTGGCCATCGAACGCGTCATGGACGCCGTGGCCGCCGAGCTCGGTATCGATCCGCTGGAGGTGCGCCGCCGCAATCTCTATGGCGGCGAGGGGCGCAACCTGACGCCCTATGGCCAGGTGGTCGAGGACAATGTCGCGCCGCAGCTGATCGACGAGCTGTCCGGCTCGTGCGCCTACGACGCCCGCCGCCGCGAGATCGAAGCGTTCAACAAGGCCAGCCCGGTGCTGAAGAAGGGCATCGCCCTGACGCCGGTGAAGTTCGGCATCTCGTTCACGACGACCTTCCTGAATCAGGCCGGCGCGCTGATCCACCTCTACGCTGACGGCTCGATCATGCTGAACCATGGCGGGACCGAGATGGGGCAGGGGCTGCATGTGAAGGTCGCCCAGGTCGTGGCCCAGGCCTTCCAGGTCGACCTGGCGCGGATCAAGGTGACCTCGACCGTCACCGACAAGGTGCCCAACACCTCGGCCACCGCCGCCTCGTCGGGCGCGGACCTGAACGGCATGGCCGCCCTGAACGCCGCCGAGACCATCAAGGCGCGGCTGGTCGAATTCGCGGCGGCCAAGTGGGCTGTCGAACCCAACGAAGTCGCCTTCACACCGGCCGGCGTCCGCGTCGGGGCCGAGACCTTCGAATTCGGCGGGTTCATCCGCCAGGCGTATCTGGCGCGGATCTCGCTGTCGGCGACGGGCTTCTACGCCACGCCTAAGATCCACTACGACCGCGCCACGCACACGGGCCGGCCGTTCTATTATTTCGCCTACGGCGCGGCCTGCAGCGAAGTGCTGATCGACACCCTGACCGGCGAGATGAAGGTCACCCGGACCGACATCCTGCATGACGTCGGCAAGTCGCTGAACCCGGCCATCGACCTGGGTCAGATCGAAGGCGGCTTCGTCCAGGGCATGGGCTGGCTGACGACCGAGGAGCTGGTCTACGACGCGCAAGGCCGCCTGCGCACCCATGCGCCCTCGACCTACAAGATCCCGACCTGCGGCGACCGCCCGGCGCATCTGGACGTGCGTCTGTGGAAGGCCGGTCGCAATGTCGAGGCGACGGTGCACCGCTCCAAGGCCGTGGGCGAGCCGCCGTTGATGCTGGCGATCTCGGTCTACAACGCGATCAACCACGCCGTGGCCAGCGTCGGCGACTACAAGATCTTGCCCCAGTTGGACGCGCCGGCGACCCCGGAAGCGATCCTGATGGCGTGCGAAGACGTGCGGGCGAGGACGCGCCATGCGTAACGCCCATGCGTAATTGGGCCCGCGCCGCGCTCGCCCGTCTCGACGCCCAAGACGAGGCCGCCCTGGTCACCGTGCTGGCCACCGAGGGCTCGGCCCCGCGCGAGGCGGGGACCAAGATGGTCGTCTGGCGCGAGGGGCAGTCTGGCACGATCGGCGGGGGCAACCTCGAATACCGCGTGGCCGATCAGGCGCGCCGGATGCTGGACGGCGGCCAGGCCCACTTCGCGATCCAGGACTATCCGCTGGGCCCGTTGCTGGCCCAATGCTGCGGCGGCCGCGTGCGCCTGTTCCTGGAGCGCCTGAACGACAACAGCCGTGACTGGCTGACCGAGGCGGCCAAGCGCATGGACGCGGCCCAGCCGTTCGAGGTCCGCACCCGCTTCGATCCCGGCCTGCTGACCAAGATGATCGCGCCCATCCTGTCCACCGAGGCCGAGGGCCCCGTGGTCTCGTTCGGCGAGGCGCCGGCCACGGCGCGCGGCGCGCGGCCCGAGCTGGGCGACGTGATGGTCGAGCGCGCCGACGCACCGCGTCCTCCGCTGCTGCTGTTCGGCGCCGGTCATGTCGGCCAGGCGATCGCGCGGGCCTTCGAGCCGCTGCCGTTCCGTCTTTTCTGGTTCGACAGCCGCCCCGAGACCGCGGGCATCGCTGGCGTCACCGTGCTGGAGCCGGCCGAGCTGGCCGCCAAGGCGATGGGCGCCGGCCCCGACGCCTACGGCCTGGTTCTGACCCACGACCACGCCCTGGACTACGCCCTGGTCTCGGCCGGGCTGGCGGGCGGCGGCTTCGGCTATTTCGGGGTCATCGGGTCGAAAACCAAGCGCGCCCGTTTCATGAGCCGTTTGCGCGACGATGGTTTCTCGGAGGCGGTGCTGACCCGCCTGACCTGTCCCATCGGCCTGCCCCACCTGAAGAGCAAGGCGCCGGAGGTGATCGCGGTTTCGGTGGCGGCCGACCTCCTGATGCGCCAGGAAGCGGCGCGGATCCGCAACGACGAGAACATGACCCGTGCAAGCCTATAGGGCGTCGATCCTCCATCTGCTGGACGATCCCACCGCGAACGCGGAGGGCGCGGTCGCCTTCCACGAGGACGGCCTGCTGCTGGTCGAGGACGGCCACGTGGTCGGCTGCGGCGACTATGACGAGCTGGCGCCCCGGCTTGGCGACACGCCCGTCGAGGATCTGAGCGGCCATCTGATCACCCCGGGCTTCGTGGATACCCACATTCACTTCCCGCAGGTCGACATCATCGCCGCTCACGGCAAGCAGCTTCTGGACTGGCTGGAGCAGCACACCTTCCCGGCCGAGGCGGCCTTCGCCGATCCGAAGCACGCGGCGGACACGGCGGCGTTCTTCATCGACGAGCTGCTGCGCAACGGCACGACCACGGCCCTGGTGTTCGGTTCGGTGCACAAGGTCTCGGTCGACGCCCTGTTCGCCGAGGCCTACGCCCGCGACATGCGGCTGATCGCGGGCAAGGCGCTGATGGACCGCAATGCGCCCGAAGGGCTGACCGACACGGTCGAGAGCAGCCGCGCCGACATGCAGGCCCTGATCGCCGATTGGCACGGCAAGGGGCGGCTGGGCTACGCCGTCACCCCACGCTTCGCGATCAGCTGCAGCGAAGAACAGCTGACCATGGCTGGCGAGGTGCTGACTGAGCATCCCGGCGTCTGGATGCAGACCCACCTCTCGGAGAACCTCCACGAGATCAAGGAGACGGCCAGGTTGTTCCCGGACGCCCGGGACTATCTGGACGTCTATGATCGCTTCGGCCTGCTGCGCGAGCGCTCGGTCTTCGCCCACTGCGTCCACCTGAAGGGCGAGGCTTTCCAACGCCTGGCGGCCAAGGGCGGGGCGGTGGCCTTCTGCCCGACCTCGAACCTCTTCCTGGGCTCGGGTCTGTTCCCGCTGGAGGAGGCCTGCTCGCACGGCGTGAAGGTCGGCATGGGCACCGATGTCGGGGCCGGCACGACCTTCTCGATCCTCCATACGCTGGGCGAGGCCTACAAGGTTGGCCAGCTGCGCGGCGACGCGCTGGATCCGTTCCAGGCCTTGTACCTGGCCACCCTGGGCGGGGCGCGAGCGCTGGATCTGGACGACAAGATCGGCAACCTGGCGCCCGGCAAGGAAGCCGACTTCCTGGTGCTAGACCTAGCCGCGACGCCGCTGCTGGCGCGCCGGATGGCGGGGGCCAAGAGCCTGGAGAACAAGCTTTTCGCGCTGACGGTACTGGGCGACGACCGGATGGTGAGCCGGACGTATTTGGCGGGCGTGGAGCGGTATCGGCGTTAGGCTTGGGAATCTGCTCCCCCGCGATGCAGGGGAGCTGTCGCGGAGCGACTGTGGGGGCTAATGCGGCCTGGGCCGAGCTGCCCCCTCCGGCCCTCTGGGCCACCTCCCCCGCATCGCGGGGAGGAGAGGTGCAGGTCCTACCCGTGCGCCGCCGTCATCGTCTCCGCGTACAGCTTCAAAAGCCGCTCGCCATCCACCGCGACGGTCGCCGCCTGGATCGGTTGATCATCCCACGCCGACGGTCCGAACAGTTCGCCCTCGACCTTCTGGCAGGTCTGGCCCAGGGCCACGCCCTCGGTCACCACCCGCACCGAACCCCGACGCACTTCAAACAGCGTCGGATCGATCACGAAGGCCACCGCCGCGGCGTCGTGGACGCAGCAGCCGACGATGCCGTCGCGACCGCCGTAGAAGGCGGCGTAGGGCTTGGAGATGTCGTTCAGGAACTGGCCAGCGTCGCTGCCGCCCGCGGCGAGGTCTTCCATATAGGCCGGCGACATCACCACCTGGGTCGTGACGTCCAGGCTGACGGCGGTCAGGCTCCAGGGGGCGGTGAAGACCTGGTCGGCGGCCTCCGGGTCATTCCAGATGTTGGCCTCGGCCACGGGTGTGACGTTGCCGGGCTTGCCGGCCACGCCGAACGCGCCGCCCATGATCACCACCGACTTCAGCAGGGTGGCGACCTCGGGATCGGCCTTCAGCGCCAGGGCCAGGTTGGTCAGCGGGCCGACGGCGCACAGCACCACTTCACCCGGATACTGGCGAACCAGGTCGATGATCGCATGGTGGGCCGGCTTGGCTTCGGGTTGCTCCGCCACGTGGCTGGTCAGCTCGACGTCGCCCAGGCCGTTCTCGCCGTGCACGAAGGTCGGCGAGGGATTGCGCGGCCGCGTCAGCGGCTTGTCGGTCCCCTTGTAGACCGGCGCCTTCAGGCCGAAGCGGCGCTTCAGGTACAACGCGTTGCGCGTCGTGGTCTCGATGTCGGCATTGCCGAAGACGGTCGTCACCGCGATCAGGTCGAGGGCGGGGCTCGCCTCGATGAACAGCAGCGCCATCGCGTCGTCGATGCCGGGATCGGTGTCGAAGATGATCTTGGTCGGGGTCGTCATGGCTGGGCTCTAGCGCTTTTCTTCGTTTGAGGCGAGGCGCTGATCGGCCCCGCCCTGCATCAGCGAGACGTGGGCCGAGGCGACCTTCCAGCCGGCCTCGGTGCGGATCCAGGTCTGGCTCTGGCGGCCGATCTTGCCGGTGTCGTCGCGACGGAATTCGACATTGGCCACGGCGAAGTCCGAGCCGAAGGTGGTGATCTCGGTGCGCAGCCGCGTGCGCGGCGGCGAGCCGCCGGTCCGGCCGACGCGGAAGGCGGCGATCTGATCGAAGCCCCACAGGTTCTCGGCCACCCCCAGGCGCACGGTGTGCGGCGAGTTCCAGAACGCCCCGTCCAGGGCCGCGACATCGTTGCTCATCAGCGCCGACTCATAGGTGTCGACGGCGTCGGTCACCTCGGAGAGGACCGTGGGATCATTGATGATCATAGGGCGCCTTTCGGAGCGTGGGCGGCCACGACGCCGGCGCGCTGCAGGCGCAGAGCGGCGGCGAAGGCCAGGTCCTCTCGCCAGGCCGGGGCGATGATCTGCACGCCGATGGGCAGCTGGCCCGGCCGGTTCACCGGCGCGGCCACGACCGGCAGGCCGACATAGCTGATCGGCTGGGTGAAGGCGCCCAGGTTCTTGCGGACCGAGACCGGGACGCCGTCCATCTCCATGGTCGCCTGGCCGATCGGCGGGGCCGGGCAGACCGAGGCGGGGGCCAGCAGCACGTCGTAGCGCTGGAAGGCCTCTCGGACTTCGTCGCGGAAGATCGTGCGATAGCGCCGGGCGGCCGTGTGCACGCCCTCGGGCAGCAGGGTTCCGGCCAGCAGGCGGTCGCGGACGGCGGGATCGTAGTCCATGGCCCGGGCGGCCAGGTCGTCGTGATGCAGCTCGCCGCCTTCGAAGGCGGTCAGGCAGAAGGCGGCGGCGCGGGCGGCCTGGGCGCCGGGCAGGGTGACGAGGTCGTCGGCCTTCAGCGCCGAGGCGACGCGGCCCAGGGCCTCCAGCACCTCGGGGAAGGCGCCTTGCTGGAACCAGCCGCCCAGCACGCCGACGCGCAAAGGCCGTTCGGCCAGTTGGTCGAGGCGCTCGCCCAGCGGCTCGGGCTCGCGCACGCAGATGGGATCGCCGTCTGGATCGGGGCCTTGCAGCACGTCGTAGGCCAAGGCCAGGTCCTCGACCGACCGCGCGAACGGACCGACATGGTCCAGGCTTTCGACGAACGGGAAGACGCCCTGGCGCGACAGGCGGCCATAGGTCGGCTTCAGGCCGAAGACGCCGCACAATCCGGCCGGGATGCGGATCGAGCCGTTGGTGTCCGAGCCCAGGGTCAGCGGAACCAGGCCCGCCGCCACGGCCGCGGCCGAACCGCCCGAAGAGCCGCCGGCGATCCGCGTCGGGTCGTGCGGATTGTGGACGGGGCCGTCATGGGCGTTCTCGGTGACGAAGCCATAGGCGAACTCGTCCATGTTCAGCGCGCCGACCAGGATGGCCCCGGCGGCGGTCAGGCGTCGGACCAGCGTCGCGTCATGGGACGGCGCGGCGGCGTCGCGGCGGATCTTCGAGCCGGCCAGGGTCGGCAGGCCCTCGACGTCGAACAGGTTCTTCACCGCGACCGGAACGCCCGCCAATGGACCGACGGGGCGGCCGGCGGCGAGATCGGCGTCGACCCCGTCGGCCGCCGCCAGGGCGCGCTCGGCGGTCACGGCCGTGAAGGCGTTGATTCCGCCATTCAGCCGCGCGATGCGCGAGAGGGTGGCCTCGGTCACGGCGCGGGCGGTGACCCGGCCGGCGCGGACCTCGCCGGCGATCTCGACGACGCTGCAGAAGGTCACGGCTGGAACGTCTCCGGCGTCTCGGCCGCCGCTTCATTCCCGACCCTGTCTTGAAGCGCGGCGATGAACAGGGCGCTTTGAGCACGCAGCAGGGCGACGTTGTCGATCACGCCGGGCAGGATCGCGGGCGGAAGGACCAGGTCCCGTTCGGCGGCGCGGGCGGCGGTCCAGGGGGCGACCTCGGCGTCCTTCAGGTCGAGAAAGCCTTGCGTGTCCGCGTCGTTCAGTCCCGTGCCTGGCGCCATGCGGCCCGATCTCCATAAGTAAGAAAAAACTTCATACACCGGGGTTCGCCGGACGCGCCAGTCCCGCCTTCCATGGAACGGCGATCCGCCCAAGCCCGCGCCACTTCGCGTTCCGATCGCCCGTCCCAAGGGCAGTCGCGACCGATCATAGGCCGATCGGCGCGGCCGATCTTGGGCCAATGCCCGTGTCGGGACGAGATGCGCATGTAAGGAAAGGCTTACTTGATGGCGCATCACCGACTGGCTTCCGCCCCCGACACCGTCCGCTTCGGCATGTTCGACGCGGCCTTCGATCCCGTGCTGACCGTGAACCCGGGCGACAGCGTCACCTTCGAGTGCGTATCGGGCGGGGTCGAGGTGATGCCGGCGGCCGGTTCGCCCTACGCCATCCCGCCGGCGCTGCGGGCCATCCACGACAGCAAGCCCGAGCGCATCGGGCCGCACATCCTGACGGGCCCCGTGGCCATCGCCGGGGCCGCGCCGGGCGACATGCTGGAGGTGCGGATCGAGGCGATCGCGCCAAACAACGACTGGGGCTACTGCGCCGTGCGGCCGCTGGCCGGCACGCTCCCCGAGGACTTCCCCGAGCGCTATGTCAGCCACATCGCCGTCGACGCCGCGCGGGGCGTCTGCAAGCCGGAGTGGGGGCCGGAGATGCCGCTGGCGCCGTTCTTCGGCACCATGGGCGTCGCCCCGCCCGCCAAGTACGGCCGCCTGTCCAGCCGCGAGCCGCGCGAGCACGGCGGCAACATGGACAACAAGGAACTGGTGGCCGGCTCGACCCTTTTCCTGCCGGTCTGGGTCCCGGGCGCGAACTTCTCGGTCGGCGATGGCCATGGTCGACAGGGTGACGGCGAGGTCTGCGTCAATGCGCTGGAGATGGGCCTGACCGGGACCTTCACCTTCATCCTGCACAAGCAGGTCGCCTTCGAATGGCCGCGCGCCGAGACACCGACGCACTACATCCTGATGGGCTTCAACGAAGACCTGGACCTGGCCATGAAGCAGGCCCTGCGCCAGACGATCGACTTCATCACCGCCCGTTCCAGCCTGACCCGCGTCCAGGCCTATCAATTCTGCTCCCTGGCCGTGGACTTCCGCGTGACCCAGACGGTCAACGGTGAAAAGGGCGTCCATGCGCTGCTGAAGAAGGGCCTGCTGTTCTGAGTTAAATTAACTCAAGGTTGCTTTTTGGAATTAACCTCCGACGCGAGAAAAATTCACTTGAGGTCGCCCTTGGGTTGATTGTGAATGGCCGGGCTCCACTTCTGGAGTTGGGAGGCTGCTCATGTATCTCGAGGGAACCGAGGGCGACGATGTCCTGATCGGCGGCGCGGACGCCGACACTCTGGTCGGTTTGGGCGGCAACGACACGCTGCAAGGCGGCGACGGCGACGACCTGCTGATCGGCGGCGCGGGTAGCGACACGCTGGATGGTGGGGCGGGCAACGACACGGTCAGCTATGAGGATGCCGACCCCGCGCCGGCGATGAGCTTCCTGATGATCCATCTGGGCGGCTCGGCCTGGGAGCTCGGACCGACACCCAGCCCGTGGTCGGACGCGCTGGTCTCGATCGAGAACGCCATCGGCTCGGCGGGCGTGGACTGGATGGTCGGCACGGCCGGCGACAACAAGCTCTATGGCGGCGCGGGCAACGACAGGCTCGAGGGCAAGGGCGGCGCCGACGTGCTGGATGGCGGCGAGGGTAACGACGCGCTGAGCACCGACAGCTATTTCGGCGCGACGGAGCCAGGCTCGCTGATGATCGGCGGCGATGGCGACGACAGCATCGCCAGCGGCAATTCCAACGACACCATGATGGGCGGGGCGGGCAACGACCAGTTCAGCGTCATGAACTTCGTCACCAGCCGCGTCGTCGACGGCGGAGACGGCGCGGACACGCTGGCTTTCATCGACAACATCTTGGTCAGCTTCTCGAACGGCGTCGTGGTGGACCTGAACAAGACCGGCAGCCAGACCGTCGCTTCGGGCGTGGCGGTGACGATCACCGGTATCGAGAACCTGACCGGCTCGAACGCCGGCGACACCCTGATCGGCGACGCGGGCATCAACCTGCTGAGTGGCGGAAATGGCGACGACCTGCTGATCGGCGGGGCGGGCAACGACAAGCTGGACGGCGGGGCGGGCAGCGACACGGTCAGCTACGCCGACGTGGTCGGCGCTGGCATGCTGCTGATCAACCTCAGCGCCCAAGTCACGACGATCATGGGGCCGACGGGCTTCGAGTCGGACACGCTGACCTCGATCGAGAATGCGATCGGTTCGTCGGGCTCGGACTGGCTGGTCGGCTCCAATGGCGACAACAAACTCTACGGCGGGGCGGGTAACGACACCATCGAGGGCAAGGGCGGCGCCGATGTCCTGGATGGCGGAGACGGCAACGACCTGATCGTGACGGGCGGCATCTTCGGCGCGGCCGCGCCGGGGTCGCTGATGCTCGGCGGTGACGGCAATGACTCGATCCAGAGCGGCAATTCGAACGACACGATGCTGGGCGGCGCCGGGGACGACTATCTCGAGGTCCAGGACTACGCGACGATGCGTATCGTCGATGGTGGGACCGGGACCGACGCCCTGGGATTCGGCGCCGGCGGTATCGCCTTCGCGGGCGGCGTCGTCTTCGACCTGAGCCAGACGACCGCCCAGACCGTGGCGACGGGCGTCGTCGTGACGGTCTCGGGTGTCGAGAACGTCTACGGCTCGGCTGGGAACGACACCTTGATCGGTGACGCGAACGCCAATCTGCTGCGAGGCGGGAACGGCGACGACACGCTGCAAGGCGGCGACGGAAACGACATCCTGGAAGGCGGATTCGGAAACAACGTCATCGACGGTGGGGCAGGGGTCGACACGGTTACCTACGCTACCTCCGCCTACGGCTTGATCGAGACGGTCACGGTCAATCTGGCGACCGGCGCGGCGACGTTCGTCACCGATGGCGCCGCCACCTATGAAGACGCCCTGTCAGGCATCGAGAACGTCATAGGCTCGAACGGCGCCGACGTGATCATCGGCGACGCCAACAGCAATTTCATCCGGGGCGGGAACGGGGCCGACACGATCCAGGGCGGTGCGGGCCAGGATCTGCTGGACGGAGAAGCCGGCGCCGACACCTTTATCTTCCAGTCGGGCGACAGCGACGTCGCCGCGGCCGACAGCATCCGGTTCTTCGGCGGCGAGGACCGCATCCAGTTCCTCGACGGCCCCGCCGGTTCGGCGAGCAACTATGTCGAACTGGAGGGGCCAGACCCGATGGCGGCGGATGCGCTCTTCGCCGGCGAGGGCGTGCGCTACGTCGCGGTCCAGATGGGAAACAGCGTCTACCTGTACGCCGACCTCGGAGACGAGGGGACCAGCTATGATCAGCTGATCATTCTGGCGGGCTCCCACGTGATGGGCATCGACGCCGGCTCGATCCTGGGTCTCTGAGGCGCCAGGGACACGGCGGCGCGATGTCGCGAGACAGCGCGCCGCCGGTCCTTTCGCAACCTCCGCTGCATCCCTACGTTGACCCAAGGTCGGCGTAGGGGCGCACTGCTCCCGCACGACGTCCGGCGCCCTTTTGAAGGCAAGTCCGGAGCCATCGGAGGGAAGCGTATGAGATCGATCCTGCCCGTCGTCGCGCTGTTGGCGCTGGCCGCCTGTTCGCCCCAGCCGCCCGACAAGAAGGCCGAGGCGCCCGCCGCCGCGGCCCCGACGACGACCGCGCCCAAGCCGCCCAAGGCCGACATCCCGGCCGGCGACTACACCCTGGACAAGTCGCACGCGACCCTAGTGTTCCGGGTCAGCCACCTGGGCTTCTCGAACTACACGGCCGCTTTCGCCGACTTCGACGCCAAGCTTCGCTTCGACCAGAACAACGCCGGCGCCAGCGCGCTGGAGGCGACGATCAACCCGATGTCGCTGACCCTCCCGGCCCCGCCGGAGGGCTTCCTGGCCGAGCTGACCGGGCCCCAGTGGCTGAACACGGCGAGCTATCCGTCGATCACCTTCAAGTCGACCAAGATCGAGACGACGGGTCCCAACACCGGCAAGGTGACCGGCGACCTGACCCTGCATGGCGTCACCAGGCCGGTGACGCTGGACGTCACCTACAACGGCGGCTACGTCGGCCATCCTATGGACCCGCACGCCCGTATCGGCTTCTCGGCCAAGGGGACATTCAAGCGGTCGGACTTCGGGATCGCCTACGGCGTGCCCGCCCCCGGCTCGACCATGGGCGTCAGCGACGAGGTCCAGGTGGCGATCGAGGCCGAGTTCAGCGGTCCGCCGCTGGCGACGGCGCCGGCCGCGCCGGCCGCCAAGCCCTAGCGCGCGCCGCGCGTCAGATAGCCCTCGAGCAAGGCCAGGGCGTGGTCCAGCCGCGCCTTGCGCCACTCGGGGGCGCTCATATCGGTGTCCAGCGTCGCCGACAGCGAATAGCCGTTGGCCAGGTGGAAGCGGCTCATGGCCGCGATGGTCACATATATCTGCACCGGATCCAGGTCCGGCCCGAAGACGCCCTTGGCCTGACCGCTCTCGATCAGCCGCTCGATCGTCCGCCGCAGCGGGAAGGCCGTCTCGGTCACCACCCGCGACTGGGCGGCGAACTTGCCGTGCTGCAGGTTCTCGTTGCGGAGCAGACCCTCGAAGCGGGGGTTCTTCTCGAAATAGTCGAAGGTGAAGCGCTGCAGTTCGAGGAAGCCGTCCAGCGGCTTGTCGAAGTCGATCTTCAACTCGGCCTCACGGGCCCGCAGGTCCATGTAGGCGCTTTCGAGGACGGCCATGTACAGGCCCTTCTTGTCCCCGAAGTAGTGATACAGCATCCGGATGTTGCACTTGGCGGCCTTGACGATCTTCTCGATCCGGGCCCCCGCGAAACCCGCCTGAGCGAACTCCTTCAGGGCCGCGGCGAGGATCGCCTTACGCGTCCGTTCGGCGTTGCGCTTGCGCGGCGTATTTTCGGCTTCGCTCTTGGCGGTCGCGTCCAGGACGGCGTCGGTCACGGGATCTTGGCTCCCTGTTTGATCCAGGCGCCCAGCTGGGCTCGCTCCTCTTGGGTCATGCCGGTCTCGTTGCCAAGGGGCATGCTGGTCGAAGCGACCGCGCGCTCGTTGATTTTCGGCGCGTAGGTCTGGATGTGCGCAGGGGTGTCGAAGGTCGCGCCCAAGGGCGGCGCCGCGAAGCCCGGGTGAGTCGGGGCTGCGCTGTGGCACATCACGCAGTGCTTCTGGATGATCGCCTGGGCGGTGGTGAAGGGCACCGGGCTGGAGACCTCGACCCTGTCCTTGGGCTTCATCGAGGCGATCGCCGTGGCGCCGAAGATCAGCATGGCGCCGTAGAACAGGAACTCGTGCCGGATGCGGCCGAAATGGCGCTGGATGAAGAAGTAGCGGATCGAGATCGCGCCGGCGCTGATCAGGGCCAGCAGCAGCCAGGCCTTCGGGTGTCCCGAGATCGCCGGATAGTGGTTGCTGATCATGATGAAGATGACCGGCAGGGTCATGTGGGTGTTGTGCACCGAGCGCTGCTTGCCCATCAGGCCCAGGCGCGGATCGACGGGGCGGCCGGCCAGCATGTCGGCGACGATCCGGCGTTGGTTGGGAATGATGATCAGGAAGACGTTGCCGACCATGCAGGTGCCGATGATCGCGCCGACGTGGATGAAGGCGCCGCGATCGGAGAAGAGGTGGGTCAGCGCCCAGGTCGCCGCCGTCAGGGTCGCGAACCACACCACGCCAAACAACTTGCCGTTCTTGCCCAGCGGCGAGCGGCACAGGGCCTCGTAGACCAAGAGGCCGCCGAAGATGAAGGCCAGGCCCACGCCGATGGCCTGGGGCTGGGTGAAGGCGTGCTTGGCCGGGTCGATCAGGTAGAGCGGCGCGCCCACATAGTAGAGCACCGTCAGCAGGGCGAAGCCCGACAACCAGGTGGTGTAGGCCTCCCATTTGAACCAGTGCAGGTGGTCGGGCATGTGCGCCGGCGCCACCATGTACTTCTGCGAGTGGTAGAAACCGCCGCCGTGCACGGCCCACAGCTCGCCCTTCACCCCCTCCTTCGGCGGATCTGGATCGCGCAGATTGTTGTCCAGCCAGACGAAGTAGAAGGACGCCCCAATCCAGGCCACGCCCGCGATCACGTGCAGCCAGCGCAGCGCCATGCCGGCCCAGGCGGCGAAGTCATAGTCCATCAGGCGGTCACCGCGTCGAGCAGTCGAAGCTTGGAGATCAGGCCGATCTGCTGGATCGCCTCGGCGATCTCGGCCTCCTCGTCGTTGGCCGCGCGCGCCGCCATGGCCCGCAGGATCGAGGCCTTGTCGTTCAGGCGCACGGCGATGATGAAGGGAAAGCCGAAGCGCGCGGTGTAGGCGGCGTTCAGCTGATGGAAGCGCGCGAACTCTTCCGGAGTCAGCTTGTCGAGCCCGGCGCTGGCCTGTTCGGCGTTGCTCTCGGCGGTCAGGGCCTTGGCGATCGCCGCCTTGCCGGCCAGCTCGGGGTGAGCGCGAATCAGGGCCAGCTTGTCAGCGGTCGAGGCCGCGTCCAGCACGGCCATCATCGCCGCGTGCATCGCCTCGACGCTGGCGAATGGCCGCTCGGTCCAGGCGCGCTCGACGACCCAGGGCGACAGCTCGAAGGCGAAGCCCAGGGCGGTGGCGAAGCCCGTCTGGTTCATGCTGTTGAGGCGAGCCAGGGTCAGGGGCGGGGCGCCGCTCATGCCGTCACCTCGTAGGGATGGGTCGCGATCCAACGGCGGGCGATGTCGATCCGCTTGGCCACCCAGACGCGTTCGTGATGGGTGATGTAGTCGAGGAACCGCCGCAGGGCGCCGATGCGGCCGGGCTTGCCGACCACGCGGCAATGCAGGCCGACGCTCATCATCTTCGGCGCGGTCTCGCCCTCCAGATAGAGGGCGTCGAAGGCGTCGCGCAGATAGGTGAAGAACTGTTCGCCGGTGTTGAAGCCCTGGGCCGCCGTGAAGCGCATGTCGTTGGCTTCCAGGGTGTAGGGCACGATCAGCTGGGCGCGGCCGTGCTGGTCGTCCCAGTACGGAAGGTCGTCGGCATAGCTGTCGGCGTCGTAGACGAAGCCGCCTTCTCGCGCGACCAGGCGGGCGGTGTTGGGGCTGGTGCGGCCCTGGTACCAGCCCAGCGGACGCTCGCCGGTCAGGCGTTTCTGGATCTCGATGGCCTGCTGGATATGTTCCAGTTCCTGGTCGGGCGTGAAGTGCTGATAGTCGATCCAGCGATAGCCGTGGCTGGCGATCTCCCAGCCCGATTTCATCATCGCCTCGACGGCGTCGGGGTGGCGCTCCATGGCCTGGGCGACGCCGAACACGGTCAGCGGCAGCTGGAATTCGTCGAAGAGCCGCCGGATACGCCAGAAGCCGGCGCGCGAGCCGTATTCGTACAGGCTTTCCATCGACATGTGCCGCATGCCCTGGATGGGCTGGGCGCCGACCATCTCCGACAGGAAGAACTCGCTGACCGGGTCGCCGTGCAGGATCGACCGCTCGGCGCCTTCCTCGTAGTTCAGCACGAACTGTACGGCGACGCGGGCGCCGCCCGGCCACTGGGCTTGCGGCGGGTGCTCGCCGTAGCCGATCAGGTCTCTCGGATAACTCATCCGAACACCTTGGCCGCCGCGTCGACGCCAGCGCCGGCCGGAGCCTTGAAGCCCTCCCAGCGCAGCACCGCCTCCAGCGCCGCCAGGGTCTGGAGGACCGCGTGCTTGCGGGCGTTCACGCCCATCGTCCCGATGCGCCAGATCTTGCCGGCCAGAGGCCCGAAGGCCGAACCGATCTCGATCTCGAATTCGGTGCGCATGCTCGCCTTCACCCGGTCGTAGTCGACGCCGGCGGGGGCGATCACGCCGGTGACGTTGGTCATCTTGTGGGCCTGGTCGCCATAGACCGTCAGGCCCAGCGCCTCGATCCCCGCGACCATGGCCGCGCCGGCCTGAGCATGGCGCGCGAAGCGGGCCTCGAGGCCTTCCTCCAGCACGATCCTGGCGCATTCACGCGACGCGAACAGCATGCTGGCCGCCTCGGTGTGGTGGTTCAGGCGCTTGTCGGACCAGTAGTCCATGATCATGGCCAGGTCGAAGTAGTTGGAGGCGATCCGCCGGCCAGCGCCGGTGGCGCCGGGACCGGCCAGGCCCTTCTCGACATGGCGGCGGCCGAAGATGCGGTCGGCGGCGCGGTCGCTGATCGTGATCGGGGCCGAGCCCGAGGGGCCACCCATGCACTTCTGCAGACCCGCGGTGACGATGTCGGCTCGCCAGTTATCCACAGGCACGCTCATACCGCCCAGGGTGGCGGTGGCGTCGACATAGAGCAGGGCGTCGTGGCGCTGGCAGATCTCGCCGATGGCCTCGATCGGTTGGGCCATGGTCGTCGAGGTGTCGCCGTGGACGCAGGCCACCAGGCGCGGCTTGACGCGGGCGACCGCGTCCTCGACCGCCTGCGGGTCGACGACCTTGCCCCATTCGCCCTCGACGAAGGTGACCTTGGCGTCGCAGCGCTCGGCGATCTCGGCCAGCAGAAGGCCAAAGCGCCCGGCGTTGACCACCACCACGTCGTCGCCCGGCGACAGCGTCGAGACCAGCGCCGCCTCGATGCCCGCGCGCGAGGTGCCGTCGACCAGGAAGGTCCAGCGGTTCTGCGTCTGGAACACGCCGCGATACAGCGCCATGACCTCGTTCATGTAGCCGGTGAATTCCGGATCGAACTGGCCCAGCAACTGCACCGACATGGCCCGCAGCACGCGCGGGTGCACGTTGATGGGGCCTGGACCCATCAGCAGGCGGGCGGGGTGGTCGAGTTCTTTGAAAGTGCCAATGGCGTCTTGGGTCATGCGCGTTCGCGTCGTTCTAGCTTGTCGATGAAATGGAGCATGGCTTGGGCCGCCAGGGCGCAGTCGGCCTCGGTGACGGCCTCGGCCGGGTTGTGGCTGACGCCGCCCTCGCAGCGGATGAACAGCATGGCGACGGGGCAGAGGTCGGCCATCACCATGGCGTCGTGACCCGCGCCGGAGGGCAGGCGGCGAGCAGGGTGGGACAGGTCGGCGAGCGCCTCTTCCAGCAGCCCCATCAGCGACGGATCGCAGGGGCTTTCGGCCAGGGCCTGCATCAGGTGGACCTCGGCCCGCAGGCCGCGCTTGGCGGCGATGGCGTGGATCTCGGCGCTGATGGTGATGACGGCCTCGTCGCGCGCCGCCGAGGTCTCCGCCCGGATGTCCATCGAGAACTCGATCGCGCCGGGGATCACGTTGAATGCGCCGGGCAGGGCGGTCATGCGGCCGACCGTGCCGACCAGGCCGTCGGTCCCCGCCCGGCAGATTCGCTCAAGGGCCAATATGCACTCGGCGGCGGCCGGACCAGGGTCCTTGCGCAGGTTCATCGGCGTGGTGCCGGCGTGGCCAGCGGTCCCGATGATCTTGACCATCAGCCGCTTCTGGGCGGCGATGGCGGTGACGACGCCCAGGGCCAGGCCCTCGGCCTCCAGCACCGGGCCCTGCTCGATATGCGCCTCCAGGAAGGCCAGGACGTCCCGCGGATCGCGCGCCGCGCTGGCGATGTCGTCCGGATCGCCGCCGAATGCGGTCAAGGCCTCGGCGACGGAAACGCCCTCGGCGTCCTTCATCTCCAGGGCCATGGCGTCCAGCGTCCCGGCGATGGCGCGGCTGCAGCTCATTGAGGCCGGAAAGCGCGAGCCCTCCTCGTCGCCGAACGCCACGACCTCGATCGCGAACGGCAGGCGCCGGCCGGCGCGATGCAGCGCCTCGACGACGTCGATTCCCAGCATGATCCCTAGGGGGCCGTCATAGCGCCCGCCATTGCGGACGCTGTCGATGTGCGAGCCGATGATCAGCGCCTTGGCGTCCGGTGTCTCGCCTTCGTAGCGGCCGATCAGATTGGCGGCGGCGTCGCGGCGCACGCTCATGCCGGCCTCGGCCATCCAGCGTGTCAGGGCGTCCAGGGCGGCGGCATGGGCGGGCGTCAGGAAACGACGGGTCAGCTGCCCTTCGACTTCGCTATAGGGCGGAAGGCCCAGCAGGTCGCAGCGCGCCTTGGCTCTGGCGCCCCAAGGTTGGGCGGCGATGTCGAAACCCTCGGTCACGTCCGCTTCCATTCCCCGACCCTAGCAGGCTGCGCCCGCCGCTCTTCCCCGACAAGGGTTTCAGGCGCGGGTTCACGTCCCGGCGCCCACCCACGCGCCATCTCGCGGCGGCGGCGCCTCCTGTTAAGTCATAATTTGCTTACTTACGGAAGGGGCGAGCCTCAAGCCTCGCCCGCCGCCAGGGCCAGTCGCCGCCTTGGGAAGGCTTCGGGCAGCTCCTCGCGCAGGAAGGCCATCATCTTCTCGCGGACCTCGCAGCGCAGGTCGAAGGTTCTGGGCGCGTTGCGGGCGCTGACTAGGCAGCGCACCTCCATGACCTCGGCGGTCAGGTCAGTGACGGCCAGGTTGACGACCTTGCCGTCCCAGAGCGGCGAGGCCTTGGCGATCTCCTCCAGCTTGGCGCGCAGGCGGTCGACGGGCGCGGCGGGATCGACATACAGCATGGCCGTGCCGATCAGGGCGGCGCTCTCGCGGGTCCAGTTCTGAAAGGGCGTCTGGATGAAGTAGCTGAGCGGCAGCACCATGCGCCGCCAGTCCCACAGGCGGACGACGACATAGGTCGCGTTGATCTCCTCGATGTTTCCCCATTCCTTCTCGACGATCACCGCGTCGTCGATGCGGATCGGCTGGGTGACGGCGATCTGGATGCCGGCGATCAGGTTGGTCAGCAGGGGCTGCAGCGCCAGGCCGACGATCAGCGACGCCGCGCCGCCGGCCGCCAGCAGACTGACCCCCCATTGGCGCACGCCGGGAATGGTCATCAGCGCCAGGGCCAGGGTGACGATACCGGCGAGGATGGCCACGGCCCGCCGCAGGATCCGCACCTGGGTCACGTGCTTGCGGGCCAGCAGGTTGTCCTCGACGTCGACCTTGAAGCCGCGCAGGTAGAGGGCCGCGCCGATATCCAGCGCCGTCATGGCCATCCAGCCCAGCAGCAGGATGAACAGCACGATCAGCACGTGCTTGGCGCCCGCGGCCTGGCCGGCCGTCAGCGGGGCGGCCGAGACCGCCGGGCCCAGGGCCGCGACGATGAAGGCCATGCGCGTGGGCCGGCGGGTCCGGGCGATCAGCGGCTGCCAGAAGGCGCTATGGCGGGAGACCGCGCGCCGCACGACCTGGACGACCACGGCATGGACCGCCAGGGCGACCACGACGGCCAGGGCGATCAGCACGGTGCTGACCAGCCATGGCGGCGCCCAGCCCAGAAGGCGGGCGGTGTCGGCGAACCACGTCTGCAGGTTTTCCATGACCGCCCGAACGCCTCGCGGGTCGTAAGGCTCCGGCCAAAAGGAAGGAGGCGCGCCGGTGACGCGGCCACGCCCTACTCGGTGGGGGCTACAGCCCCGCCCACGTCTCCAGATCCTTAAGCGCCCGCAGGCTCATCAGCCGTTTCTTGGCCCGGCCGCGCTCCTTCAGCGGAATCTTCTTGCCGTCCTCGTCGACCTTGGGGGCCTCCAGCGGCGGCAGCAGGCCATAGTTGATGTTCATCGGCTGGAAGCTGCCCGGGCCATTGCCAGCCTCAAGGTGCCCGCCGGTGATGTGCTCGACCAGAGCGCCCAGGGCGGTGGTCGGCGGCGGGGCGTCGATCGGCGCGCCCTTGCGGTCGGCGGCGGCGAAGCGGCCGGTCAAGAGGCCCATGGCCGCGCTCTCGACATAGCCCTCGACGCCCGTGACCTGGCCGGCGAAGCGCAGGCGCGGCTGGACCTTCATGCGCAGCGATCGGTCCAGCAGCTTGGGCGAATTGATGAAGGTGTTGCGATGCAGGCCGCCCAGGCGGGCGAACTGGGCGTTCTCCAGGCCCGGGATCATCCGGAAGGTCTCGGCCTGGACGCCATGCTTCAGCTTGGTCTGGAAGCCGACCATGTTCCACAGAGTGCCCAGGGCGTTGTCCTGGCGCAGCTGGACGATGGCGTAGGACTTCACGGTCGGATCGCGCGGGTTGGTCAGGCCGACCGGCTTCATCGGGCCATGGCGCAGGGTCTCGCGGCCGCGTTCGGCCATCACCTCGATCGGCAGGCAGCCGTCGAAATAGGGGACGTTCTCCCACTCCTTGAATTCCGACTTCGGACCGTCGAGCAGGGCGTCGATGAAGGCTTCGTACTGCTCCTTGTTCATGGGGCAGTTGATGTAGGCGGCCGCGTCGCCGCCGGGGCCTTCCTTGTCGTAGCGCGACTGGCGCCAGGCCTTGTCCATGTCGATGGAGTCGAAGTGGATGATCGGGGCGATGGCGTCGAAGAACGACAGCTGGCCCTCGCCGGTCATGTCCAGGATCGCCTGGGCGAGCGCGGGCGAGGTGAGGGGGCCGGTGGCGACGATGACGTTGTCCCAGTCCTGCGGCGGCAGGCCGGCGATCTCCTCGCGGATGATGGTGACCAGCGGGTGGGCTTCCAGGCGACGGGTGACCTCGCCTGAAAAGCCGTCGCGGTCGACGGCCAGGGCGCCGCCGGCCGGCACCTGGTGCTGGTCGGCGCAGGCCATGATCAGGCTGTCCAGCTTGCGCATCTCGGCGTGCAGCAGGCCCACGGCGTTGAACTG
The DNA here is from genome assembly GCF_023935105.1 of Caulobacter segnis. Taxonomy (NCBI): domain Bacteria; kingdom Pseudomonadati; phylum Pseudomonadota; class Alphaproteobacteria; order Caulobacterales; family Caulobacteraceae; genus Caulobacter; species Caulobacter sp. RL271. Next base: position 4,103,291 of record NZ_CP096040.1, on the reverse strand, counting down.
CCAGTCGTCCGAGCGGAACGAGTTGGAGCAGACCATCTCGGCCAGGCCGTCGGTGTGGTGGGCGTCGGTGGTCACGCCCTCCCGACGCATCTCGTGCAGGATGACGGGCACGCCGCTCTGGGCGATCTGCCAGGCGGCTTCGGAGCCGGCCAGGCCCCCGCCGATGACGTGAACGGGCGGATAGGTCGAATTCGTGGTCATGGCGCGCCCTATACCCCCGGCTGTCGCTCGGCGAAACCTGCGTGTAGGCTCACGCAAGGACCGGGTCCTGCGCGCCTGGCGAGCATGGGAGGGGACATGGCGAGGTTTTCCGTGGCCGAGGCGGCGACCGCCGGCTTTGGCGTGATCGGGCGCAAGCCCTTGGCCGTCCTGGCCTGGGGGCTGGTGATCCTGGTCGCGACGGCGGCGCCGATGTATCTGCTGCTGTGGACGATGCGGCCCGACTTCGCGATGCTGATGCAAATAGGGCAGCAGCCGGGACCCGCCAACGATCCCGAGATGGTCGAGCGGCTGCTGCGTATGCAGTCCGGCATGATGCTGTTCCAGCTGGTGTTCTGGCTGTGGGCCACCGGCGTGAAGGCGGTGATCTGCTCGGCCGTGTTCCGGGCCGTGCTGGAGCCGCAGGAGTCGCGCTTCGCCTATCTGCGGCTGGGCGCGCGCGAGGGGTGGCTGACCCTGCTGTTCCTGGTCGAGTACGTGCTGGCCTATATCGCCTGCTTCATCCTGGCCCTGTTCGGCGTCGTGGTCGTGGCGGTCGTCGCGATGGGCGCCGGCGAGCAGTCCAAGGTGGCGGCGGTCGCGACGGCGGTGGCGATCGGCCTGGCCGCGCTAGCCCTGTTCCTGTGGCTGGCGCTGAAGCTGTCGATGGCCGCGCCGATGACCTTCGTCGACCGGCAATTCCGGCTCTTCGAATCTTGGACCTTCACCAAGGGACGGCTGGGCAAGCTGCTGGGCGTGACCGTGCTGCTGGTGATCATCCTGATCGGCATCGAGATCTTGTTCGGCGCCCTGATGCTGGTTGGCGTCTTCGCCTTGGGCGGCGCGATGAGCTGGCTGTTCGAGCCTGGCGCCGTGCAGGCGCTGCTGCGCGAGCCGCCCATGGAGATCGTCCGCAAGCTGGGCCCGGCCATCAGCGTCGCCGGCGTGCTGCTGGTCGTGTTCTCCACCGTCATCACCACCGTGTTCTGCGCGCCGTGGGCCGCGTCCTACCGAGCGTTGCTGAACGAAGATCCGGCGCGAGCGTAGCGGCGGCGCTACGGCCATTCGAAATCCGATTGCATCCGCGCGACGCCATCGTCAGAACCGTGGCGAGGCCATAGATTGCGCGGCCGACGACGACTCGTCGGCGGACCTTCTGTAAGGGGATTGATCGGATGACGGACGGATCGGCCAGCGTCGGCGGCGCGTTGCGCGCGGGCGTGTCCGACCTGGGCGCGTCGATCAACGCCTGCTGGGCGGCGCTGCTGGCCGCCGTCGTCCTGACCGTGGTCGCTGGCTATCTGCCGCCCGGCGTGCGCCTGCTGGCCGTGCTGACCGCCGGAGTCATCGCCCAGGGGGCGCTGTTCCGCCGCGCGTTCGGACGCGCCCCGGGGCTGAAGGGTCTGCGCTGGGGCCGCGACGAATGGCGGCTGCTCGGCGGGCATCTGCTGGTGCTGGGCCTGTTCCTGCTGATCGGTTCGATCCTGCTGGTGGTGATCGGCGCCATCGCCCTGGGCGTCGCCCGCGCCAGTGCGCCTAACCTGGATGTCGGCTCAGCCGAGGCCTGGAAGACCGCCCTGGCCAACGCCGGTCCGGGCGGTTTCGTCGCGGGACTGGCGCCGCTGGCGGGTCTGGCGATCCTGGTCTGGCTGGGCCTACGCCTGTCGTTCACGGCCCCGGCCACGGTCGAGCAGTCCGGCGTACGGGTGCTGAGCGCCTTCCCGCTGACCAGGGGCAAGGTTCCGAAGCTGCTGGCCATCTCGCTAGTGCTGGCCGCGCCCCTGCTGCTGGCGGGGCTGCTGGGCCTGACCCCTGCGCGCGGACCCGGCGTGACGGCGGCCAGCGCCATCTTCGCCTATCTGTTGCTGGCGCCGGCCTGGGCCGGAGCGCTGGTTCACCTTTACCGCCACAGCGCGGTCTCGCAGGACGCCTAGATGTCTGTTCGCCCCGTCGACGCCGCTCTCCAAGGCCTGCGGATCATGCGGCGCAAGCCGCTGCCGGTGCTGGCCTGGGCGACCTTCTCGCTGGTCATGCTGCCGATCCTGGGCCTGTTCGCCAAGATCGTTCTGGGCGATGAGGGCCGGGCGGCCCTGGCCGGGCGCATGGGTTCGGCCGATCCGCGCGAGATCCTCGACCTAATCACCCACCTGGGCGGGGTGATGGTGCTGCTGATCGCTGTAGCCCTGTTTCTAGCTTCGGTGCTGCAGGCGGCGATCATCCGTTCGGTCATCGAGCCCAAGAACGACCGCTTCGCCTATCTGCGTCTGGGCAAGGAAGAACTGCAGCTGCTGATCGTGTCGCTGATCACCTGGGCCGCGGCTCTGGGCGTGACGGTGATCCCGTCCGGCGCGGTGGTGCTGGGCGCATCGCTGCTGTCGGGGGCCGCGGCCGGCTGGTTCGCCACCCTGGGCGCCCTGGCGGTGATCGGCCTGTCGCTATGGGTGGCCGTGCGCCTGTCGCTGCTGGGGCCGCACGCCTTCTCGCATCATCATATCGACCTGCGCGAGGCCTGGATCCAGACCCACGGCCAGTTTTTCCGCCTGCTGGGGATGTACGTGCTGTCCATCATCCTGGCGGCTCTGGTCTCGCTGATCGGGACGACGATCTCCAGCGTCATCGGCAACGTGGTCGGCGGCGGCGTCGACCCGACGAGTGGCGGCGACGTGGTCGCCAGCCACCCGCGCCTGATCCTGGTGTTGCTGGCCAACCTGCTGCTGGCGCCGATCTTCCTGACCCTGCAGACCGTGATCCTGGTCGCCGCCCCGGCCAAGGCCTTCGCCCAGTTGAACCAGGACGAGATCGACGCGGGCCTGCACGACTAGCGCGGCTCAGGCCGCCGCGCTGGGCCTCGCCGCCATCCGTTCGCGCCAGGCGAGGACGTTCCTGGCCTCGACCGGCGTCGCCAGGCCCACGAAGTCGGCGAAGTCCAGCGTGGTCTGGGCGACGATGTCGGCGACCGTATAGACCTCGCCCGTCAGATAGGGGCGACCATCCGCCAGTTCGCGGTCCAGCCAGGCCTGGGCCTTGTCGACCACCTCGCGGTTCGACTCGCCGAATTCGACGTTCTGTTTCAGAAGCCGCGCGGTCAGCGGATGAGCGTGACGCCAGAACATGCCGACCGGGACCATCACCCGGAACTCGATCCGGCGCGTCCACATCTCGACCTGGGCCTGTTCCAGCGCCGAGACGCCGAACAGCGGTGGATCGGGGTGCAGGGCCTCGAAATAGCGACAGATGGCGACCGTCTCGCTGATGCTCGTCCCGTCGTCCAGTTCCAGAACCGGCACTTGGCCCAGGCTGTTGCGCGCCAGGTGCTCGGGCGACCGGTGGCCGCCCTGGCGCAGACCGATCGGGATTTCGGGAACCTCCAGGCCCTTCTCGGCCAGGAAGATCCGCACGCGGCGCGGATTGGGCGCGGGCATGGCCTCGCCATAGAGCTTCATCGCATCCTCCCGGTCGCGGCGACGCTGGCGGCCGCCTTTCAAACGGATGTTAGAGGCGCCATCGCGCTTGCCGCAACCCCGGACGAAAAAGCCGCCTTCGACACTGTCGAAGCGGCGCGAACCTTGTTAGGGCTACGGCTTGTTCGGCATCCGCCCGATCGCCTTTTCCCGAGCCCGCCATGTCCAAGTTCTCGCCCTCCGACGCGGCCTTCTCCGGCTTCCGCCTCGTGCGGGAGAACCTGAAGACGGTAGCCCTCTGGGCGCTGATCATGACGGTGGTGTCCATCGCCTACAGCGTGGTGATGATCCACTTCTTCGGCGACGAGCTGAACGGGTTGTCGACCTACATGCAGTCGGCCGGAAGCGAGCCGGACCCCAATGAAATGGCGGCCGCGTTCGCCAAGATCGTGCCGGTCACCATGCTCTCCGTGCCATATCTGGCGCTGGTGAACGCGGTGACCTTCGCCGGCGTGAACCGCCTGATCCTCCGCCCCCACGAGGGTGGGCTGCTGCGACTGCGTCTCGGCGGCGACGAGCTGCGCCAGGCCGCGGTGTGGCTGCTGTTCAATGCGACCCTGTTCGGCGCTTTCCTGATCGGCAGCGTGCTGACCGAATTCTTCGCCATCATGAAGGACGCGGTCGGCGCGCTGCTGGCGCTGCTGGCCTTCGTCGGCACGCTGGGCGGTGTCGTCTATCTGGCGATCCGGTTGTCCCTGTCCTCGGCGGCGACCTTCGACGCCGGCAAGGTGGTGTTCTTCCGCTCGATGCCGCTGACCAAGGGCCAGTTCTGGCGGCTGCTAGGCGCCTATTTCCTGGCCGTCGTCATGTGCGTGATCGTCTTCCTGCTGCTGTTCACGATCATCTCGGCGGTCGCCACCCTCATTTCCGGCGACATCGGCGCCGCGGGGAAGCTGATGCAGGCCGACAGCAGCTCGCTGAAGGCGTTCTTCACGCCGATGGGCATCGCCCAGACAATGTTCTCGGGCCTGATGTCGGTGCTGACGACGCTGATCATCTTCGCCCCCGCGCCGACCATCTACAAAACCCTGCGCGAGAGCGAGGCCAGCGCCGAGGGCAACGGCGGCTGGTAGGGCGAGCCGACTGGAAAGACGAACGCCCCGGAGAGCAATCTCCGGGGCGTTTTTCATTTCAGCAAGGCGCCAGACAGTCAGGCGCGCTTGGCTTTCTTCAGTTCCGCCACCCGCGCCTTGCGGCGTTCCTCGTGGCGGTCCAGCAGCTCTTTCAGGTAGCGGCCGGTCCAGCTGGCCTCGACCTTGGCCACGTCCTGCGGCGAGCCGGTGGCGACGAGCTGGCCGCCGCCGTCGCCACCTTCGGGACCGAAGTCGATCAGCCAGTCGGCGGTCTTCACCACGTCCAGGTTATGCTCGATGACCACCACGGTGTTGCCCTGGTCGGCCAGCTCGTGCAGCACCTCGAGCAGCTTCTTGGTGTCCTCGAAGTGCAGGCCGGTGGTCGGCTCGTCCAGGATGTACAGCGTCCGGCCGGTGGCCCGGCGCGACAGCTCCTTAGAGAGCTTCACCCGCTGGGCCTCGCCGCCCGACAGGGTCGTGGCCTGCTGGCCGACCTTGATGTAGCTGAGGCCCACGCGCTTGAGGGTCTCCATCTTGTCGCGGATCGGCGGCACGGCCTTGAAGAAGTCGGCGGCCTCCTCGACGGTCATGTCCAGGACGTCGGCGATCGTCTTGCCCTTGAACAGCACGTCCAGGGTCTCGCGGTTGTAGCGCTTGCCCTTGCAGATATCGCAGGTGACGTAGACGTCGGGCAGGAAGTGCATCTCGATCTTGATGACGCCGTCGCCCTGGCAGGCCTCGCAGCGGCCGCCCTTGACGTTGAAGCTGAAGCGACCCGGACCGTAGCCGCGCGCCTTGCTCTCCGGCAGGCCGGCGAACCAGTCGCGGATCGGACCGAAGGCGCCGGTGTAGGTCGCCGGGTTCGAGCGCGGGGTGCGGCCGATCGGCGACTGGTCGATGTCGATGACCTTGTCGAACTGCTCCAGCCCCTCGATCCGCTCGTGCGGGGCGGGGGCGTCGCTGGCGTTGTTCAGGCGGCGCGCGGCGGCCTTGTACAGGGTCTCGATCGTGAAGGTCGACTTGCCGCCGCCCGACACGCCGGTGATGCAGGTGAAGGTCCCGACCGGGATTTCGGCCGTGACGTTCTTCAGGTTGTTGCCGGTGGCACCGACGACGCGCAGCACCTTCTTCTTGCTGATCGGCCGGCGCTGTTCGGGCACTTCGATCTCGCGCGCGCCGGTCAGGTACTGGCCGGTGATGCTTGCGGGGTTGTCCATGATCTCCTGGGGCTTGCCCTCGGCGATGATCTGGCCGCCATGCACGCCGGCGGCCGGACCCATGTCGATCACATAGTCGGCGGTGAGGATGGCCTCCTCGTCGTGCTCGACGACCAGCACCGAATTGCCCAGGTCCCGCAGGCCCTGCAGCGAGGTCAGCAGGCGGGTGTTGTCGCGCTGGTGCAGGCCGATCGACGGCTCGTCCAGCACGTAGAGCACGCCCGTCAGGCCCGAGCCGATCTGGCTGGCCAGGCGGATCCGCTGGCTCTCGCCGCCCGACAGGGTGCCCGAGCCGCGCGACAGGTTCAGATAGTCCAGGCCGACATCGACCAGGAACCGAAGGCGATCGTTGATCTCCTTCAGGATCCGCCGGGCGATCTCCATCTGCTTGTCGGTCAGCTTGCCTTCCAGGCCGGCGAACCAGTCGCGCGCCGGACGGATGGCCAGCATCGAGACCTCGGCGATGTCCATGGCGTCGATCTTGACGGCCAGGGCTTCTGGCTTCAGGCGCTTGCCGTGGCAGGTCTCGCACGGGGTGTCGGACTGGTAGCGGCCGAGCTCCTCACGGACCCACGATGAGTCCGTCTCACGCCAGCGGCGCTCCAGGTTCGGCAGCACGCCCTCGAAGGGCTTCTCGACCTCGTACTTCCGCGCGTTGTCGTCGTAGGTGAACTTGATCTTGGTTCCCTTGGAGCCTTGCAGCACCACCTCGCGGGCGTCCGGCGACAGCTTGTACCAGGGCTCGTCCATCGAGAAGCCGTAGTGGCGCGCCAGGGCCTGCAGGGTCTGGGTATAGAGCGGAGAAGGTCCTTTCGCCCAAGGCGCGACCGCACCCTTGTGCAGGCTCTTGTCCTTGTCGGGGATGACCAGGTCGGCGTCGAAGGCCAGCTTGGCGCCCAGGCCGTCGCAGACCGGGCAGGCGCCCGCCGGATTGTTGAACGAGAACAGGCGCGGCTCGATCTCGGCGATGGTGAAGCCGCTGACCGGGCAGGCGAAGCGTTCCGAGAACAGGATGCGCTTCGGCTCCTTCTCGCCCTCTTCGATATTGGCGAACTCGGCCACGGCCAGGCCGTCGGCCAGGCGCAGGGCCTGCTCGATGGAGTCAGCCAGGCGCTGCTCCATCTCGGGCTTGGTCACCACGCGGTCCACGACCACGTCGATGTCGTGCTTGAACTTCTTGTCGAGCGCCGGAGCATCCTCGATCGGGTAGTATTCGCCGTCGATCTTCAGCCGCTGGAAGCCGGCCTTCTGCCACTCGGCGATCTCCTTCTTGTACTCGCCCTTGCGATCGCGAACGACGGGGGCCAGCAGATAGAGACGCGTGCCTTCCGGGAGGGCGGTGATCTTGTCGACCATCTGGCTGATGGTCTGGCTCTCGATCGGCAGGCCGGTGGCGGGCGAGTAGGGAACCCCGACCCGCGCCCACAGCAGGCGCATGTAGTCGTGGATCTCGGTCACCGTGCCGACGGTCGAGCGCGGGTTGCGCGACGTCGTCTTCTGCTCGATCGAGATCGCGGGCGACAGCCCCTCGATCAGGTCGACGTCGGGCTTGCTCATCAGCTCCAGGAACTGACGGGCATAGGCCGACAGGCTTTCCACGTAACGGCGCTGGCCCTCGGCGTAGATCGTGTCGAAGGCCAGCGACGACTTGCCCGAGCCCGACAGGCCGGTCAGCACGACCAGCTCGCCACGCGGGATGTCGACGCTGACGTCCTTGAGATTGTGCTCACGGGCGCCGCGAACGCGGATGAAGTTCAGTTGCTCAGCCATGTTTTCCGGAACGTTGGGCCGCCAGAATGGTGGCAGCGCAGCGGCTATATGTAGGGCTCAAGCGGCGAATTAACACAAGAACAAGATGCGAACAAATGTCGCGCGTGTGGGGCGCGGTTCTGCTGACAGCCAGTGTCAGCAGCGGCGCCTTGGATAGGGCGCCGCTTGGTCATTCGACGGCCTCGAAAGCGGCGCCATTCGCGCGCGTCCTCCCTTTTCAGCTTAACCAGAGGTGGCGTGGATGAGGCTGGGCGCGTGGACCAGGCGATGGCTCGCCGTGTCGGGTGGGGTGCTGGCCAATGGCCTGATCCTTGGCGCGCTGGTGCTGATCGAGGAACAGCCGCCGTCGGTCGAAGAAACGCCAGTGCTGCTGCTGGATCTGACGCCACCGGAACGTTCGCGAACGCCCGAGCGCCGCCAGGCCGCTCCGAAAGCCGCCGCCTCGCGGCCGTCTCCCACGGCTTCGCCCGAACCGGCCTCGACAGCGTCCGGGGAAGCCGGAGCGGTCCAGCCCGCGCCCGGCGAGCCGACCTCGCCCGCGATCGATCCCGCCTGGCGCATCGACCGAAAGACGATCGACAGCTGGCGCATCACCGAAGGCGTGCCTGAATGGGGATGGGGGCGGTACTATCGGGCGTGCAAGGGCCTGAGTAGCGAGCACATGACGCCGGACGAGAAGGAGCGGTGCTATGGGGCCTGGGGCGGTGGGACTCGAGACAAGCGCCCTTCGCCCGGCTTCGTGGGGCCGATCGACGAGACGAAGTGGCAGGAGCACCCGCCTGCCCCGAAGACGGCGTCGACCTACGACAAGGACGCGGCGCGCGGCCAGCATTGTCGCGACTACCGGCGCGGCCGCACGCCCGGCTTCAGCGAGCGAAACCTGGCTTCGACAGGCAAGCCGCCGCCGACCCTGCGCGAGCGCGGCTGCTTCTGACCGGGCGGCGTATTGTTCCGGCTTCATTATTCGGACTTCCTAAACCCTGTTTGGAAGCGGGTTCTTCAGTCCACGCATGATCTAAGCGCCACGATCGGGCAGAAGCTCGACCTTGACACCGGGAAAGAACGGTCGTGGCCAAGAAGGACCCCGAAAGCGCCAAGCAGGGCGCCAAGCAGCAGGCGTTCGACGCCTTGAAGGCGCCCAAGCCGCGCTCGATCGTGATCGACACCCTGGTGTTCTGCGGTGGAGTCGGGTCGTTGGTCTGGGTGCTGCACGCGATGTCGCCGACCTAGCGCCGGCCAAGCTTGCCGCGTTCGACGCGCGCGCTTAAAACCCGCCTTCCCATCCGATGGAGGCACTCATGATCAGCAAGACGGAAGACCGTTTCGTCCTTCCCGTTTCCCTGACCGTGGGTTCGCATGTCCTTCGTCACCCTGGATTCCGTTTCCGCCGCCACCCCTGACGGCCGGCCTCTCTTCGAAAACCTGAACCTCGTCATCGGGGCCGAACGCATCGGTCTCGTCGGGCGCAACGGCGCGGGCAAGAGCACCTTGCTGGCGCTGATCGCCGGCGCGCGTGCCCCTTTAGCCGGGACCATCACCCGGACCGGGACGGTCGCGACCCTGGATCAGACGCCCGACGTTTCGGAGGGCGCGCGGCTAGTCGACCTGCTGGGTGTCGGCGGGGGTTGGGATCGCCTGTCGCGCATCGAGCGCGGGGAGGGCGATGAGACCGACCTCTCCGACGCCGACTGGGACCTGCCGGCGCGGCTGGACCAGGCCCTGGCCGATGTCGGCTTGCCGGGTCTCGAACCCGAGCGGCCGGCGGCGGCGCTGTCGGGCGGCCAGGCGACGCGGGCGGGGCTGGCGCGTCTGCTGGTCGCTCGGCCCGACGTGCTGCTGCTGGACGAGCCGACCAACAACCTGGACGCCGAGGCGCGAGGGATCGTGGCCAGGGTGCTGGCTCGTTGGCGCGGCGGGGCGGTGGTGGTCAGCCACGATCGAAGCCTGCTGCGCGGCATGGACCGTATCGTCGAGCTCTCATCGCTGGGCGCGCGGTCGTACGGTGGCGGCTGGGACCTCTATGCCGCGCGCCGGGCCGAGGAAGCTGAGGCCGCGCAGCGCGGCCTGGACCACGCCGAGCAGGCGGTCCGCCGCGTCGCCCGCGAGGCCCAGGTCGCTCGCGAGCGCAAGGATCGCCGCGACGCGGCCGGCCGCAAGTTCGCCGACAGGGGCGGAACGCCCAAGATCGTCCTGGGCATGATGGCCGAGCGGGCCGAGAACAGCGGTGCGCGCGAGGGGCGGCTGGCCGACAAGCTGGTGGCCGAGGCGGCCCAGGCCAAGGTCAGCGCCGACGCCCGCGTCGAGCGGGTCCGGACCCTGGGGTTTGATCTGCCGTCGTCCGGCCTGCCCGAGGGGCGGACGGTGTTGAGCTTCGACGATGTCGCCTTCGCCTGGCCAGATGAGGCGCCGGTGATCAAAGGCTTGTCGTTCCGCATCGCGGGGCCCGAGCGCGTGGCGGTCTCGGGTCCGAATGGGACGGGCAAGACGACGCTGATCCGGCTGGCGACCGGTGACCTCGCGCCCTTGGCGGGTGTGGTCAAGCTGTCGGTTCCCGTCGCTCTGCTGGACCAGCGGGCGGGGCTGTTGAACGATGGCGAGACCATCCTGGAGAACTTCCGCAGGCTGAACCCGGCCGCCAGCCAGAACGACGCCCATGCGGCCTTGGCGCGCTTCCTGTTCCGCAACACCGCCGCCCACCAGTTGGCCGGGACGCTGAGCGGCGGCGAGCGCCTGCGGGCGGCCCTGGCCTGCGTGCTGAGCGCGGCCGCGCCGCCGCAGCTGCTGATCCTGGACGAGCCGACCAACCATTTGGACATCGCCTCGATCGAGGCCGTCGAGGCGGCGCTGTCCGGCTATGATGGCGCATTGCTGGTGGTCAGCCACGACGCCGATTTTCTCGAGGCCATCGGCATTGAACGGAAGATCGCCCTCGGATAAGTCTATGTGACCGGTAACATTTGGGCGCGACCCGATGACCCGGCATCGCAGGGCTCAGGAACGCAGGCAAGACGAGATGGACGGCGGCCGGGACCACCCGCTTCGAGTGACGTTGAGCGAACTGATGCACCTGCGGGCGCTGCCGCTGGACCGGGTCCCGCTCCGCCTGCGCCAGTGGGTGTTCCTGGTCGAGCCGGACGCGCGGACGTCGGAGGCTGCCTTCGTCGCTCTGTTCGCGCCGGGGCAGGATCCCGCGTTGGGCCGCGTCGTCGTCGCGGACGAGGACGGTGGCTGGCTGTGGGAGCGTCACCAGGAGTTCTCGACCTGGACCTGGTTCGCCTACGGACCGCTGGGACGCGAGCTCGGCTTCCAGCCCCAGCCGGAGGCAAGCTTCTTCTGGCTGGACGGCGCGCCGGGCCAGGTGTTCCGGGGCGTCGAGATCTCGGTCTCGGCGCCGGGCGCCGCGGCCCCGACCGACGCGGACCTGGGTCGGCATATCGACCTGCAGCGCTGCGTCTCGTGCGAGGCCTTCGACGGCGCGGCGCGGATCTGGACCGACTTCCGCCTGCGCGAGGGCGGCGCGGGGCGCATTCACGTCCACAACCTCTCCCTGGCCAATGACGAGGTTTCACGCCTGGTTCAGACGCTGCTGGAGATCGGCAACTATCGGAAGCTGGCGCTGATCGGCTTCCCACCGGCGCGCGAAATGCTGGCCTGGCTGGACGGAGCCGAGGCGCGGCTGGCGGCGATCACCAGCGGTCTGGCTGCCGGCGAGGACAGCCAGGCGGTGCTGGATCGCCTGCTAGCTTTGTCGGCCGAGGTCGAGTTGCGCGCGGCCAGCAGCCGCTTCCGCCGCGGGGCGACCGAGTCCTATCACCGCCTGACCCTGGATCGGCTGGAAGCCCTGCGCGAGCGGCGGATCCCCGGCCATTCAACGATGAGCGAGTTCATCGCCCGGCGCCTCCTGCCGGCCATGCGCACCCGCCAGGCCTCCGACCGCCGCCTTGACGACCTTTCCCTGCGCATCGCCCGCAGCGGCGACCTGCTGCGCACCACGCTGGGCCTGGCCCAGGACCGCCAGAACCAGGAGACCCTTCGCGGCATGGACGCCAGCCTGCAACTGCAGACCAAGCTGCAGGGACTGGTCGAGGGGCTATCGATCTTCGCGGTGGGTTACTACGTGCTGGGCCTGCTGGGTTATCTGCTCAAGCCCTGGCTGCACGGCGTGGCCGAGCATCTGATGTCGGGCCTGGTGCCGCTGGTTCTGATCGCCGTTGCCGCCAGCCTGCATCGGCGCAAGAAGCGGTTGATCGACGAGGCGCACTAGGCGCTTAAGTCCGCCGGTGACCCTTGAAGCCTTCATCCAGGCGCGCCTGACGCTGGAACCCGTCCCGGGCGTTCCCGAAGTCCGCCTGCATCGCGCGGGACCGCGCAGCGGACTGATGCGGCTGGCCGAGGCGGATCCGGACTTCGGCTCGCCCTATTGGGCGCGGCCCTGGGGTGGGGGTCTGGCCCTGGCGCGGTATGTCCTGGACCGTCCGGACGTCGTCGCCGGCAAGCGCGTGCTGGATCTCGGCGCGGGCTCGGGCCTGGTGGCCATCGCCGCCGCCCTGGCCGGGGCGGGTGAGGTGAGGGCGGTCGACGTCGACTCTTACGCGGTCGCCGCCGCGCGCCTGAACGCCGCCGCCAACGGCGTGACAATGGAGGTGGCGCAGACCGACCTGCTCGATGGTGATCCGCCGGACGCCGAGCTGATGCTGGTCGGCGATCTCTTTTACGACCCAGCCCTTGCCGCGCGGGTCGAGCTCTTCCTGCGCCGCTGTCTGGCCGCCGGAATCGCGGTGCTGATCGGCGACCCCTGGCGCGCGCCGCTGCCGGCGGATCGGCTGCGGGTCGTGGCCGAGTATCCGGTCGCCGACTTCGGCGATCCGAACGGCGCAACCCGGGCGGCGGCGGTTTTCGAACTGGAAGGCTAGGCCTTGCGGTTCAGGGTGATCGCCGCGCCCATCGAGGGGCGGTCGTTGACCATGCCGCCGGCGCCATAGGTCGTGGCCGGGGCGGCGCGCTGGCTGGCGATCTCCTGGGCGACCGCGTGGACCAGGCCCTCGGTCACGGTCTTGGCGGCGCTGACGGCGCGCGCCTGACGGGCCAGGACGGCGTCGAAGGCCTCGGTGGCGCGCAGCAGGCGCTGGCGTAGTTCCGGCCGGGCCGCTTCGACCAGGGCGACATTGGCGCGCACCCGCATGGACTCGTGCCGGTAGACATTGGCCAGCTTGGCCGTCTCCTCGACGTACTGCGCCGCCTCGTGCGGGCGGTGGGTCTCGAAGGCCAGGGCTTCCTTGGCGATCAGGTCGGTCAGGCGCTCGGTCAGCAGGGTCAGCTGGTGGACGCGATCGTCGGCGTCGACGGCGGCGATGGCCATGGCGTGTTACTCCTTCAGACCTTGCATCTTCAGCATTTCGCGCTGGATGGTCGGCGCCAGGCCGATGCCGCCGGCCTTGGTCACCTGCTTGGACATCGCGTCCGTCAGCATCGACTTGAACATCTCCTCGCCGTTGCCGCCGCCGAACGGTTCGGAGGTTTTCACGCCCTCGAACATCTGCTGCATCATCACCGACAGGAACGAGCTCTCGAACGTCTTGGCCGTTTCGGCGATCTTGGCGCGCTTCGTCGCGTCTTGGACCGCGTCGTGGGCGGTGTCTTCGACCGAAGCCGCGGCGCTCTTCACCGCCTTGGCCGCCGTCTTGATCGCGGCCGTGGCGGCGCCGACCTGCGGAACGAAGGTGGAGATCGTGGACAGGGCGCTCATCACATCACCTCGATGTCGGCTTGCAGGGCGCCCGAGGCCTTCACGGCCTGCAGGATCGAGATCATGTCGCGAGGCGTGACGCCCAGGGCGTTCAGGCCGCCGACCAGGCTCTTCAGCGAGGGCGAGCCGCCCAGGGTGATCAGCTTCTTGCCCTTCTCCTCGTCGATATTGACGGTCGACTGCGGAACGACGGCGGTTTGGCCCTGGCTGAAGGGGCCGGGCTGGCTGACGGCGGGGGTTTCCTGGACAGTGATGGTCAGGTTGCCCTGGGCGATCGCCACCTGGCTGATGCGGACGTCGTCGCCCATGACGATGACGCCGGCCACCTCGTCGATCACCACCTTGGCCGGGCTGTCGGGCTCGACTTCCAGGTTCTCGATGTTGGTGACGAAGCTGATCATGTCCATGCCGGCTGGCGCGCGCACGGCGACGATGGTCGGGTTCTGGGCCTGGGCGCAGTTGGGGAATTTGGCGTTGATGGCGTCGGCGATGCGGCGCGAGGTCGTGAAGTCCGGATTGCGCAGGGTCATGCGCAGGATGTCCATGCTGACCATCTGGAAGCCGGTCTCGCGCTCGATGATGCCGCCCGACGAGATGCGGCCGGCGGTCGGCACGCCCTTGGTCACCGAGCTGCCCGAGGCGCCGCCGGCCGAGACCGAACCGGTCTGCACGGTGCCCTGGGCGACGGCGTAGGTCTGGCCGTCCGCGCCTTGCAGGCTGGTGACCAGCAGGGTACCGCCCAGCAGACTCTTGGCGTCGCCCAGCGCCGAGACGGTCACGTCCAGCTTCGAGCCGGCGGCCGAGAACGGCGGCAGGTTGGCCGTGACCATGACCGTGGCGGTGTTCTTGGTGTTGAGGTTGGCGTCGCGCACATTGACGCCCTGGCGTTCCAGCATCGCCTCCAGGCTCTGCTTGGTCATCGGGGCGTTGCGCAGGCTGTCGCCCGTGCCGTTCAGGCCGACGACGACGCCGTAGCCGATCAGCTGGTTCTCGCGAACGCCCTCGAAGGCGACGATGTCCTTGATCCGCGACTTGGCGAACGCCGGCGCGGCGATGAGGGCCGAAGCAGCGGCGAGGGCGGTCAGAACGGTGCGAAAGAATGAACGCGGCATGGCAGTCCCGTGGCGGGGAGACGTCCCCGGTCCGCCCCATGCCAGAAGCGGGCCAGTTTTCCGGCCCAGCCTAGGGCCTTGTGACTCAAGGGATTCTGATTTCGGCGGTGGTCCGTCCGGCGCCTCGCGGCAGAATCTGCCCGGCATTAACCATACTTCAAGCGCGCGTTCCGATTATGATCAGGTCGTGGGATAAGTGACTCGCACGCTTAAGCTTTTTGGAGCTGTCGGATGAAGGTTTCCAGCACGGGGGGCGTGGGGGCGACTGGCGCGTCGCGGGCCAGGCCGACCGGCGGTTCGTCGAGCTTCAGCCTGCCGTCGGTGAACACCGCCAGCGGCGCGGCGAGCACGGCTTCGGTTGGCGGCCTGACCGGCGTCGGCTCGGTCGACGCCTTGCTGGCGTTGCAGGAGACAGGCGCCGTCGGCAGCCCCCTGGAGCGCCGCAAGCGCGCCGTCCGTCGCGCGGACCACATCCTGGACATCCTGGGCGAAGTTCGGATCGCGCTGATCGACGGCGACATCTCGCACGCCACGCTGGACCGCCTGACGCGCGCCATTCGCGAGCAGCGCGAGAACACCGACGACCCCAAGCTGGAAGGGGTTCTCAACGAGATCGAGACACGGGCCGCCGTCGAGCTGGCCAAGCTGCAGGCGCGGGGCGGCTGACATGGCCTGGGCGGGCGACCAAGGGACTGGCGACAAGAACATCGTTTCGTCCTGCCACGCTTGGCCCACTCGTGCGTTTTACACCTGTCCACGCCGTGGAAGTGGCCCTCGCGGACCGGGAGCGCGACATGAACGCGCCCCTCACGCGAGGTTCATTGAACGCGGCTCACCTTTTGGTATAAGCACCCGGCCCTTAAGGGCTGAGTTCATTGGGGCGTGAGGCGTTGATGCAAACGGCCACTGTTCTAGTAGAGAAATCCGATTATCGTCCTTCCGAGGACGAGCCTTTTATGAACGAACGGCAGCTTGAGTACTTCAAGCAAAAGCTGCTGGCCTGGAAAGAAGAGATCCTTCGCGAATCTCGCGAGACGGTTTCCCATCTCCAGAAAGAAACCGAGAACCACGCCGATCTCGCCGATCGCGCGTCCTCGGAGACCGACCGGGCTCTTGAGCTCCGCACTCGTGACCGCCAACGAAAGCTGATTTCCAAGATCGACCAGGCCCTGCGCCGAGTCGAGGACGGCTCCTACGGCTATTGCGAGGAGACGGGCGAGCCGATCGGCCTGGCTCGACTGGATGCTCGCCCTACGGCGACCATGAGTGTCGAGGCCCAGGAACGGCACGAGCGCCGCGAACGCGTCCACCGCGACGACTAAGCGAAGCTCCGCAGGGGGACTGATGTGTTTTCGAGCGGCCTCGGGGGCGACCCCGGGGCCGCTTTTGTTTCCGACGTCGGAGAACTCTGTCATCTAAGGCGTTGCATCCTAAGGTCGCGCATCGCCAGGGAGGACCTGTGAGCTTCTTCGAGAGCCTTCTCGTCCTGGTGGCGGCCGCGGTGCTGCTGCTGCAGGTGTCGCGCCGCATCAAGGCGCCGTACCCGACGATGCTGGCGGCGGCCGGCGTCTGTCTGGCGCTGGTCCCCGGCGCGCCCGCGATCTCGATCGAACCCCACACCGCCCTGGCCCTGTTCCTGGCCCCGGCCCTGGTCGACGCGGCCTTCGACTTTCCGGTCAGCGATGTTCGTCGGCTGTGGCGGCCGCTGTTCGCCCTGGTGGTCGTGGCGGTGCTGCTGAGCGCCGGCGCGGTCGCCTGGCTGGGCGTGGCCATGGCCGGCCTGCCGATCGCCGCGGCCCTGGCGCTGGGGGCCATCGTCGCCCCACCGGACGCCGCCGCCGCCACGGCCGTGCTCAGCAGCGTGCGCATGCCGCGTGGCTCGATCGCGGTGCTGAAGGGCGAGAGCCTGCTGAACGACGCCTCTGCCCTGCTGTTGTTCTCGGCCGCCCTGGCCTTCCAGGCCCAGGGCCAGATCGACCAAGGACTGGCGATCAAGCTGGGCCTGGCGGCGCCGGGCGGGATCATTCTGGGGATCGTCATCGCCTATGTGCTGCGCGCCATCAGCCCGATGGTCAGCGGCACGCTGGGCGGCAACGTGTTCGAGTTCGTCACCGCCTTCGGCTCGTGGATGATCGCCGAGCGGCTGGGCGTGTCGCCGGTGCTGTGCTTGGTGGCCTTCGCCATGACCTTCGCCCGCACGGCGGCCCTGCGTACCCCGCCGCGGGTGCGGATCCACAGCTTCGCGGTCTGGACCTCGGCGGTGTTCCTTCTGAACGTCGTGGCCTTCCTGCTGATGGGGCTGCAGGCGCGGACCATCGTCGCCGGCATGGACCGCGAACGACTGATGCAGGCTATGGGCTTCGCCGCTGTCGTGGTGGTCTGCCTGATCATCGTGCGCATGGTTTGGGTGCAGCTCTATCTGATCTTGGCCCGGCGGTTCGCCAGCCTGCGCGGCGGCTATCCGGCGATCAGCCTGCGCAACGGAGTGCTGGTCGGCTGGTGCGGCATGCGAGGCCTGGTCACCCTGGCCACCGCCTTCGCCCTGCCGGGGAACTTCCCGCAGCGCGACCTGGTGGTGTTGACCGCCTTCGCGGTCGTGCTGGCGACCCTGGTGGTGCAGGGGCTGACCCTGGCGCCGTTGGTCCGCCTTCTGGGCCTGGATCGTGAGGACGCACTGGGCGACGAACTGGTGCGTCTGCGGGCCGACCTGGCGGGCGCGGCCCTGGCGGCGCTGGACGGCAAGGCGGGCGAGGCCGTCGACCACTGGCGCTATCGCTTCGCCGCGGTTCCGACCGGCGTCCCGCCCGCGACCGGACCCCTGGAAGCGCGGCGGGCCATCGGCCTCAAGGCTATTCGCCGCCAACGCCTGAGGCTGGAAGAGTTACGCGTCTCGGGCGGCGTGGGCGCCGACGCCTTCCTGATCCTGCAGGAGGAGCTGGACTTCGAGGAGGTCTCGATCAGCCGCGAGGACGAGCGGCAGATCGAGGAGAGCTGACCGCGCTCACCACATCGTTTTCGCCGCGCGCTCGGGCCATGCCGTGTCGTAGGCCTCGCCACCGACCGCGCCGGCCGTGACCGCCGCCAGCATGGCGCCGGGCGTCGGCAGGGCCTTGGGATCGACGTGGCTCTCGGGTTTCCAGAGCCCCGAGCGGACGATGGCGCGGGCGCACTGGAAATAGGCTTCCTCGACGGTCACGACCGTCACCGTGCGCGGCGGCTTGTCGTCGACGGCGAAGCTGGCCAGCAGCGCGGGATCGGCGCTCAGCACCGCGCGGCCGTTGACCCGGAACGTGGTGCCGGAGCCGGGGATCAGGAACAGCAGGGCCACGCGTGGATCGCGGACGATGTTGCGCAGGGAATCGATGCGGTTGTTGCCGCGCCGGTCGGGCAGCATCAGCGTGCGGGGATCGGCGATGCGGACGAAGCCGGGCAGGTCGCCGCGCGGGCTGCAGTCCAAGCCCTCCGGACCCACGGTGGCCAGCGCCACGAACGGCGAGGCCTGGATCAGCGCGGCGTAGTGCGGGGTGATGTGGTCGGTGACCTTGACGGTCGAGGCGGCGACGGGCTGGGGCTGGTACAGCGCCTCCAGGGTCTCGAGGGTGGTGATCTCGTGCATCGCGTCCTCCCGTCCGTGGCTTGTAGCGGCGGGCCGGGCGGAGAACAACGTCAGGGCGTCGCCGCGCGGGCGCAGGCCTCGGCCAGGATGCGGGCCGAGATCGGCTTGTCGACGATCGGGGTGAAGCGACCCTGAAGTTGGTCGGCGTTGCCGGTGACGTAGACGACGGGGATCCGGCCCAGGCGGCGCTGGATCGCCTCGACGGCCTCGACGCCGGTGCCGCCCACGATGCGGTAGTCGGCGGTTATCAGGTCGGGGGGATTGGCGATGGCCAGGGTCAGCGCGTCGGCCGCGCTGTCGGCGATATCGAAACTGGTGAAGCCCATCTCCGCCAGAAGGGCCTCGACCTCGAACGCGACGAGGATTTCATCCTCGATAATCAACACGTGTCGGGCCTTCGCGTGCTCGGTCATTCGCCGTAGCTTTCTGTGTCGTCCCAGGACTTATTTCAACGGCGCGCCGCGCTCGCGCGCCAGTCGCGTTTTCGTGATCGGTGCGACCGCACCGGTTGTATCG
Organism: Caulobacter segnis; assembly: GCF_023935105.1. Lineage (NCBI taxonomy): Bacteria > Pseudomonadati > Pseudomonadota > Alphaproteobacteria > Caulobacterales > Caulobacteraceae > Caulobacter > Caulobacter sp. RL271. Next base: position 4,084,582 of record NZ_CP096040.1, on the reverse strand, counting down.
ACCGGCTCGGCTGCACGATGCGGGAAAGCAGGCTATGCAGGGACAAAACCAAGGAAACGGCAGGAGCGTCCCCAGTCCTATGTCCCAGTCCCTGATCCTCACCGAGAAGCGCGGCCATGTCGCCATCCTCACCCTGAACCGGCCGGAGGCGATGAACGCCCTGGGCGCGCCGGGCGATGGCGACCAGGTGGCGGCCGCCTGCGAGGCGATCAACGACGACCAGGACATCCGCTGCGTGATCCTGACCGGCGCGGGAAAGGCCTTCTCGGCCGGCGGCGACGTCAAGGCGATGAAGGCCCGCGAGGGCGCGTTCGGCGGCAATGGCGTGGCCGTGCGCGACGGCTATCGCAAGAACATCCACCGCATCGTCCGGGCCATCTACGGCCTGGAGGTTCCATCGATCGCGGCGGTCAACGGGGCGGCGATCGGCCTGGGCTGCGACGTGGCCTGCATGACCGACATCCGTATCGCCGCCGACACCGCCAGGTTCGGCGTCACCTTCCTGAAGCTTGGCCTGATCCCCGGCGACGGCGGCGCCTGGCTGATGCCGCGCACCATCGGCATGAGCCGCGCGGCCGAGCTGCTGTTCACCGGCGACGTCATCGACGCGGCCAAGGCGGCCGAATGGGGCTTGATCAGCAAGGCCGTGCCGGCCGAGATGCTGATGGACGAGGCCATGGCCCTGGCGACCCGGATCGCGGCCCAGCCGCCGCACGCTCTGCGCATGGCCAAGAGCCTGCTCAAGCACGGCCAGACCGCCAGCTACGACACCCTGATGGAGATGAGCGCGGCCGCCCAGGCCATCGCCCACCACACCGAGGACCACATGGAAGGCGTCGACGCGATCCTCGAGAAGCGTCAGCCGACGTTCAAGGGCGCCTGAGATCATGGGCAAGGAAGCGAGCGGCGTCTGGGGCCAGCTGTCGGATGGTGAGAGCGAGGGCAAGCTGCTGTGGGAGCCGCCCAAGCTGATCTTCCGCGGCGCGGTGCGCGGCATCTATCAAGGGCACGCCCTGCGCAACCTGCGTGTCGAGGGCGATGATCTCGTTCTCAGCGACGGCACGCGCTTCACCTTGGAGGCCGGCCAAGCCGACAAGTGGCTGCACGCCATCCAGAACCCGCCCTCGCGCCTGGACAAGCTGGGCGTGAAGCCCGGCATGACCGTGGTGGTCGACGGCGTCGAGGACGAGGCGTTCATCGCCGAGCTGGAGACCCGCGTCGAGCTTGGCGAGGCCGAGGAGGGGATCGACCTGCTGTTCCTGGCCGCCGAGGACCTGGCCGACTTCGATCGGCTGGAGGACTGGCAAGGCGCGCTGGCTCCCAAGGGCGCGGTGTGGATCGTGGCCCAGAAGGGCAAGGGCGCGCCGCTGAAGGACGCCGAGATCCTGGAGGCCGTGCGCGGGCTGGGCTTCGTGGACACGAAGGTGTGTGCGTTCTCGTCCAGCCACACGGCGCTGCGGTTCGTGAAGCGCAAGGCGCCGAAGGCGGTCGCCAAGCCGGCGCCGGAAACGGACGATGCGCCGTTCGACGACGAGGATTGAGTCTCGCCAATTTGTGTCATCCCGGAAGCCTCGCAGAGGCTATCCGGGACCCAGGGGCCAAGCGCGTTGCGCCGACCCCTGGGTCCCGGCTCTCCGCTTCGCTGCGGCCGGGATGACACGGGAATTTAGGTCGCAGCGGTCTGAGGTGCACCGCTCGTTCGCGTCTCCAGCAGCCGCTTCTGCTCAGCTCGGCTCCGATAGAGAAAATCCGCCGGCAGTCCCAGCCGCACGCTGGCTTGGCAGGGCGGAGAGCTCTTCACCGGAATCCTGTCGGCCAGCTTGCCGGCGGCTTGCAGCGCCAGACGATGGAAGGCGGTCAGGTCCCATTCGCGGCCCAGGGCCAGCCTCTGGCGCACGATCGGCGGCAGCAGCGACACCGCCGCGCGGGCCAGGGCCTTGTGCAGGAACTTCGGCGCGTTCGGCGCGGCCTTGCCCGACTGGATGATGTCCAGGAACTCATGGACGATTGGATGTGGCTCAAAGCGCGAGGCCAGCCTGTCCATCATCGCCATGAACTCGGCCTGGTTGGCCGGCGAGTGCTTCACGCCGTACAGTCGCGCGATTGGGCCGGCCTCGCCGTAGAAGCGGGTCTTCTCGGCGTCGCTCAGCGGCGCGACGAAGCGGTCATAGGCGTTGAGGAAGCCGTAGCCGGCCGTGGCGCTGACCCAGTCCAGCAGCTCGGGATCCAGCGCCTTGTAGGCCTCGCCCTTTGGCGTCTCGCCCGTGACGCGCGTATGCATGTTGGTGACGCCCTGGATCACGCGCCGCGCGGCGGCCTGAGGTCCATAGACCCCGACCATGGCCGCGATCCCCGTGCGCTTGGAGCGTCCGATCGGGTCGGCCTTGTAGGTCGAGTGGTCCCAGACGCCCGAGCGGATCCGCGCGTCGGCGAACTCCAGCAGCACGGCCGCGACGCCGCCGACCGCCAGGGCGATCGGGTTCTTGTAGACCCGCCAATGCACCGAGCCCGGATCCAGATAGGCGGGCTCGCCGGGCGGGTTGGCGTAGTCGATCTTCCAGCCCAGGTACGATGACGGTTCGGCCATGCGGATTTCCTTTCCTGGAAAGGTCGGAGCCCGCGCCGTCAGCGACAACCTATCAAATCCGATAGGGAAGCTAGGCGGCCTTGGCGGTCACCGGCGTCGCCTTCGCCCCCGTTTTCCGCCCGAAGGTCATCACCCCGTCGTCGACCTTGCCGAAGCGCAGGGCGACCAGGTCCAGGGCATAGTTCTGATGCACCTTCCACGGCTTGCGCAGGCCCTGCTTGGGGAACTGGTTCATGGCGCGAGTGACGTAGCCCGAGGTGAAGTCCAGCCACGGCGCGACCTCGATGTCGCCGTCCTGGCGCGCCACGCAGTAGTCGGCGCCGGTGCGGTCCATCTGGTTGATCAGGCGGCAGACATACTCGCTGGTCAGATCCGCCTTCAGGGTCCAACTGGCGTTGGTGTAGCCGAACGCCGAGGCCAGGTTGGGCACGTCGCTGAACATCATGCCCTTGTAGCTCATCGATTGGGCCAGGTTGGCGACCTTGCCGTCGACCACGACCTCCATGCCGCTGAGCAGCTGCATCTGCAGGCCGGTGGCGGTGACGATGACGTCGGCGTCCAGGACCTTGCCGGATTTCAGCTGGATGCCCGTCTCGGTGAAGGTCTCGATGTGGTCGGTGACCACCGAACTGGTCCCGGCCTTGATCGAGTCGAACAGGTCAGCGTCCGGCACCAGGCACAGGCGCTGGTCCCACGGATTGTAGCGGGGCGTGAAGTGGGTGGCGACATCGTAGTCCGGCCCCAGATGCTCGCGCACCATGCCCAGCAGGCGTTCCTTGACCTTCTCGGGCTTCTTGCGGGCCATGTTGAAGAACAGCATCTGGAAGAGGACGTTCTTCCAGCGGGTGACGCCATAGGCGGTCATGGCCGGCAGCTTGGTCCGCAGCCAGTTGGCCACCCCATCCTCGGCCGGGCGCGAGACCACGTAGGTCGGCGAGCGCTGCAGCATGACGACGTGAGCGGCGGTCTTGGCCATCTCGGGCACCAGGGTCACGGCGGTGGCGCCGCTGCCGATCACCACGACCTTCTTGCCCGCGTAGTCCAGATCCTCGGGCCAGTGCTGCGGATGGACGATGCGGCCCTGGAAGCGCTCGGCGCCCGGGAAGTCGGGCGTATAGCCGGCCGAATAGCGATAGTAGCCCGAGCACATGTAGAGGAAGCCGCAGGTGAACTTGACGGTCAGGCCGTCGTGCTCGGCCTCCACCGTCCAGGTGGCGGTCTCGCTGGACCAGCTGGCGCGCTTGACCAGGTGGCGGAAACGGATGTGGCGGTCGACGTCGTGTTCGCGCGCGGTCTCGCGCACATAGCTCAGGATAGAGGGGCCGTCGGCGATCGCCTTGGCGGCTTTCCACGGCTTGAAGCTGTAGCCCAGGGTGTACATGTCGCTGTCGGAGCGGATGCCGGGATAGCGGAACAGGTCCCAAGTGCCGCCGATCGCCTCGCGGCCTTCCAGGATCGCGTACGTCTTGCCGGGGCAGTGCTTCTTCAGGTGATAGGCCGCGCCGATCCCCGACAAGCCCGCGCCCACGATCAGTACGTCGACATGTTCCATGGCCATCCGTTTCCGCCCCTGCCTCAAGTCCGGTGGTTGACCCGCCGTGAACCTATGTAAACAGTGTTCACCAACAAACGACCGTTTTGACCGAACGTCAACCGGGGCTTATCGGATCACTTCATGTCCCTTCGCGACTTCGGCGTCCTGGTCCTCGTCTGCCTGGTCTGGGCCAGCAGCAACATCATCTCCAAGCTGGTGGTCGCCCACTGGGGCGTGCCGCCGCTGTACTACGCGGCCGTGCGCTTCGCGGTGGTGGCGCTGCTGACCCTGCCGTGGCTGCTGCCCGCGCCTCGGCCGACCTGGCGGATGGTGCTGGTGGGCCTCCTGATGGGCGGCGGCAATTTCGCCCTGCTGTTCATGGGCTTCAAGACGGCCTCGCCATCGGCGGCCTCGGTGGTGATCCAGGTCGGGGTGCCGTTCACCACCCTGCTGTCGGTGCTGATCCTGGGCGAGAAGATCCGCTGGCGGCGCGGCGTGGGCATCGCCCTGACGTTGGCGGGCGCGGTGGTCGTCATGTGGAGCCCGCATGGCCTGGAGCTGTCTGCGGGCCTCTGGCTGATCGTCGCGGCCGCGTTCACTGGTTCGCTGGGCGCGGTGATGATGAAGCAGGTCGAGGGGGTGAAGCCACTGCAGTTCCAGGCCTGGGTGGGCTTTTCGTCCTTCTGGCCGCTGGCGGCGATGAGCGCGGTCATGGAGCCTGGCCAGGTCGCGGCGGGCTTCCACGCCGGGTGGCCATTCGTCGGGGCGGTGGCGTTCTCGGCCCTGGTGGTTTCGGTCGTGGCCCATACGGCCTATTACGGGCTGATCCAGCGCTACGAGGCCAACCTGATCGCTCCGCTCACCCTGATGACGCCGCTGTTCACCATCGGCATGGGCGTCGTGGTCACCTACGACCACTTCGACCTGCGGATGGGGATCGGCGCGGCCTTGGCGCTGCTGGGTGTTCTGATCATCGCGCTTCGGCGGAATCAGGTCATGCCCTTGCTGATGTCGCTCCGAAACCGCGCCCAATGAGCCTTCCCCATGAGCCTTAACGTCATCGAGGCCCCGTCGCCGAACTTCGACGCCCGCAAGGCCGTGCCCGACACGATCGTGCTGCACTACACCGGCATGGAAACGGGCGAGGCGGCGATCGCGCGCCTGCGCGATCCCGAGGCCAAGGTCTCGGCCCACTACTGCGTCGAGGAAGACGGCCGCGTCTTCCGCCTGGTCCCCGAGGAGCGCCGCGCCTGGCATGCGGGCGCGGCCTTCTGGAAGGGCGTCAAGGACATCAACTCGGCCTCGATCGGCATCGAGATCGTCAATCCCGGCCACGAGTTCGGCTATCGCCCGTTTCCCGAGGCCCAGATCGCCGCGGTGATCAACCTGCTGGCCGACGTGCGCTCGCGTTGGATGATCCCCGACAGCCGAATCCTGGGCCACTCCGACATCGCGCCCGCTCGCAAGGTCGACCCTGGCGAGCTCTTCCCCTGGAAGCGTCTGGCCGATAGCGGCCATGGTTTGTGGATCGAGCCGGCGCCATCGCCCGGCGCGCCGCTGGGCCAGGGCGAGGAGGGGACCGGCGTCTTCGCGCTGCAAGCCGGCCTTACCCGCCTGGGCTTCGACTGCGCCCCCACCGGCAAGTACGACGAGTGGACCACGACGGTGGTCTCGGCCTTCCAGCGTCACTGGCTGCAGAGCCGCTTCGACGGAATCGCGGACGGCGAGACGCGGGCGCGTCTGGTCGGCCTGCTGCGCGCGGCGGCCGACTGATGCATCCGGCGCCGGCCTTCCGCGTCGAGGATCGTGTGATCCTGCTCGACTTCCTGCGGGCCCATCCGTTCGTGACCATCGCCGCTTCGGTCGGCGGGCGGCCGTTCGTGGCCCAGACGCCGGTCGTGGTCCGCGACCTGGACGGCGAGGTCGCGCTGGATTTCCATCTGTCGCGCGGCAACGGGCTGACCCCGCACCTGACGCAGGGCTTCCGCGCGGTGGCCCTGGCGACCGGCCTCGACGCCTATGTCAGCCCCGACTGGTACGCGAGCGCCGATCAGGTGCCGACCTGGAACTACCAGTCCGTCGAGGCCGAGGGCTCGGTCGCGCCGCTGGACGAGGCCGAGTTGATCGCCCTGCTGGACGACCTCTCGGCCCAGGAGGAGGCGCGGCTTCTTCCGAAAAAGCCCTGGACCCGCGACAAGATGAAGGCCGGCAAGTTCGAGAGCCTGCTGCGCGGCATCCAGGGCGGTCGGCTGTTCGTCGAGCGGCTGGAGGGGACGTTCAAGCTGTCGCAGAACCGGGTTGAAGCCGATCGCCTGGGCGCGGCGGCGGGTCTCAAGGACCATCCGATCGCGCAGCTTATGCGCAATATCCTCTAATCCCGATTTCCCCGGCTTTCGCCGGGGGAATCGGATGTTTGTTGACGTTTCCATGTCGCGCCGTCAAACACCGTCCCGGACCAGATGGTCGGGCGGTCGCGTCGTCTTCGGACGCCGAGGAAAGTCCGGGCTCCACGGTGACAAGGCGGTGGGTAACGCCCACCGGGAGCGATCCCAGGGATAGCGCCACAGAAAGCAAACCTCCTCCTTACGGGGCGGGAAGGGTGAAAGGGTGGGGTAAGAGCCCACCGCGGACCTGGCGACAGGGACGGCATGGCAAGCCCCGCCTGGAGCAAGACCGAATAGGGACCCCGCGCCGGCCTCGCGTCGGATAGGCCGTCACTGGCTGAGAGGGTCCGGGTAGGTCGCGAGAGCCGTCCAGCAATGGCCGGCCTAGAGGAATGATCGTCGCCGCCTCGCCCATCTTCGGATCGGGGGAGGCGGAACAGAACCCGGCTTATAGATCATCTGGTCCCCATCCCTCGTTCGGCGGGATGGGGCGCGGCCGCGCGTTTCCGTCCTGAAAACTGACCTTCGTTGGGTCCGGATGACACCGGGCACCACGTCTACTTGGTGAGTTCTGTGTATGTTCTGTGGATTAACGATCTCACCTCGTGAACAACAGGTGAGACGCCTTTGAAATCTCGATGAAAGGGGTTTGGTGTCATTGTTTCCCAATTCATCCCATGTTAACCCAATTCGCGTCGGGGCGATGCGTTGGGTCGCCGACCGATGTGGGTTTGGTGGGGTTCAGCTTTCGTGTTTCTCTCGACATTCGAGAAACAGCTCGACAGCAAGCGGCGCATCGTCGTGCCGCAGGAATTCCGCGCGGCCGTTTCCGGCATGTTCGACGGAATCTTCTGCTTCCCCTCCATCGAGGCCGATTGCCTGGAAGCGGGCGGTAAGGCCCTGTTCGACCGCTATACCGGCGTGATCGAGGAACTGCCGTTCGGCGATCCGATCCGCTCGGCCCTCGAGACCAGCGTCCTGGGTGGCATGGCCAAGCTGTCGTTTGATACAGCTGGTCGCATTACGCTTCCCGACCACCTGTGCGAAATGTGCGGTCTCACGGATTGGGTGGCCGTCGTCGGTATGGGTGAGCGTTTTCAGATCTGGTCCCGCGAGGCCTTCCAGGCTCATCGCGCGGCCCAGCGCGATCTGGCCCGGGAAGGGCTGGCGGCCCTGCGCGCCCAGCAGCGCCAGGCCAAGCTGGGGAGCGCCTCGTGAGCGACGCCCCGCACATCTCGGTCCTGCTGGACGAAGTGGTCGAGGCGCTGGACGCCAAGCCGGGCGATATCGTGGTCGACGGCACCTTCGGCGCGGGCGGCTACACTCGCGCGGTGCTGCCGACCGGCGCCAGCATCGTGGCCTTCGATCGCGACCCGACCGTCCAGGCGTTCGCCGAGGGGCTTCCGGCCGACCGCTTCCGCCTAGTCCAGGCCCGCTTCTCAGAGATGCTCGACGAACTGAGCCCGTCGAGCGTCGACGGTGTGATGCTGGACCTGGGCGTCTCGTCGATGCAGCTGGATCAGGCCGAGCGCGGCTTTTCCTTCATGCGCGACGGTCCGCTGGACATGCGGATGGGCGACAGCGGCCCGACCGCCGCCGACCTCGTCAACACGCTGGACCAGGTCGAGCTGGCCCGCATCCTTTATGTCTATGGCGAGGAGCACGCCTCGCGCCGCATCGCCAGCTTCATCGTCCGCCGCCGCGAGGAGCGCCCGTTCGAGCGCACCTTGGACCTGGCCGAGGTGATCGAGCGCGCCGTTGGCGGCCGCAAGGGCGCCAAGGTCCATCCCGCCACCCGCTCGTTCCAGGGTCTGCGCATCGCGGTCAATGACGAGTTGGGCGAGCTGGAAGCCGGTCTTGACGCCGCCGAGCGCGTGCTGAAGCCGGGCGGTCGGCTGGTGGTCGTCACCTTCCACTCGCTGGAAGACCGCATCGTCAAGGCGTTCCTGACCGAGCGCGCGGGTCGGACGCCTGGCGGTTCGCGCCACGCTCCCCGGTCGCGGCCGGCGCGGCGCCCAGCTTCCAGTTGATCTCGAACAAGGCCATCGCTCCCGGCGAAGCCGAACTGGCCGTCAATCCCCGCGCGCGGTCGTCGAAGCTGCGCGCCGCCGTCCGCACTTCCGCGCCGGTCTGGGAGGGCGCGGCATGAGCGTCGCCGGCGTCTTCAATCGCCGCGTCCGCGGCTTCCGTGTCGTCGAGGTGGTCGGCCTGGGCATCCTGCTGACCCTGGTCACCAGCGTCTATCTGGCCAAGACCTTCGCCGGCAGCGAGCGCCAGCAGATCGCCCGCATGCAGCAGGAGATCCAGGACGAAGGCATGCGCAAGCGCCTGCTGGAGGCCGAGGTCGCCCACCTGGAGCAGCCGCGCCGCATCGAGCAACTGGCGCAGATGATGCAGCTGCAGCCGATCGCGCCGGACCATGAGATCACCGAGGACGCTCTGATCGACGTGGCGCGCCGCCGCGAACTGCCGCGCGCGCCGGTCGTCGCCGCCCCGATCTCGCCCGAGGCCCTGGCCGCCGATGGCCCCGAGGCGCTGCCGGACGACGCCTCGGCTCCGCCGCCTCCGGAGGCCCAGCGATGAGCCTTTCGAATCTGGGCCCAAACGGTTTCCAGCCCGCCGCCTGGCGGTGGCTGATCGAGCGCGTCTGGCGTCTGGAACACGCCTTCGAGCGTTCGCGCGCGGCGGCCAGGCCCGAAGACGACACCCGCATCCGCATCTTCCTGGTCATGGCCTTCTTCAGCCTGTGCTTCGTGGGCGTGGGCCTGGGCGCGGGCTGGGCGGCGCTGTTCTCGAACGCCGGGCGCGGCAACGGCTACGCTCAGGGCGCGGAGGGCGCGCGCGGCGACATCGTCGACCGCAACGGCAAGCTGCTGGCCGTCGACCTGGCCCACTACGCGCTGTACGTCGACCCGCGCGAGGTCTGGGACGCCAAGGAAGTGCGTCGCGCGCTCGGCAAGGCTTTGCCTCAGGTTCCGGCCAAGCGCCTGGATAAGGCCGTGTTCGGCGATCACCGCGCCTTCGTGCTGGGCGGCCTGACGCCCGACGAGAAGGACGGCATCTTCAACCTCGGTCTGCCCGGCATCTCGTTCGAGGAGCAGGAGCGGCGGATGTATCCGCTGGGCCCGACAGCCGCGCACCTGGTCGGTTTCGTCGACAGCGGCGGCAAGGGCCTGGCCGGAGCCGAGCGCGCCTTGGACGATCCGATCCGCAAGGCCGCAGGCGGCGAGGGCGGCCCGACCCAGCTGTCGATCGACGTTCGCATCCAGGCCGCCCTCGAGGACGAGCTGCGCAAGGCCGCCGCCGACTTCACGCCCAAGGGCGCGGTCGGTCTGGTCACCAACGTCCACACCGGCGAGATCCTGGGCCTGGCCAGCCTGCCCGACTACGACGCCAACAAGGCGGGCGAGGCCACCGACGATCAGCGCCTGAACCGCGCCGCCGCCTCGGTCTACGAGATGGGCTCGACCTTCAAGACCTTCACCGTGGCGATCGGTCTGGACACGGGCGTGGCCACCCCGGCCTCGACCTTCGACGCCCGCGAGCCCTACAAGCTGGGCTACCGCACGATCCACGACTATCACGCCGCCAAGGCCATCCTGAACCTGATCCAGGTGTTCCAGCACTCGTCGAACATCGGCACGGCCATGCTGGCCGAGCGGATCGGCGGCGAGCGCCTGTCGAAGTACTTCGCGGCCCTGGGCCTGACCAAGCCGGCCAAGGTCGAGCTGATGGAGTCGGCGCGCCCGCTGACGCCGCGCAAGTGGGACATGGACGCTGTGGCCTCCACCTCGTTCGGTCACGGCATCAATGTCAGCCCGCTGGCCCTGGCTCAGGCGATGGGCGCTTTGCTGAACGGCGGCGAGATGCTGCCGCTGACCATCAGGAAGATGCCGGATGGCGTGCGACCTGAGGGCGTGCGGGTGGTGTCCGAGAACACCTCGGCCGAGATGCTGAAGATCATGCGCGCCAACGTGATCCCCGGCCAGGGCGGCAGCGGCGGCAAGGCCGACGTGCCTGGCCTGTCGGTCGGCGGCAAGACCGGCACCGGCGAGAAGTACGATCCGTCGATCCGGGGCTATAATCACCAGCGCCAGGTGTCGTCGTTCGCGGCGGTGTTCCCGACCGAGGCCCCGCTGGAGGCCGATCGCTATTTCGTCCTGATCCTGATGGACGAGCCGCACGGCACGGCCAAGTCGGCTGGTTTCTCGACCGGCGGCTGGGTCGGCGCGCCGCCGGCGGGCAAGGTGATCGAACGCATCGCCCCGTTCCTGGGCGTGCAACGCAAGATCGAGCCGGTGATCATCGCCGGCCAGCCGCAGAACGCCGTACCGGAGGCGGGACTATGACCAGACATCTGTCGGACCTGTTCAAACGTCCCTTCGCCAACGACCCGGTGATCGCCGGCGTCACCGCCGACAGCCGCAAGGTCACCGCCGGCTGGCTGTTCGCCGCCCTGCCGGGGACCAAGGTCGACGGTCGCGACTTCGCGCCGGGCGCGGTGGCCAAGGGCGCCGCCGCCGTTCTGGCCCCCGAGGGTGGGCTGGAAGGTCTGGGCGTGCCGGTTGTCCGTTCGGAAGACGCCCGCCGCGCCTACGCCCTGGCCTCGGCCGCCTTCTGGGGCAAGCAGCCGGCCATGTGCGTGGCCGTCACCGGCACCAACGGCAAGACCTCGGTCGCCGGCTTCGCTCGCCAGATCTTCGCCAAGCTGGGCCACAAGGCCGCCAGCATGGGCACCCTGGGCGTCGTGGTGAGCGAAGCCGGCAAGCCGGATCAGCAGCTGACCCCGCCGGGCCTGACCACGCCGGACGCCGGCGACGTCGCCGAGATGGTCGCGCGCCTGGCCGACATGGGCGTCACCCACCTGGCCCTGGAAGCCAGCTCGCACGGCGTCGACCAGCGCCGCGTCGATGGCGTCAAGCTGCGCGCCGCCGGCTTTACCAACTTCACCCAGGACCACCTCGACTATCACGGCTCGATGGAAGAGTACCGGGCGGCCAAGCTGCGCCTGTTCGACACCCTGACGCCGAACGGGGCGATGGCGGTGCTGAACGCCGACAGCGAGGCCTTCCCGAACTTCGCCGCCGCCGCCGTCACCTCGGGCCAGAGCGTGTTCTCGGTCGGCGAGGACGGACAGGGCCTGCGCCTGGTCTCGCGCGTCCCGACTCCGGCGGGCCAGGACATGGTCGTCGAGATCGACGGCGCCGTGCATCACATCCAGCTGCCGCTGGCCGGCGCCTTCCAGGCCTCGAACGTGCTGGTCGCCGCCGGTCTGTGCATCGCCGCGGGCGAGGACGCCGCCAAGGTGCTGAAGGCGCTGGAGACGCTGGAGGGCGCCGCCGGTCGCCTGCAGCGCGTCGGCCGTGGTCCGCGCGGTGGTGAGGCCTATGTCGACTACGCCCACACGCCGGATGGCCTGCAGACAGTGCTGGAGGCCCTGCGCCCGCACACGCGCGGCAAGTTGATCGCCGTGTTCGGCGCCGGCGGCGACCGCGATCGGGGCAAGCGTCCGCTGATGGGAGCGATCGCCGCGCGCCTGGCGGACATCGCCATCGTCACCGACGACAATCCTCGTTCCGAGGAACCTTCTTCGATCCGCGCCGCCATCCTGGAGGCCGCCCCCGGGGCTCGGGAGATCGGTGATCGCCGCGCCGCGATCCGCGCCGCCGTCCAGCTGATGGGCGAGGGCGACGTGCTGGTCATCGCCGGCAAGGGCCACGAGCAGGGCCAGATCGTCGCCGGCGTCGTCCATCCGTTCGACGACGTGGCCGAGACCCTGGAAGCGCTGGAGGGCGTGCATGCCTGAAGCCCTCTGGACCGCCCAGGAAATCGCTGACGCCACCGGCGGCCAGGTCGCCGGCGACTTCAGCGTCACGGGGATCTCGATCGACACCCGCACGGTCGAGCCGGGCGATCTATTCGTGCCGTTGGTCGGCGCACGCGATGGTCATGATTTCGTCTGGCAGGCGGTGGCCAGTGGCGCGACCGGCGTCCTGGCCGCCAAGCCTGTCGGCGTCCCGGCGGTCATGGTCGAGGACACCTTCAAGGCCCTGGAGGCCCTGGGCGTGGCCGCCCGCGAGCGCGCGCCGCAATGCAAGCGCGGGGCGGTGACCGGCTCGGTCGGCAAGACCAGCGTCACCCGCGCCGTCGAGGCCGGCCTGCGCCTGGCCGGCAAGGCCCACGCCTCGGTGAAGAGCTACAACAACCATATCGGCGTGCCCCTGACCCTGGCCCGGATGCCGCGCGACACCGAGCGCGCCGTGTTCGAGGTCGGCATGAACCACGCCGACGAGATCACGCCGCTCAGCCAGTTCGTCCGTCCGCACGCGGTGGCCATCACCACGGTCGGCCCGGTCCACCTGGAGAACTTCGAGAACGAAGAGGGTGTCGCCCGCGCCAAGGCCGAGATCTTCGCGGGTCTGGAGCCCGGCGGGATCGCCGTGCTGAACGCCGACAATCCGTGGTTCGAGCTGCTGAGCGCCGAGGCCGCCAAGGTCGGCGCGCTGGTCTGGAGCTTCGGTGAAGCCGAGGGCGCGACCGCGCGTCTGACCGGCTTTTCGGTGGAAGGCGAGGGGGCGACCGTGTCGGTCGAACTGCGCGGCGAGGCGCTGCGCTTCCCGATCCGTCAGACCGGCGTCCACTGGGGTCCCAACAGCCTGTGCGTTCTGCTGATGCTGGAAGCCCTGGACGTGCCGCGCGAGACGGCCTTGGCGGCGCTGGCGGCGTTCGCCCCGATCGAGGGGCGCGGGGCCGAGAAGACCATCCGCATCGACGGCGGCGCCTTCACCCTGGTCGACGAGAGCTACAACGCCAACCCGGTCTCGATGCAGGCCGCGCTGAAGACCCTGGGCGCGCGCGAGGTCGCCGGACGGCGCGTCGTGGCGCTGACCGACATGCTCGAACTGGGCGAGAGCAGCGACGCGTTTCACGCCGAGCTTGCAGGCCCGATCGCGCGTGCAAACGTTGACGTGGTTTTTCTCGCGGGCGTCCACATGAAATCGCTGTGGGAGGCGCTTCCGCCGACTCGGCGGGGCGGTTACGCGGAAGTTACTGAAAAGTTAACGACGCAGCTGGCGGAGGCGATCCGACCCGGCGACGTGGTGATGGTGAAGGGGTCGAATGGCTCCAGGGCTGGCGTTCTCGCCGGAGCCCTGGCCGCGCTCGACCTTGGGGAACAGGGCTGATGCTGTACTTCCTGTACGAATGGCTGGCGCGCACGCAAGAGCACGTCCCGGCGCTGAACCTCTTGAAATACCTGACCTTCCGGTCGGGCATGGCCATGCTGACCGCCTATATCGTCGCGGTGGCCATGGGCTCGCGCTTCATCCGCTGGATGAAGGCCAAGCAGGGTAAGGGCCAGCCGATCCGCACCGACGGCATCGCCCGTCACGTCACCGAGAAGGCCGGCACGCCCACCATGGGCGGCTTCATGATCCTGGCCGGCCTGTTCGTCGGCGCCCTGCTGTGGGCCGACCTGCGCAACATCCACGTCTGGGTCGTGCTGCTGATCACCGGCAGCTATGGCGTGCTGGGCTTCATGGACGACTACGCCAAGGTCACCAAGCAGACCACGGCCGGCCTCTCCAGCGTCCAGAAGCTGGTCGCCCAGTTCGCGGTGGCGATCATCGCCACGGTCATCCTGATCCTGTTCGCGCCCAAGTCGCCGATGACGCCGGGGATGGAGACCAGCGTGGTCTTCCCGATCTTCAAGGCGCTGGTGATCAATCTGGGCTGGTTCTACGTGGTGTTCGCGGCGGTCACGATCGCCGGCTTCTCGAACGCCGTGAACCTGACCGACGGGCTGGACGGCCTGGCCATCGTGCCGGTGATGTTCGCCGCCTCGACCTTCGGCCTGATCGCCTACCTGGTCGGCAACTACAAGTTCGCCGACTACCTCAACCTGCACTTCGCGCCCGGCGTCGGCGAGCTGGCGGTGCTGTGCGGCGCGATCATCGGCGGGGGCATGGGCTTCCTCTGGTACAACGCCCCGCCGGCCAAGATCTTCATGGGCGACACCGGGTCGCTGGCCCTGGGCGGCGCGCTGGGCGCGATCGCCGTCTGCGCCAAGCACGAGCTGGTCCTGGGCATCGTCGGCGGCCTGTTCGTGGCCGAGGCGCTGAGCGTCATGATCCAGGTCGCCTACTTCAAGAAGACCGGCAAGCGGGTCTTCCTGATGGCGCCGATCCACCACCATTTCGAGAAGCTGGGCTGGGCTGAATCCACCGTCGTGATCCGGTTCTGGATCGTGGCGATGATGCTGTCCTTCGTCGGCCTCGCCACCCTGAAGCTGCGCTAGGAGAGGCGAGTAGCATGATCCCGGTCCGCGGTTTCGAGGACAAGACCGTCGCGGTGTTCGGCCTGGGCCGCACCGGGCTTACGGCGGCGCGCGCCTTGATCGCGGGAGGGGCGAAGGTCGCCCTGTGGGACGAAAAGCCGGCCAGCCGCGAGGCGGCCGCCGCCGAGGGCTTCCCGGTCGTTGACCTGGAAGCCGCCGACTGGAGCCAGTTCGCTGCGCTGATGCTGTCGCCCGGCGTGCCGCTGACGCATCCGAAGCCGCACTGGACCGTCGAGAAGGCCAAGGCCGCCGGCGTCGAGATCCTGGGCGACGTCGAGCTGTTCGCCCGCACGGTCAACGCCGCCCCGGCCCACAAGCGTCCGAAGATCATCGCGATCACCGGCACCAACGGCAAGTCGACCACGACCGCCCTGATCGGCCACCTGTGCGCCTCGGCCGGCCGCGACACCCGCATCGGCGGCAATATCGGCCTGGGCGTTCTGGGTCTCGAGGACATGCACGGCGGTGCGGTCTACGTGCTGGAGCTGTCGTCCTACCAGCTGGACCTGACCTCCAGCCTGCACCCCGACGCGGTGGTGCTGCTGAACATCTCGCCCGACCACCTGGACCGCCACGGCGGCATGGACGGCTACATCGCCGCCAAGCGCCGGATCTTCCTGAACCAGGGCAAGGGCGACACGGCGATCATCGGCGTTGACGATCCCTGGTGCCAGCAGATCTGCACCGAGATCACCGCCGCCAACCGACGGACCATCTGGCCGATCAGCGCCGGCAAGGCCATGGGCAGAGGCGTCTACGCCCTGCAGGGCGTGCTCTATGACGCCACCGGCGAACGGGTGGTGGAGGTCGCCGACCTGCTGCGCGCCCGCAGCCTGCCCGGCCGCCACAACTGGCAGAACGCCGCCGCCGCCTACGCCGCCGCGCGCGCCATCGGCATCCCGATGCACGACGCTGTCGATGGCCTGATGAGCTTTCCGGGCCTGGCCCATCGGATGGAGACGGTCGGCCGGATCGGCAAGGTCCGCTTCGTCAACGACAGCAAGGCCACCAACGCCGACGCCGCCCGCCAGGCCATGTCGAGCTATCCCAAATTTTACTGGATCGCCGGCGGCGTGGCCAAGGCCGGGGGCATCGAGGACCTGAAGGACCTCTTCCCGCGCATCGCCAAGGCCTATCTGATCGGCGAGGCGGCCCAGCCGTTCTCCTGGACCCTGGCCGGCAAGGCCGACGTCGTGCTGAGCGGCACGCTGGAAAAGGCCGTCCAGCAGGCCTATGCCGACGCCGCCGCCAGCGGCGAGGACGCCATCGTCCTGCTGTCGCCCGCCTGCGCCTCGTTCGACCAGTTCAGCGACTTCGAGGCTCGGGGCGAGGCGTTCCGCGCTGCGGTCGGTGGCCTGGTCGGCGGCGGCAAGGCGGCGGTGGCCTAGCCGCCCGATGGACCGGCCGGAGCCCCAGATGGAGCCCCAGACGGATCCCGCCGCGTCCCGTCCCTGGCGTCATGTGCTGCGCACCGCTCTGACCGAACGCGCCGCTTTCCGCGAAGCCGGTCGCTCGGCCCTGCCATGGCTGGCCTGGCTGCGACGTCGGACACGCTCTTCCGAACTGGCGGTGATCGCCGTGGCCACGGTGGTCGGCCTGGCCGCCGGCGCCCTGGCGGTGCTGCAGGCCAAGATCGCCCACGGGACCCAGGTGCGGCTGTTCGGCTTCGATCCGGATGAGCGCCTGTCGGCCCAGGCCGTGGTCGCGCCGTGGCGTCTGCTGGCGATCCCCCTGGGCGGATTGTTGCTGGGTCTGTTCACCGCGGTGGTCCTGCGCCTGCGCCCCAACCATGCCGTCGATCCGGTGGAGGCCAACGCCCTGCACGGCGGGCGGCTGTCGGTGCGCGACAGCGCCTTCATCTGCGGCCAGACCCTGATCTCGAACGGTTGCGGCGCCTCGGTCGGGCTGGAGGCGGCCTACGCCCAGGCCGGCGGGGCCGCGGCTTCCTGGGTGGGGCAGAGGTTGAACCTGCGTCGCGGGGACCTGCGGATCCTGGTCGGGGCCGGGGCGGGGGCGGCGATCGCCGCGGCCTTCGGCGCGCCGCTGACGGGGGCCTTCTACGCGTTCGAGATCGTCATTGGCGCCTATACGGTGGCCAACATCGCGCCGGTGGCGGCGGCCGCCCTGGCCGCGGTGCTGGTGGCCAAGGGGCTGGGCTCGACCCCGTACCTGATCAAGACCTCGGTCGTCGCCATCTCGTCCTGGAGCGACTACCTGCTCTATGGCCTGCTGGGCCTGGTGTCGGCCCTGTTCGGCGTGGCGCTGATGCGGGCGGTGGCGGTCGCCGACCGCTGGACCGCCAAGGCGCCGCTGCCGCGCTGGTCGCGTCCGGCCATCGGCGGCCTGGCGCTGGCGGTGCTGGCCATGATCACGCCCCAGACCCTGTCGGGCGGCCATGGGGCGCTGCACCTGGACCTCAACGGCGACCTGCCGCTCAAGCTGCTGCTGATGCTGATCCTGATGAAGTCGGCGGCCTCAATCATTTCGCTGAGCTTCGGCTTCCGGGGCGGCCTGTTCTTCGCGGCCCTGTTCCTGGGGGCGCTGATGGGGCAGTCGTTCTCGGACGTCGTGAACCTGGTGGCGGGGGCCGGGCGTCTGGATCCGATCGCCGCCTCGCTGGTGGGCATGGGCGCGCTGGGCGTGGCCATCGTCGGCGGGCCCTTCACCATGTCGTTCCTGGTGCTGGAGGCCACGGGCGACTTTACCATCACCGCCGCCACCCTGGCCGCGTCGTTGATCGCCAGCGCCGTGGTGCGCGAGACCTTCGGCTATTCGTTCTCGACCTGGCGGCTGCACCTGCGGGGTGAGACGATCCGCAGCGCCCACGACGTGTCGTGGATGCGCAACCTCACGGCTGGTAAGATGATGCGGCGCGACGTCAAGACCGTGCCGGCCGCCACCAGCCTGGCGGAGTTTCGCCGCCGTTTTCCGCTGGGCTCGACCAAGCGCGCGGTGCTGACCGACGAGACCGGCCGCTATGCCGGCATCGCCCCGACCGCCGCCGTCTATGCCGAGCCGCCCGAGCGTGACGCGCCGCTCTCGGCGCTGGCCGTCCACGCCAAGGTCGCCCTGGCGCCCGAGATGTCGATCAAGGCGATCATGACCGCCTTCGACGAGACCGGCGCCGACGAGCTGGCCGTGGTCGATGGGGGCGGGGAGGTGATCGGCCTAATCACCGAAGCGCACGTCACCCGCCGCTATGCCGAGGAGCTGGAAAAGGCGCGTCGGGAGCTGACCGGCGAGGTCGGCTAGCCCAGCGGCATGAAGGCGTCGACCTTGTCCAGCGCCGCCAGCGGCGAGCGGATCGAGCACCGCAGGCCTTCCTCGCGATAGTCCAGCGCCACCGCGCCGCCCAGTTCGCTGGGCAGGGCGGTCTCGACGATCCGCGAGCCGAAGCCGCGCTTCTCGGGCGGGCGCACGGCCGGGCCGCCGCGCTCGGCCCATTCGATATAGAGCTGGTCGCCGGGCTCGACGGACCAGCGGATGTCCACGTGGCCGTCGGGCGCGGAGAGGGCGCCGAACTTCAGGGCGTTGATCGCCAGCTCGTGGAAGGCCAGGGCCATGACCACGGCGGGCTTGGGCGAGATCCGCAGATCCTCGCCGCTGATGGTCAGCTGGCCTCGATTGGCGCTGTAGGGTGTCACTGAGCCGTCGACGATCTCGCGCAGGCTGGCCGCCGACCAGTTGTGGTCGGTCAGGACGTTGTGCGTGGCGGCGATGGCCATCAGGCGGCCTTCCAGGGCGTCGCGCACCGAGGGTTCGACTCCGGCGTTGCGCAGGGACTGCTTGGCGATCGACTGCACCGTGGCCAGCGTGTTCTTCACCCGGTGGTTCAGCTCGTTGACCAGCATCTGGCGATGGGTCTCGGCCATGCGTTCGCCCGTCACGTCGCGCGAAGTGGCCAGGACGCGGGTGACCTGGCCGTTCTCCAGAATCGGCGAGACGGTGGTGTCCCACCAACGCGGCGCGCCCCTGGCGGTCGGGCAGTAGGCGCGGAAGGCGACGGCGTGGCCGGCCCGGGCCGAGCACAGCGCCTGCTCGACCGCGTCGCGGCTCTCCGACGGCCACATGTCGGGCCAGTAGCGGCGGCGGTTGCGGCCATCGAAGTCGTCGATCTCGAACAGCGACTTGCCCTGGGCGTTCATGTATTCGACCGCGCCGTCGGGGCTGATCACCCGGATGCAGTCCTGGCTGGCCTCGACCACGCTGAGGAAATAGACCCCGGCGCCTTCCAGAACCGTCTTGTCAGAGTCCTCGTCGGCCACCATACGCCCCTGCCACCCTGGGTTCATGTTCACTGCTTGACTGCTTGGTTCGCGAATTCAAGCTGTGCCATTCGTGTTTCGGGGAACGGCGCGATGGTGGCGCGTGTTCGCCCTTCGGAATTTCGCGGTGAAGGAGGCCGATCCGTGTCCCAGGTCGTTTGCGTCAAGTGCGGCGCCGGCAACAGGCTGCCGCAGGATCGCGATCCACTGACGGCCAAGTGCGGCCGCTGCAAGGCGGACCTGTTCACCGGCGCGCCGACGGCGGTGACCGGCGCCGACCTGGACCGCCATCGCCGACTCACCAAGGGCGTGGCCCTGCTGCTGGACGTCTGGGCGCCGTGGTGCGGACCGTGCCGGACCATGGCGCCGAACTTCGAGGCCGCCGCCCGCCAGCTGGAGCCGGCCGCGCGTCTCCTGAAGCTGGACTCCGACGCCGAGCAGGCCGCCGCCGGCGCGCTGAACGTCAGCAGCATCCCGACCCTGATCCTGTTTCGCGACGGCCAGCCGGTCGCGCGCCAGGCCGGGGCCATGAGCGCGAGCCAGATCGTCGACTGGACGCGCCGCGCGCTGGGCTGAACGCGTCGATCCGCGCTTTTCGACGCCTGTCCACCGGCGTAGAACGGCACAGCAAGATTTGATTAACCCTGCGGTCCGAATCTGCGGCCATGGCCTCCAACCCCACCCACGCCTTCGCTCGCACCGACCGCACCGCGATCGGCCTGTGGTGGTGGACGACGGATCGCTGGCTGCTGGGCGCGACGGCGCTGCTGGTGACCCTGGGCATGCTGCTGTCGTTCGCCTCCAGCCCGGCGGCGGCCCAGAGGATCGGCATCGACGACCAGTTCCACTTCGCCATCCGCATGTGCTTCTTCGCCAGCGCCTCGTCGGTGCTGATGCTGGCCGTGTCGATGCTGTCGCCGAAGGGGATCCGGCGGGCCGCCTTCTTCATCTACATCGCGGCGATCGCGGTGATGATCGCCCTGCCGTTCATCGGCCACAACGCCAAGGGGGCCACGCGCTGGCTGCAGTTCGGGGGCTTCACCCTGCAGCCGTCCGAGTTCATGAAGCCGGCCCTGATCGTGCTGGTCTCGTGGATGTTCGCCGAGGGCCAGAAGGGCGAGGGCGTGCCCGGTGTCTCGATCGCCTTCCTGCTCTATTTCATCGCCGTGGCCCTGCTGCTGATCCAGCCGGACGTCGGTCAGACCGTGCTGATCACCATCGCCTTCGGGGCGGCTTTCTGGATGGCCGGCGTGCCGATCTCGTGGATCATGGGCCTGGGCGCGGTCGCCCTGGCCGGCCTGGGCTCGACCTACTTCCTGTTCGACCACGTGCACGCCCGTGTGCAGAAGTTCCTCAGCCCCGACCAGGCCGACACCCACCAGGTCACCCGCGCCGCCGAGGCCATTCGCGCCGGTGGCCTGTTCGGGCGCGGCCCGGGCGAGGGCGTCATGAAGCGCCATGTGCCCGACCTGCACACCGACTTCATCTATTCGGTGGCGGCCGAGGAATACGGCCTGATCTTCTCGTGGGCCCTGATCGCGCTGTTCGCCTTCGTCGTGGTGCGCGGGCTGTACAAGGCCATGAAGCTGAACGAGCCATTCGAGCAGGTCGCGGCGGCGGGCCTGTTCGTCCTGGTGGGGCAACAAGCTATCATCAACATCGCGGTAAACTTGAACATGATCCCGACCAAGGGCATGACGCTACCGTTCATCAGTTACGGGGGCTCTTCGATGCTCGCGATGGGTTTGACTTTGGGCATGGCCCTGGCCTTGGTGCGCAAGCGCCCCGGCGCCTACGGGGCGACGGGCGAGTTCAGCCTCGGCGGCGCTTTCGCGTAAGATGAGCAAGCTGGCTATCGTCGCCGCCGGGGGCACCGGCGGTCACATGTTCCCCGCCCAGGCCCTCGCCGAGGTCCTGGCCGCGCGCGGCTGGCGCGTCGTGCTGGCCACGGACGACCGCGGCGCGCTGTACGCCGACAAGTTCCCCGCGCAGGAGCGCCTGGCGCTGTCGGCCGCCACCGCCAAGGCCAACGATCCGCTCGGCATGATCAAGGCCGGCTTCGTGGTGATGCAGGGCGTGCTGGAGGCCCGCGCGGCCTTTAAGCGCCTGGACCCCGCCGTGGTCGTCGGCTTCGGCGGCTATCCCGCGCTGCCGGCGCTGCTGGGCGCGCTCAGCCAGAACCGCCCGACGGTGATCCACGAGCAGAACGCGGTTCTGGGCCGCGTGAACCGCTTCCTGGCGCCGGGTGTCGACGCGGTCGCCTGCGCGTTCCCGACCCTGCAGATGGCCACGCCCAAGGTGAAGGCCCGCGCGCATATCGTCGGCAATCCCGTGCGCCCGCCGGTGCGCGCGCTCTACGACACGCCCTATCTGCCGCCCGAGGTGCAGCTGCGGGTGCTGGTCACCGGCGGCAGCCAGGGCGCGCGCCTGCTGTCCGAGTTGATCCCCGAGGCCGTGGCCAAGCTGCCCGAGGACCTCCGCAGCCGCTTGAAGGTGTTCCAGCAGGCCCGCGCCGAGAGCATGGAGCAGGCCCGCAAGACCTATCGCAACGCCATGGTCGACTGCGAGGTCGCGCCGTTCTTCCGCGACATGGCCGGCTATCTGCGCCAGTCGCATCTGGTGATCGGCCGCTCGGGCGCCTCGACCTGCACCGAACTGGCCGTTGCCGGCCGGCCTTCGATCCTGGTGCCGCTAAAGATCGCCGCCGACGATCACCAGCGCTTCAACGCCAGGCTCCTGGAAGAGGCGGGCGGCGCGGCCGTGTGCCTTGAGGACGAGCTGACCGTGGACGCCATGGCCGGGGCGCTGAACGCGCTGCTGAAGGATCCTGAGCGTCTGGGCCGGATGGCGGCGGGCGCGCGGTCGGTGGCGACGCCTGACGCGGCCGAAGCGCTGGCGGACCTAGTGGAGAAGACGGCGCGGTAGCGGATGGAAGTCCAAGCACGCAAGCGTTAGCTTGACCGCGTGGTTTACGGGTGGGCTCATGGGTCAGACCGGCGCGAACTTTCTGGCGTTCTTTCCGTTTTTTTTCGTCGGTCTATGGCTTCTGGTGACCACGATTCTCGGCTTTCTCTCCGGGGACATTCTTTCTGCTCACCAGCCGGGCCAACGGAGTCTCGAATGGCTTGCCGCCGGTCCTCTGCTACGCATTCCCCGCAGTGGTGTTTGGCGTGAGTCAGATGATCCGCTTCCTGATTGAGGCGTCCAGCGCGAGGCGCGATCGCTGAGCGTCGTCCAGGGCTCGCCTCCTGTCTCGATCAACGTCCCTCCACCCCCAGTTGCCGCAGGAAGCTGCGGTATCTGCCCGCACGAACTTCTCAATCAGGTGGCCCTGCCGTCGAAGCTGAAGCCACGCCGGGCCCAGGTTGCGGCTAGGGCTCCGCCCCCGTCTCGATCAGCGGCCGGCCGAGCCTCACTGCGTCCTCGACGCTCGCCGCCACCGGAACCTTCGCGAACGGCTTCCAGCCGTCGCACACGACCTTAAGCACCGCCTCGTCCGTACCGCCCGCAGCGGGGACGACGGCCGGGCGGCGGTCGCCCATCACCGGGCCTTCGCGGCCAGTGGCGCGCAGGCTGGAAAAGCCGACATGGGCCAGGGTATGGGCCTTGCAGTCGACGACCTCGTGGCGCCAGCCGCCCCAATAGGCTTCGCCGGCGACTTCGAAGTCGGCCTCGGCCACCTGGAGCACGCGAACCCGCACGGTCGAGCCCTCGTGCGCGCGGCTCGTCAGATCCACGAAGCTGGCGAACCGCCCCACATCCGCTAGGCGCAATTCAAGCGGAGCCGGCGAGGTAGCCAGAGCGGGCGTCTGCGCCCAAGCTGGGGATGCGCTCACGGCCAGGGCCAGGAGGGCGTTTCGCGGCGCGCGGAATTGGTCTAATCGGCTTTTCATGATCCAGCGTAGACGCCCCGTCCCCTTCGAACTCGGCCCCGTGCACTTCATCGGCATCGGCGGCATTGGCATGTCCGGTATCGCCGAGATCATGCTGCGTATCGGCTACACCGTCCAAGGCAGCGACGCCAAGGTCAGCGCCAACACCGAGCGGCTGGAGAAGCTGGGCGCGCGGATCTTCATCGGCCATGACGCCGCCCACGTCGAGGGCGCCTCGGCCATCGTCTATTCGACGGCCGTGAAGGCCGACAATCCGGAAATGGTCGCCGGCCGTGACAAGCGCCTGCCGCTGGTCCGTCGCGCCGAGATGCTGGCCGAGCTGATGCGCTTGCAGTTCTCCGTGGCCGTGGGCGGCACGCACGGCAAGACGACCACGACCTCGATGGTCGCGGCCCTGCTGGACGCCGGCGCCCTGGACCCGACCGTGGTCAACGGCGGCATCATCAACGCCTACGGCACCAACGCCAAGGTCGGCGAGGGCGATTGGATCGTCGTCGAAGCCGACGAGAGCGACGGCTCGTTCCTGAAGCTGAAGTCGACCGTGGCCATCGTCACCAATATCGACGCCGAGCACCTGGATCACTGGGGCGACTTCGACGCGGTGAAGAAGGGCTTCCAGGACTTCATCGAGAACATCCCGTTCTACGGCTTCGCGGCGGTCTGCACCGATCACCCGGAAGTCCAGGCCCTGACCTCGCGGATCCAGAACCGCCGCCTGGTGACCTATGGGACCAACCCTCAGGCCGAAGTCCGCGTCTCGAACATCGAGATGGGGCCGGACGGCGCCAAGTTCGACATCGTGGTGTCGCCGCGCGACGGCGAGGTCGTCCGCTACGACGGCCTGAAGATGCCGATGGCCGGTCACCACAACGTGCTGAACGCCACCGCCGCCGTGGCCGTGGCGCGCGAGCTGAGCGTCGACGCGGAATCGATCCGCAAGGGCCTGGCCGGCTTCGGCGGGGTCAAGCGTCGCTTCACCACCACGGGTGTCGCCAACGGCGTCCGCGTCATCGACGACTATGGCCACCATCCGGTCGAGATCGCCGCCGTGCTGAAGGCCGC
Organism: Caulobacter segnis; assembly: GCF_023935105.1. Taxonomy (NCBI): domain Bacteria; kingdom Pseudomonadati; phylum Pseudomonadota; class Alphaproteobacteria; order Caulobacterales; family Caulobacteraceae; genus Caulobacter; species Caulobacter sp. RL271. The sequence continues at coordinate 4,060,522 of NZ_CP096040.1, read as the reverse complement.
CCGCGCGGTGTCGACGGGCAAGGTCATCGCCGTGGTCCAGCCACACCGCTACACCCGCCTGCGCGATCTGATGACCGAGTTCAGTAGCTGCTTCAACGACGCCGACACGGTGATCGTCGCCGACGTCTACACGGCCGGCGAGCAGCCGATCGAGGGCGTCGACCGCGACCATCTGGTCGAGGGCCTCAAGAAGTTCGGCCACCGCCGCGCCTTGCCGCTGGAAAGCCCGGCGGCCTTGCCGGCCCTGATCGCCGAGGAGGCCAAGGCGGGCGACCTGGTCGTCCTGCTGGGCGCCGGCGACATCACCCAGTGGTCCTACGCCCTGCCGGGCCAGCTGGAAGCGCTGGCTAAATGAGCTGGAAGACCTCGCTCCCCGCCGTCAGGGGCAAGCTGCTGATCGACGAGGCCCTGGCGCCGTTCACCTGGTTTCGGGTCGGCGGTCCGGCCGACGTGGTGTTCCTGCCGGCCGACGAACAGGACCTTTCGGACTTCCTGAAGGCCCTGGATCCGAGCGTGCCTGTGCTGGCCATCGGCGTCGGCTCGAACCTGCTGGTCCGCGACGGCGGCGTCGAGGGCGTGGTCATCCGGCTGGGCAAGGGCTTCAACACCGTCGAGGCTCTGGGCGACAACCGCATCAAGGCCGGCAGCGCCGTGCCGGACGCCATCCTGGCCCGCAAGGCGGCCGAAGCCTGCATCGCCGGCCTGGAGTTTTACGCCGGCATTCCCGGCACCATCGGCGGCGCGGTGATCATGAACGCCGGCTGCTACGGCTCCGAGACCGTCAATGTCGTGAAGTCCGTCCGGGTGATGGACCGCGCCGGCCAAGTGCGGGAGCTGTCCGTCGAGGACCTGCACTACACCTATCGTCACAGCGCCTTGCAGGACGGGGACACGGTCTTCGTGCTGGACGCCGTGTTCGAAGGGACCGCCGACGCGCCCGAGGCGATCAAGGCCCGCATGGCCGAGATCACCAGCCGCCGGGAGACCACCCAGCCGATCCGTGAGAAGACCGGCGGCTCGACGTTCAAGAACCCGCCGGGTCACTCGTCCTGGAAGTTGGTCGATGAGGCCGGCTGGCGCGGCAAGCCCTTTAGCGTGGATGGAAAGAGCGGCGGGGCGATGTTCTCACCGCTGCACAGCAACTTCCTGATCAACACCGGCGACGCGACGGCCGCCGATCTGGAAGGCCTGGGCGAGGCGGTCCGCGCCGACGTCAAGGACAAGACCGGTGTGCAGCTGGACTGGGAGATCAAGCGGATCGGGCGCCCCGCTTAGAGGCGCCCGCCACGCTTCACGCCATTGCTGACTCCCCCTGGCGCGGACCGGTGCTATGACTCCCGCGCCATTGGGGAGAATCCTTGCTCATGTACCGTCGTCTGTTGGCCGCCTCGGCCGCCCTCGCGCTGATTTCGGGCGTCGCCCATGCTCAGGACGTCCGCACCGCCGAAGCCCTGCGCGACAAGGCGCTGCTGGATCGCACCGCCTGGGACATCACCGAGGACCTGACCACCACCATCGGTCCGCGCCTGGTCGGTTCGCCCGCCATGGAGCGCGCCAAGGACTGGGGCGCGGCCAAGTTCAAGGCGCTGGGCTTCACCAACATCAAGGTCGAGCAGTTCGCCAAGCCGTCGTGGACGCGCGGCGAGGAGAGCGCCGAACTGGTCGGTCCCTATCCGATGAAGCTCGGCATCGTCGGCTTGGGCCGCACCATCCCGACGCCGGCGGGCGGCATCGAGGCCGACGTCGCCCTGTTTCGCACCTATGCCGAGATGATCGCCGCCCCCGAAGGCGCGCTGAAGGGCAAGATCGCCGTCATCACCCAGCCGATGGTCAAGGCCCAGGACGGCTCGGGCTACGGTGTCGCGGGCATTTCGCGCCGCTCGGGCCCGGTCGAGGCCGCCAAGCGCGGCGCCGTGGCGCTGCTGATCCGCTCGGTCTCGACCTCGGACTCGACCGTGCCGCACACGGGCGTGACCGGCTTTGGTCCTGACGTGGTCACCATCCCCGCCGCCGCCATGGGCGTGCCCGAGGCCGAGCAACTGGAGCGCCTGGCCAAGAAGGGCCCGCTGCGCATCAAGCTGAAGCTGGCCTCGACCGTCGATCCCAACGATGTCGCCTGGAACATCTCGGGCGAGATCAAGGGCTCGGAGAAGCCGGACGAGGTGATCGTCATCGGCGGCCACCTTGACAGCTGGGACGTCGGCACCGGCGCCCTCGACGACGCCACGGGCGTCGCCATCACCACCGCGGCAGCCAAGCTGATCGGCGACCTGCCCAAGCATCCCAAGCGCACCATCCGCGTGGTGATGTGGGGCTCGGAAGAGAGCGGCGGTTCGTCGGAAGCCTATATCGCCGCCCACAAGGACGAGGTTCCCAAGATCGTCCTGGCGGGCGAGAGCGACACCGGCGCGGACCGCATCTTCTCGCTGCGCCTCCCGGTCGGCGGGACGGCCAATCCGCTGGCGACGACCGCTGCCAACGTGCTGGCCCCGCTGAAGATCTATGTGAACCGCGCCCCCACGGGCCACGGCGGCGCCGACATCGAGGGTCTGGAGGAGGCCGGGGTGCCGTCGATCGAGCTGGAGCAGGACGCTTCGCGCTACTTCGACTACCACCACACCGCCGACGACACCCTGAACAAGGTGCGTCCGGACGAACTGGCGCAGAACGTCGCCGCCTGGGCCAGCTTCATCTACCTGGTGGCCGACAGCGACATCGACTTCCGCGCGCTGAAGGCGGCGGCGCCGGCGGCGACCTCGCACTAAACCCACGACTTTGGCTCTCCCTTCCCCCTTGATGGGGGAAGGGTAGGGATGGGGGTGTTGGCACGGCCTTTCCGCGTCTCTAGGAAGGGTTTCACGCGTCCGATGCGGCGCGGCACCCCCACCCAACCCTCCCCATCGAGGGGGAGGCTCACCAGAGCGCCAAATGACCGACAAGCCCCAGAACGCCCCCTTGGCCGGCCGCCATATCGCCGTCCTGCTCGGCGGCCCTTCGTCGGAACGCAAGGTCAGCCTGGTCTCGGGTTCGGCCTGCGCCGACGCTCTGGAGCGGCTGGGCGCCAAGGTCTCGCGGATCGATCCGGGCAAGGACGTCGCCCAGGTGCTGACGGCGACCAAGCCGGACCTGGTGTTCAACGCCCTGCACGGCGAATGGGGCGAGGACGGCTGTGTCCAGGGCGTCCTGGAAACCCTGAAGCTGCCCTACACCCACTCGGGTGTCCTGCCTTCGGCGCTGGCCATGGACAAGGCCAAGGCTAAGGCCGTGCTGGCGGCGGCCGGCGTGATCGTCCCGGGCGGCGGCCTCTACAACCGGCACGATGTCGCGCGCGACCATGTGCTGCCGCCCCCCTATGTCGTGAAGCCCAACGCCGAGGGATCCTCGGTCGGCGTGTTCCTGGTGTTCGAGGGCGCCAACCGCCCGCCCGAGGAGCTGGCCTCTCCCGCCTGGACCTATGGCGAAGAGGTGATGGTCGAGCCTTACATCCGAGGGCTGGAGCTGGCGGTCGCGGTCATGGGTGAGCCAAATGGTCCCAGGGCCCTGGCGGTAACCGATATTCGTGCATCCACAGGTTTTTATGACTACGAGGCCAAGTACTCCGAAGGCGGTTCGATCCACGTCCTGCCGGCCCCAATCCCTGATGGTGTAAGGGATAGAGCGATGCGGATGGCCGAATTGGCGCACTCGGCTCTTGGTTGCCAAGGTGTGACCCGATCCGATCTCCGTTATGACGACATTAACGACATTCTGGTCCTTCTAGAGGTCAACACGCAGCCCGGCATGACGCCGACCTCGCTCGCACCCGAGCAGGCGGCCCACGTCGGGATCCCGTTTGACCAGTTAGTTTTGTGGATCGTGGAGGACGTTCATGCCCGCCGCAACGCGGGGGGGACCGCCTAAGCCTAGGCGACCCCGGGCCGAAGCGCCCGCAAGTCCGAGCAAGGGCAGGCCGGCGCCGCGAGGCGCGCGGCCGGCCGCGAAGCTGCACGCCGCCAAGGGCGTGGGCCTGTCGCCCGCCGTCGCCCTGACCGTGGCGGGCGCGGCCTTGGGGCTCGGTCTCGTGGTGATGCTGGCGACCGGCCATCGCGCCGAGCGTATCGGCATGTCCATGGTTCATGGCGTCGACAACAGTTTCGCCTCGGCCGGCTTCAAGCTGAAGACGGTGCATATCCGGGGCGCGTCCTCGACCGCCCAGGCCGACATCCTGAAGGCCTCGGGCCTGTACCTGGACCAGCCGACCCTGGGCATGGACCTGAACGGCGTCCGCGCCCGGGTGCAGGGCGTGGGCTGGGTCAAGGACGCCAAGGTCGTGCGCATGCTGCCCGACACCGTGCTGATCGCGGTGGAAGAGCGGCCGGCGCTGGCGGTCTGGCAGAACCAGGGCCGCATGAAGGTGATCGACAGCGAAGGCCGGGTGATCAGCGAGGCCGATCCGGCGCGTTTCCCCCAGCTTCCGCTGGTGGTGGGGCAGGGGGCGGACCAGGCCGCGGGCCTGATCCTGCCGGCCGTCGCCTCGCGTCCTCGTCTGCGCGACCGTCTGGAAGCGCTGGTGCGGGTGGACGACCGCCGCTGGGACCTGCGGCTGAAAGATGGGTCGCTGATCCAGCTTCCGGCCATTGACGAAGAATCCGCGCTGATTCAATTGGATCAGCTCGACCAACGACAGCGAATCCTGGACATGGGTTTTGCGCGGATCGATCTGCGCGACCCCGAAATGGTGGCTGTCAGACCTCGCGACGCGGCGCTGCCTGGGCAGCCGGCCGCGGGCGGGGCGTAGTGGACATGATGAGGTGACGATAGCGATGTCGCGAATGGAGGAACGGAAGCAAGCTCGCGAGGGCCTGAAGGCCACGCTCGTGCGCCAGCCCGCCATCGCGGCCGTCGACCTGGGCGCGTCCAAGGTGACGTGCTTCATCATGAAGGCCGACGGCGTGCACCGTGACAACCGCACCCTGACGACGGCGGGCGTGGGCTATGTCCAGTCGCGCGGCGTGCGCGGCGGCGCCATCGTCAATCTGGACGAGGCGGCCCAGGCCATCGCCCAGGCCGTCGAGCGGGCCGAGACCGTGGCCGGCGTCAACGTCCAGGGCGTCAGTGTCTGCACGGCCGGCGGCCAGCTGGCCAGCAACCGCGTCCACACCCAGGTCTCGCTCGGCGCCCGTCCGATCGGCGACGGCGACCTGTCGCGCGCCATAGCCTCGGCCCTGGCCCAGGTCCGCATCCCGGGCCGCAAGCCGATCCACCTGCTGCCGATCGCCTGGTCGGTCGACGGCCAGCGTGGCATCCGCGACCCGCGCGCCATGTTCGGCCGCTCGCTGGGCCTGGAGCTACTGGTGGTCTCGGTCAACGAGAACATCTTCCATACGCTGGCCCACTGCGTCGAGCGCGCCCACCTGTCGTTCGAAGGCATCGTCGCCGCCCCGTTCGCCTCGGCCCTCGCCGCCCTGGAAGAGGACGAGATGGACCTGGGCGCGGTCTGCATCGACATGGGCGGCGGCTCGACCTCGGTGGCCGTGTTCAACAACGGCGCCCTTTGCCACGTCGACAGCCTGGCCGTCGGCGGCGGTCACGTCACCCAGGACATCGCGCGCGGCTTGCAGACCTCGGTGGTCGGCGCCGAGCGCATCAAGACCCTGCATGGCAGCGCCATCGCCTCGGCCAACGAGGACCGTGAGATGATCGAGGCGCCGCCGCGCGGCGACGATCCGGGCGCCGGTCCGGTCATCGCGCCCCGCAGCCTGCTGAAGGGCATCATCCAGCCGCGCGTCGAGGAGACCCTGGAACTGCTGCGCGAGCGCCTGAAGGCCTCGGGCGCGCCGGTCGAGCCGGGCGCGGGCATCGTCCTGACCGGCGGCGCCAGCCAGCTGGCGGGCGTGCGTGAAGTCGCCGTTCGCGTCTTCGACCGCCCGGTCCGCCTGGGGCGCCCACGCCGGGTGCCGCATCTGGCCGACGCCGCCTCGGGCCCGGCCTTCTGCGCCGCCGCCGGCACCCTGCACCGCACGGCCTTCGGCCCGCGCGAGGCCGTCTCGTCGAAGGCCCTGGCCGGTGGTCCGGTCCGCAAACGTCCGCTCGATCCCAACGCCAGCCCGATGGCCAAGGCTGCCGCATGGTTGAGGGACAACCTCTAAGCGTAGCTGTTCCCGCGCTTCAATATTTAAGCGTGATTAACTCTACTGTTTAACCTTGAAGGCCCGGCCGAGCTTCTCGCCGGGCCTTTTTGCTGCTCGAAACAGCCGATATTCGTCAGAATTCGATGTCAGCGTCGTTCGGTCGCACGCGCCTGTGGACAGCTCCGGAGCCCTTGGTTCGTCTGGAGTTTCTGTTGATAGACCACAATTTATCCCACGGCCGCGCTCGACCAGACCACGACTCAGATTATGCAGTTAACTGCCGATTAACGATGGTGGTTGTTCTGTTAACACGATCGTCGAGGCATCCCCGGCGATTGGGTGTCGCCGAGGTCTAGTTTGACGATTTCGGCGTAAGGACGCGAGGGTCCCATGGCTATTTCTCTTTCCGCGCCGCGTACGACCGAGCTGAAGCCGCGTATCGTGGTGTTCGGTGTCGGCGGCGCTGGCGGCAACGCCGTGAACAACATGATCGAGGCGGGCCTCGAGGGTGTTGAGTTCGTGGTGGCCAACACCGACGCGCAACAGCTGCAGTTCGCCAAGACGGACCGACGCATCCAGCTGGGCGTGCAGGTTACTCAGGGCCTGGGCGCCGGCGCGCACCCGGAAGTGGGCATGAGCGCGGCCGAAGAGTCCTTCCCGGAGATCGGCGAGCACCTCGACGGCGCGCACATGGTCTTCATCACCGCCGGCATGGGCGGCGGCACCGGCACCGGCGCGGCCCCGATCATCGCCAAGTGCGCGCGTGAGCGCGGCATTCTGACGGTCGGCGTGGTCACCAAGCCTTTCCACTTCGAAGGCCGCCACCGCATGCGTCTGGCCGACGCCGGCATCGGTGAGCTGCAGCGCTACGTCGACACCCTGATCGTCATTCCGAACCAGAACCTGTTCCGCGTCGCCAACGAACGCACGACCTTCGCCGAGGCGTTCGGCATGGCCGACCAGGTCCTCCACTCGGGCGTTCGCTCGATCACCGACCTGATGGTTCTGCCGGGCCTGATCAACCTCGACTTCGCCGACGTCCGCACGGTCATGACCGAGATGGGCAAGGCGATGATGGGCACCGGCGAAGGCGCGGGCGAAGACCGCGCGCTGATGGCCGCCCAGAACGCTATCGCCAACCCGCTGCTGGACGAAGTCTCGCTGAAGGGCGCCAAGGCCGTGCTGGTCAACGTGACCGGCGGCATGGACATGACCCTGCTGGAAGTCGACGAGGCCGCCAACGCGATCTCGGACCAGGTCGATCCGGAAGCCAACATCATCTTCGGCGCGGCCTTCGATCCGTCGCTGGAAGGCGTGATCCGCGTGTCGGTGGTCGCCACCGGCATGGACGGCGCCTCGATCGCCCAGATCGAGCCCAAGCCGGTCACCCGCAACACCACTACCCAGCCGCTGATCGCCGACACCACGCGCGCTCCGGCCCCGCAGCCGGAACCGGCCCGTCCGACCGCGCGCTACGAAGCCGCGCGTCCGGCCGAGCGTCCCTCGTCCGAGCGCATGGGGGCCTTCGCCCCGGCTCCCGAGCCGGCGCCGGAACCCGAGATCGTCATGTCGGCTCCCCAACCGGAGCCGGAAGCCGAACTCTACTACGACGAGCCTACCGTCGCTGAAGAGCCGCGCATCACCCAGCCGGCCGCCCGGCAGGTGACCCGCATCGTCGACCCGCTGGTCGATGACGGCGCGGCCGCCGAAGAGCCGCTGTTCCCCGAGAACAACTATTACGAAGAGCGTCGTCCCCAGAAGCAGGGCGGTGGCTTCTTCTCGATGTTCGGCGGCGGTCGCCAGCGCTACGAGCAGCAGTCTTCGGCTCCGCAGCCGCAAGCCCGTTCGACCCACAGCGCGCGTCCGCAACTGCAGCCGATCGAGACGCCGCAGACCGACGACGGCGAAGACCTCGAAATCCCGTCCTTCCTGCGCCGCCTGGCCAACTGAAAGGGCGACCCCGGCAAGGGGCCGCCCAAAGGTTCCAGGTAGGGGATCCAAGTGATCAGAAGCGCCCCGGAGGAAACTCCGAGGCGTTTTTCGTTTGGCGACTCCCATCCCGCTTGGTCAGAGTGCCGCCCTCGATCGCGACGGTGCGCGCGGGCTGGCGTGACCTGGGGGAATGTTGATGCGGACGTCTTTGTACGGCCTGGTAGGCCTGGCTTTGTTCGCGACCACCGCCCTGGCAGCGCCTCGGCCTACCGGTGATCCGGGCAGGAACGCGCCGGTCCAGTACGAGGTGTCGTTCGAGAACGCTGGCCACCACGAGGCCCAGATCGTCGCGACCTATCGTGATGCGCCCAAGGGGCCGCTGCGGCTGAACACGTCGCGCTCGTCGCCCGGCCGCTACGCGATCCACGAGTTCGCCAAGAACGTCTACCGGGTCAGCGCCGTCGACGGCGCGGGCCGGCCGCTGAAGGTCGAGCGGACCGATCCCTACGGCTGGACCGTCGCCGGCCACGACGGGACGGTGAAGGTGACCTACACCCTCTACGCCGACCGCGGCGACGGCACCTATTCGCAGGTCGACGCGACCCACGCCCACCTGAACATGCCCGCGACCTTCCTGTGGGCCGTTGGCTATGACGACAGGCCGATCCGGGTGACATTCAAGCGCGCCGATCCCAGCTGGAAGATCGCCACCCAGCTGCCGGCCGCGAGCGGGGAGGCCGACACCTACTGGGCCCCGAACCTGCAGTACTTCATGGACAGCCCGACCGAGATCAGCGCCTTCACCGTGCGTGAATGGCAGGTCACCGACAACGGTCGCGCCTACACCTTCCGCCTGGCCCTGCATAACCCCGGCACGGACGAGGACGCCGACAAGTTTGCGGCGAAGCTGAAGGCCATCGTGCCCGAGCACATCAAGGTGTTCGGCGAGCTGCCGAAATTCGATCACGGCGAGTACACCTTCATCGCCGACTACATGCCCCAGATCACCGGCGACGGCATGGAGCATCGCAACTCGACCTTCATCAGCCAGCCGCGCTCGCTGTTCCGCGGCAACTTCAGCCAGCTAAACACCGCCAGCCACGAGTTCTTCCACGCCTGGAACGTCGAGCGGATCCGCCCGGCCGAGCTGGAGCCGTTCGACTTCACCAAGGCCAATCCGACTCCGTCCCTGTGGCTGGCCGAGGGCTTCACCCAATACTACGGTCCGCTGCTGATCCGTCGCGCCGGGCAGTCGACGGTGGACGAGTTCCTGACCGGCCTGTCGAGCACGCTGAACGGCGTCGTCAACGGCCCGGGTCGCCAGTATGGCTCCCCTCAGGAGATGAGCCTGCGCGCGCCATTCGTCGACGCGGCCGCGGCCCTGGATCCGACCAATCCGAACATCTTCACCTCGTACTATCCGTACGGCGCGATCATCGGCCTGGCGCTGGACTTGCAGCTGCGCGGGCGTGAGAAGCCGCTGACCCTGGACGATTTCATGCGCCAGATGTGGCGCACGCACGGAGCGCCGGAGAAGCCCTACACGCCGACGGACGCGCGCGCGGCCCTGGCCCGGACGACCGGCGACGCGGCGTTCGCCGACGGTTTCTTCAAGGCCAGCATCGAGGGCTCGGCCCTGCCGGACTTCGGCCCGCTGCTGGAGCGGGCCGGTCTGAAGCTGCGCCAGAAGTCGCCGAAGAAGGCCTGGCTGGGCGCGGCGCGGGTCCGGATCAACGGCGCGGAGGTAATCTTGGACCAGCCGCCCGCGCCCGGCAGCCCGCTCTATGCGGCGGGCGTCGAGACCGGGGATCGCATCGTTTCGATCGGCCGCTTCGAGTTCGCCAATGAGGCAGACTGGACCGACGCCCTGGACCGCCTCAAGCCTGACGAGGCGACGAGCGTGAAGTTCGTCCAGCGCGGCCAGGTCCGCGAGGTTCCGCTGAAGATCGCCGCCGACCCGACCCTGGAGGTCGTTCGCTTCGAGAAGGCCGACCTGAAGCCGACCGACGCCCAGTTGGTCTTCCGCAAGGCCTGGCTCGGAGCCGACACCGAAACGGCGAAGTAGCCGTCGTCGTGAACCGGAATACAGGCTAGCTTGGCATTTCCTGCCAGGATGTCGATGAGACCGGTCACGATGAAGCTCACCCGCGCCGATCGGAAGATCCTCCAGATCCTGCAGGAGGACGGCAAGATCTCGAACGTCGACCTGGCCGAGCGCGTGGGCCTGTCGCCCAGCCCGTGCCTGCGGCGGGTCAAGCAGCTGGAAGCCGCCGGCCTGATCAGCGGCTATGTCGCCCTGCTGGATCGACGCAAGGCCAGGCTGGATGTGCTGGCCTATGTCGAGGTTCAGGTCGACCGTCACACCGAGGCGGCGGCCGAGGCGTTCAAGCAAGCCGTGATCCGCGAGCCCGAAGTGGTCGGCTGCTACGTCATGACGGGCGGCTACGACTATCTGCTGCGGGTAGTGGTCCCGAGCCTGGACGCCTATGCCGATTTCACCATGAAGCGCCTGCTGAAGATGCCTGCGGTCAAGGACGTGCGCTCGTCGTTCGTACTGGAGACGGTCAAGGATTCCACGGCCCTGCCGCTGGACTATCTGGACTGATCACATCTCGCCGGAATTGATCCGGATCATTGGCATGATGTGACCATTATGCCGTTCTGATCGGTCATCATCGCCACGTTCTGACTTCCGCTCCGCGATAGGCTGCCTTCCGTCCCGTTACCGGAAAGCGCCATGACGTCATCCTCCGTGTTCGCCGGCCTGTCGCCCCAGGCGCCGGACTCCCTGCTGTCGCTGATCGGCGCCTATCGTCGCGATTCCCGCCCCGGGAAGATCGACCTGGGCGTCGGCGTGTTCCGCGATGACGATGGCGCGACGCCGGTGATGGCGTGCGTGAAGGCCGCCGAGCAGATCCTGCTGAACGGCCAGCCGACCAAGGCCTATCTCGGCCCGGAAGGCGACATCGGCTATCTGGATCTTCTGAAGCCGATCATCTTCGGCGATGCGGTCAGTCACGAGGTGTTCGGCGTGCAAACGCCGGGCGGCACCGGCGCGATCCGCCTGGCCTGTGAGCTCCTGAAGGCCGCCAGGCCCGACATCCGCATGATCGTCGGCGCGCCGACCTGGCCCAACCACACCCAGATCCTGGATCAGCTGGGTATCGAGACGGTCGCGTTCCGCCACTACGACCAGCGCGCCCAGCGCCTGGGCTTCGACGAGATGATGGCGGCGCTGGAGACGGCGCGGGCCGGGGACGCGGTCCTGTTGCACGGCTGCTGCCACAACCCCTCGGGCGCCGACTACAGCCTGGAGCAATGGGCGGCGATCGCCGCGCTTGTGGCGCGCAAGGGCCTCATCCCCCTGATCGACCTGGCCTATCAGGGCCTGGGCCTGGGCCTCGAGGAAGACGCGGCCGGCATGCGCCTGGTCCTGGCGGCCGCCGAGGACGGCCTCTTGGCCTATTCCTGCGACAAGAACTTCGGCCTCTATCGCGAGCGGGTCGGGGCGCTCTACGCTCTGTCGCGCGACGCCGACACTCTGGACCTCGCCGCCAGCAACATCCGGGCCCTGGCCCGCACCAACTGGTCGATGCCGCCCGACCACGGCGCGGCCGTCGTCCGTGTCATCCTTGAGTCCGAAACGCTGACGACCCAATGGCGCGCCGAGCTGGAGGCCATGCGCGTCCGCGTCGCCGACCTGCGCCAGCGTCTGGCCAAGGCGGTCCCGGCCCTGGCGCCGCTGGCCGGGCAGCACGGCCTCTTCGCGCTCCTGCCGCTGTCGCCGGCCCAGGTCGCCACGCTGCGCGAGGATCACGGAATCTACATGGCGGGCTCGGGCCGCATCAATCTGGCCGGTCTGACCGTTACCAACATCGACACGTTCGCGCGGGCCTTCGAGGCCTGCCTGCAGGGAGAACCCGCATGACCACGCTCGTCACCGAACAGAACCCGCTGGGCCTCGACGGCTTCGAGTTCGTCGAGTTCACCAGCCCCGATCCGGCGGCCATGAAGGTTCTGATCGAGCAACTGGGCTTCGTGCCGGCCAGCAAGCATCCGACCAAGGCCGCGATCCGCTACAAGCAGGGCCGCATCAACCTGATCGTCAACGAGGAGACGACCGGCCAGGTCGCCGACTTCCGCGCCGAGCACGGCCCGTCGGCCAATGGCATGGCCTTCCGCGTCGAGAACGTCGAACAGGCCTATGCCGACGCCCTGGCGCGTGGCGCCAAGGCCGCCGACGCCTCGCGCTCGCTGCTGGGCGAGGGGGCCAAGGTGCTGGAAGGCATCGGCGGTTCTCTGCTCTATCTGGTCGACCGCTATGGCGACGCCGGCACCATCTATGACGGCTGGGAGCAGATCCCCGGTGCGGCTCTGGCCGAGGCCAAGAACAATGTCGGCCTCGACCTGCTGGACCACCTGACCCACAACGTCAAACGCGGCCAGATGCGCACCTGGTCGACCTTCTACAACCAGGTCTTCGGCTTCGAGGAGCAGAAGTATTTCGACATCAAGGGCCAGGCGACGGGCCTGTTCAGCCAGGCGATGATCGCGCCCGACAAGGCCATCCGCATCCCGCTGAACGAGAGCCAGGACGACAAGAGCCAGATCGAGGAGTTCATCCGCCAGTACAATGGCGAGGGCATCCAGCACCTGGCTCTGACCACCGACGACATCTACGAGACCGTCGAGAAGCTGCGCGCCCGGGGCGTCAAGTTGCAGGACACCATCGAGACCTATTACGAACTGGTCGACAAGCGCGTGCCCGGCCATGGCGAGGACCTGGAACGCCTGAAGAAGAACCGCATCCTGCTGGACGGCAATGTCGGCGAGGAAGGCCTGCTGCTGCAGATCTTCACCGAGAACCTGTTCGGGCCGATCTTCTTCGAGATCATCCAGCGCAAGGGCAACCAGGGCTTCGGCAACGGCAACTTCCAGGCGCTGTTCGAGAGCATCGAGCTGGACCAGATCCGCCGTGGGGTGATCACGGTCGAGGGGTAGGGCCTTTTGATCGGTGAGGGAGGGTGCTTACCTTCCTCCATCTTCCCGGCGAAAGCGGGGACCCAGGTGAAGCCCACGAGCCGCTCAGGATGAATCTGGGCCCCGGCTTTCGCCGGGAAAGCGGCGTGGGGAGAAGCGAAAAGAGTCCGACAGCATGACCGACGCGCTCAAATACCAAACCGGCTTCGGCGCCCACTTCGCCACCGAGGCCGTGGCCGGCGCGCTGCCGGTGGGGCAGAACTCGCCGCAGCGGGTTCCGTTCGGCCTCTATGCCGAGCAACTGTCGGGTTCGGCCTTCACCGCCCCGCGCCACGAGAACAAGCGAAGCTGGCTCTACCGCCTTCGGCCAAGCGCCGGGCATGGGCCGTACCAGCTCTACGCCCAGGACAGGCTGGTCTCGTCTTTCCCTGGCCCGGTGACGCCCAACCGCCTGCGCTGGGACCCGCTGGAGATCCCGTCTGAGCCGACCGACTTCGTCGACGGCATGGTCACCTTGGCCGGCAACGCAGACGCCGCGACGCTCAGCGGCATCGGCGTCCACGTCTACCTCGCCAACGCCTCGATGAAGAACCGAGTATTCTACGACGCCGACGGCGAACTGCTGATCGTGCCGCAGCAAGGCGTGCTGACCCTGGTCACCGAGCTGGGCGTGCTGAAGGCCGGGCCTGGCCACATCGCGGTTATCCCGCGCGGCGTGCGCTTCCGGGTCGAGGTCGCCGGCCCCTCGCGCGGCTATGTCTGCGAGAACTACGGCGCGGCCTTCCGCCTGCCGGAACTGGGGCCGATCGGCTCCAACGGCCTGGCCAATATCAGGGACTTCGAGACCCCTGTCGCGGCGTTCGAGGACGTGGATGAGCCCACGCTCGTGATCCAGAAGTTCCAGGGATCGCTGTGGGCCTCCGAGTGGGACCACAGCCCGCTGGACGTCGTGGCCTGGCACGGCAACCTGGCGCCGTACCGCTACGATCTCTCGCGGTTCAACACGATAAACACGGTCAGCTTCGACCATCCCGATCCGTCGATCTTCACGGTCCTGACCTCGCCCAGCGACACGCCAGGGACGGCCAACTGCGACTTCGTGATCTTTCCGCCGCGCTGGATGGTGGCCGAGCACACGTTCCGCCCGCCCTGGTTCCACCGCAACGTGATGAGCGAGTTCATGGGCCTGATCCATGGCGCCTACGACGCCAAGGAGGGCGGCTTCACGCCTGGCGGGGCGTCCCTGCACAACTGCATGAGCGACCACGGCCCCGATGTCGCCAGCCATCGCAAGGCCACCGAGGCCGAGCTCGCCCCGCACAAGATCGACGGGACCATCGCCTTCATGTTCGAGAGCCGCTGGGTGATCCGTCCGACCAAGTTCGCGCTGGAGACTTCCGCGCTTCAGGGTGACTATGACGCCTGCTGGACGGGCTTCCCCAAGGCGCGTCTGCCGTAAGCATAAGAAACAAGAGGAAGCGCCTATGAAGCTCGCGTCTCTCAAGGGCGGTCGTGACGGCCGGCTGGTGGTGGTCTCCAACGACCTGGCCTGGTTCACCGACGCCGGGACGATCGCGCCGACCCTGCAGGCCGCGCTGGACGACTGGTCGCGCTGTGGGCTGATGCTGGCGGGGCTGGCCGAAAGCCTCGAGCACGGCGCGGTGCCGCGGGAGCGCTTCCACGAGCATGACGCCCTGAGCCCGTTGCCGCGCGCCTTCCAGTGGTTGGACGGTTCGGCCTATGTCAATCACGTGCAGCTGGTGCGCCAGGCGCGCGGCGCCGAGATGCCCGAGAGCTTCTGGACCGATCCCCTGATGTATCAGGGCGCGTCGGACGGCTTCCTGGCCCCGCGCGATCCGATCCCGCTGGCCGACGCCAGCTGGGGCTGCGACCTGGAGGGCGAGGTCGCGGTGATCGTCGACGACGTGCCGCTGGGCGCCAGCCGCGAGGAGGCCCTGGCCGCCATCCGCCTGGTCATGCTCTGCAACGACGTCAGCTTGCGCAACCTGATCCCGACCGAACTGGCCAAGGGCTTTGGCTTCGTTCAGTCCAAGCCGGCCAGCGCCTTCTCGCCGGTGGCGGTGTCGACCGACGCGCTGGGTGACGCCTGGAAGGATGGCAAGCTGCACGGCGCCCTGCTGGTCGAGCTGGACGGCAAGGACTTCGGCAAGGCCGACGCCGGCGTCGACATGACCTTCGATTTCGGGACCCTGGTCGCCCATGCCGCCAAGACCCGCGCGCTGTGCGCCGGCACCATCGTCGGCTCGGGCACGGTGTCAAACCGGGGCGCCGACGGCGGGCCCGGCAAGCCGATCAGCGAGGGCGGTCTGGGCTATTCGTGCCTGGCCGAGCTACGCACCGTCGAGACCCTCCTGACCGGCGCGCCCAAGACGCCGTTCCTGCTGGGCGACGACACCGTCCGCATCGAGATGAAGGACGCCAAGGGCCACTCGATCTTCGGCGCCATTGAGCAGACGGTCGAGCGGGTTTGAGTTCAGAGAGACCGGAAGACGCCGCCGTTGTCGGCCGGATCTGGGAAACGCGCGCCGGGATCAACCTGGGCCCGCTGGACCTGATCGCCGACGGCGGCGCGCGAGGCTATGTCCTGCAGATCGGCGACAAGCGCTTTCACGGCTTCGTGGTGCGCCGGGGCGAGGCGGTGTTCGGCTATGTCGACCGTTGCCCGCACCAGGGCTTTCCGCTCGCGCAGGTCCTGGACCAGTACCTGACCCCGGACGGCGATCTGATCGCCTGCTCGTGGCATGGCGCGGTGTTCACGGTGGAGGAGGGCGCTTGCGTGGGCGGACCCTGCGTTGGCGCGCGGCTGGCGCCCTGGCCGGTCGTGGCGCGCGAGGGGCGAGTGTTCACCGCCTAGCTGTGCGCGTCCTTGGCCTCCTCGCGCGCGGCGTCCCAGACTTCGCGGGCGGCGTCGAGGTTCATGACCGCGATGGCCAGGCCGACGACGATGTCGGGCCAGACGGACCGGGTGGCGGCGGTCAGCAGTCCCGCCCCGACGATCCCGATATTGGCCAGGACGTCGTTGCGGGCCGACAGGAAAGCGGCCTTGGACAGGCTGCCTGCCGCGCCGCGATGGCGAACCAGGGTGAAGGCGCAGAACAGATTGATCGCCATGGCGCCTAGCCCGGTGACGCTCAGTGACAGCGCCTCCGGCGGGGTCGGATCGCCGATCTTGCGCCACAGCGTCCAGAGGAAGGCGACCGCCGGCGCCAGCAGGATCGCGGCCAGCGCATGGCCGACCTTCGCGCGGCGTGTCGCACTCCAGCCCAGAGCCGCCAGGATCAGGAAGTTGACCGCCGCGTCCTCGAAGAAGTCGGCGCTGTCGGCCAACAGCGACACCGAGCCGATGCGCAGCGCCACCGTCATCTCGACAGCGAAGTAGGCGAGGTTCAGCAGGGCGACCAGGCGCACGGCGGACCAGAAGCTGGGCGAAAGGGTCATGGCCAACGCGTAGCACCGCGCGCCAGACAAAAGAACGGCCGCCTTCCAGGAGAAGAAGGCGGCCGAGTCATTGGGAGGAAACGCCCGAAAGGGCTGAATTCCATATAGCCGTTTGAATTCGATCTGACAACGTTGTCACGAAAATAATTTCGCGGAACGATGAAATTCGTTGCGCCTTAAGGCCTTACTTCTTCTTCGCGGCCTGGACCTCGATCTCGACCAGCATGCCGTCCTGGACGAGCGAGGTGATCTGGCTGGTGATGCGCGCCGGCTTGTTGGGCTGAGCGGCGGTGCCGAAGTAGGTCTTGTAGCCTTCCATCATGCCCATGAAGTCCATCTTGCCCTCCTTGGCCGGGTCGCCGACCAGCAGGACGCGCATCATGACGACGTCGGCCATGGTCGCGCCCTGGCTCTTCAGGGCCGCCTCGATGCGGCCCAGCACGCCCAGGGTCTGGGTCTTGGTGTCGCCGAACTTGGCCACGCCCGTGGCCTTCTCGTCGATCACCGGCGGGGTCATGCCCGAGACATAGATGGTGTCGTAGCCGGCCGGCACGGTGACGACGCTGGCGATCGGCGACTTGGGATCGCCACCGCGGACGATCTCCTGGGCTTGGGCGGCCGAGGCGGCGCCGGCGAGGGCGGCGACGCCGGCGGCGAGGGCGATAAGGCGTTTCATGATCTTCTCCCTGTGAGCATTGGAAAGGTTAGTGGGCCTGGAGGCCGCGCGCCTTGGCGCCGGCCTTGGCCGCGACGCGGGCCTTGGCGACGTCGGCGGGTTTCACCGGCGGCGCCTTGTTGCCCCAGGACGAGCGGACATAGGTCAGGATGGCCGAGAGGTCGGTGTCGGAAAGGTCGTCCTTGAAGGCCGGCATGCCAGCGCGGCCGTTCAGCACCGTGGTGGTCAGCAGCTGCGGATCGCCCTGGACCAGCGGCGAGCCGGCCAGGGCCGGAAAGGCGCCCTTGACGCCCTTGCCGGTGACCTGGTGGCAGGCCGAGCAGTTGTCGTTGAACTGAGACTTGCCGTCGGCCAGGGCGATGGCCGGGGCGGCGACGCCGGCGGCCAAGGCCAGGGCGGCGAGACGATAGGCGAAGGTCATTCGTTTCCTCGGAGTCCTGATGTCTTCTAGGCCTGCTGCACGCGGGCGTGGATCCTGGCGATCTGCTGCCAGGCCGACTCGATGGCGCCGGCCTGCCAGCCGCCAAGGTAGCTGAGGTGTTCGCCGGCCAGATAGAGGCGGCCATCGGGTTGGCAGAGGACCGGATAGGCCTCCTTGCGACCCGCTTCGCCCCACTCGGCCCAGCCGCCCAGATTGTGCTCGGCCAGGTGCCAGCAGAACGAGAAGGCGTTCTCGTAGTTCTCGGCGTATTCCGGGAAGACCTTCTGGCCGGCGGCGACGGCGTAGGCCGCGCGGTCGGCCGGGCTCTTGGCGCTGATCCGGGCGGCCTCGCCACCGAACATGTAGTAGCCCAGCAGGACGCCCTTCTGCCCCTGCCAGCCGTAGGAGGGCAGGGTGATCGAGTTGATCCCCGGTATGTCGGTATAGACGTGGCCGCCGTAGATGTGGTGCTTCTCTTCCCAGAAGCGCGTCTTCATCTGCAGGCCGATCTTGTTGACCGGCGCGTACGAGACGCCCTCCATCGCCGCCTTGAACGGGGCCGAGGCGTCGAGGTCGATCTGCTTCAGTACGCTGAGCGGGATGGTGCAGACGCAGTAGTCCGCGGTGACCTCGCCCTTCTTGCCGTCGGCGCCCTTGAACGAGACCGTGACGCCGGTGGGCGACTGCTTGATCTTCTCGACGACCGTCGAGTAGCGGATCATCGGTCCGACGTGCTTCTCGAAGCCCTTGGCGATCTGGTCCATGCCGCCGATCGGCTGCAGCATGGTGCGCTGCTGCTCGTAGCCGGTGACCGAGCTGAGAACCCGCCAGGCATTGCTGTCCAGCACGTCCTTGAAGGCGAACGGCGGCAGCTCCTTGCCGGGGCCGGGATCGACGCCCGCGCCCGGATGGATCGAGAAGCCGCGACCCTCGGTGCCCTTGTAGGCCAGGTCCTTGGTCAGGCGGCCTTCATTGACGACGTAGGCGATGAACTTCTCGCGGTCGAGACCCGACAACGGGGCGTCGAGCTGGCCCTGGCTGGCGGCCTTGGCGACCAGTTCGGCGGTGTAGCCGCGAATGTCGGCGGCGATCTCGCCCTTGCGGACCGGCTTGCCGGCCAGCGCCCCCGCGCCCTTCTCGAAATAGACGTAGGAGGCGTCGTTGTCGTTGACGAAGCTCTCCAGCGGCACGCCGAACAGCTTGGTGTAGTGCAGGGTCGAGCGGTGGTGGTACGGGATCCGCCACGGGCCGTGGTTGATGTAGTGGCCCTCGTCGAACTCGCAGGTCTGGGTGTTGCCGATCAGGTCGGTGTGCTTGAAGCCCTTGCGCGCCGTCTGGCAGCGGCCGCCGGCGAACGAGCGGGCCTCCAGGACCTGCACCTGATAGCCGGCCTTGCTGAGCTCATAGGCGGCGGTCATGCCCGCCAGGCCCGCGCCCAGGATGACGACCTTGGTGTTTTTGGCCCCGCCGGTCAGCGTGGGGGGCAGCTCGGTGGCCGAGGCCTGGGAGAAGCCCAGGGCCTCCATGCCCGACAGCACCAGCGACATGCCGCCGACGGCGGCCAGACTTTCGAAGAACCGTCGACGTGTGAGTACGCCACCCGCCGTTACAGCGTCCAATCCACTCATAACATCCCCGCCCGTTGTTGTTGGCCGGTGTCGATCGGACGTCCGGCTCCGCCCCGGGCGGCGACGCCGCGCCGGAACGTGGACATCTCGAAATCGCGACCTTCGCCGCGCAATCCACTTTCGGTCAAGATCGCCAGCGACCCGTCCGACGCCTGACCATTGGGCGCCTGGCGCGGTCTTTGAGCGATCGATGGGCGAGGTCGAAAGATCGCCGCGGACTCGCCGAATCTCTGTTTTTCTGCCCTTCAGCGACATCGTCATGGAAGTCCGATGAACTCGTCCGTCCCCGTCCTTCGCCTGCGTCTCGCCCGTCCAGATGACATGCCCGTGCTGTCTGCCCTGATGGACCGCGCGATTGGCGAGTTGCTTCAGGCGTTCCTGCCGCCCGAGGGGGTGAAGGCCTCGTTCGAGATCATGGGCCTGGACACCCAGCTGATCGACGACGGCACCTATTTCGTGGTCGAGGATTTGTCTTCTGGAGGGAGCGCGATCGCCGGCTGCGGTGGTTGGAGCCGGCGCGCCACGCTATTCGGCGGCGACCACTCGGCCGGACGCGACGCGGCGCTGCTGGATCCCAGGACGGACGCCGCGCGGGTGCGGGCCATGTACACCCACCCCGATCACACCCGCAAAGGCGTCGGCAGGATCGTCCTCGACGCCTGCGAGGCCGCCGCGCGCGCCGAGGGCTTCAGCCGCGTCGAGATGGCCGCGACCCTGGGCGGCGTTCCGCTGTACCGGGCCTGTGGCTATCACGACATCGAGCCGTTCGAGGCGGTGACCTCGACCGGCTATCGCGTCCCGCTGATCCGGATGGGCAAGGCGCTGACCGTCTAGGCGGACCCCACGATCATCGTTCATACCCCGGCGGGCCTAGAGGCATCGGGGTGGGGTTCAGCTTGACCCAGCTCACGGCCAGTTCGCAGAGCTCGCCGCCCGCGCCGTCGCGCTCGCGCACCTCGGCGACGACACGCGCCGCCCTCTCGCGCTCACTGTCAGGCAGGGGCGCGCCCGAGCCGAGATGGGCCAGGAAGGCGCGGGTCATCTTGCCGTAGTCCGCGTCCCAATTGGCCGCGCCGTTGCGGTCGACCTCGTCGGCGACACGGCCGGCGATGCGGATGACCTCACCCTGCACGGTGGCGGCGGGGCCTCGAGAGGGCACGAGCATGGCCCACAGCTCCTGCTGTTGGTCCTGCCAGCGCGCCGCCTTGGCGACGATCGGGGCGCGGCCGTCGTGCATCACGCGGCGCGGGACCGGTGGAGCGTCGAACAGGACGTAGAGGCGGTCCAGCCCGGCGCTGGTCGCCTCTACAGAGTCGGGGTTGAACCCTGCGCGATGGAACTCGAAGTTCTCGCCTATACGCTGCACGAACGCCCGCATCTGCGGCGTGACCGGTCCGGGGGCGGGCCGCCCGCCGGCGAAGGCGCGCTTGACCAGGTCGCCGAGGCCCGACTTGCGCGGGGGATCCGCCGCCAGAAGCAGCTCCGATACTTCCGCCATGGTTTCGATCTGGGCGTTGCTGCAGTACTGCAGACCCGCCGCGAGGGGTGTCAGGCCCGCGGTGTTGAGCGCGCCGACCTTGGCGCCGCGAGCTAGCAGGGCCTTCACCGCCTCGGGATTGGCGGACTTGGCCGCCTTGTGCAGCGGGGTGTCGGCGTCCTTGTCGGTCGCTTGGATGTCGGCGCCAAGGTCGAGCAGGGTGTCGATTCGGCCCTGCCAGTTGCCGGCGTGGGCATGCAGTGGCGTGCGGCCGTAGGTGTCGCGGGCCTCGAGATCTGCACCCTGAGCCACAAGCCAGCGGGCCAACTCGTCGGGACAGTCGCGAAACGCCAGCGCCGACTGCTTGCCGTAGCCGCCGCGCGCATCGAGTTCGCAGGCGTCGAACACCGCCTTGAGGGTGCCGAGGTCACCGGTTCTCAGAAGCGCGTCGAAATCCTTGGGGAGAAGCTTCTTCTTGGCCTTCGGCATGGGCGATCGCCTTTCGGTCGCTGTTCGCGCGCTAACGCTTGGGTAGAGAGCGGCAGCGGGCGAAGTGTTCCCGAGATGCAAAAAGGGGCGGACCCGGCGGCCCGCCCCTTCGCTGTCTACCCTGAGCCCTGGCCTTAGAAGGCGTAGCTCAGTCGGCCGTAGTAGTAGCCGCCGTTGATGCCGTAGGGCGAGAACGAGGGGTACTGGGTCACGCAGCCGCCGCCGGAAGCGATACAGGCGGTCTGGAAGGCGGACGTGAACTTGTCCGGATACTTGTTGAACGCATTGTTGGCCCCGATCGCGGCGGTGACGCCCTTCGGGAACTTGTACGAGAGCTCGACGTCGGTGATCGCCGCGGCGCTGGCCACGGTGTTCAGCAGCGGGCCGGTGCCGGGATCCGACAGGGCCGAGGCCTTGCCGTAGAAGGTCTCGGTCAGGCTCAGCGACAGCTTGCCGAAGGTGTAGAGGCCGTTGAGGCCGACCTTGTACTTCGGCGCGGCCTTCTCCAGCAGCGAGGCGGCGTTGCCGGCGAACAGGACCTGACCGCTCGGGAAGGCCGTGCTGGTCGTGGCCAGGGCCGTCGGGGCCGCCTTCACCTTGGTGATCTTGGTCTTGTTGACGTTGCCGCTCAACGTCCAGTCGATGCGGCCGTAGTCGCCCAGGTCCGTCGGGTACGAGACCACGAAGTCCAGGCCCCGCGTGCGAGTGTCCAGGCCGTTCGAGAAGATGTTGATGCCGGTGCTGGCCACGGTGCTGTCCAGCACGTTGCCGTTGGCGGCGATCGCGGCGTTGACGTTGCTGTTGACGACGACGCCGTTGCGCAGGCCGTAGACCGAGCTGGAACCGAAGATCCGGTCCTTCAGGTTGATCTGGTAGACGTCGATCGTCGCCGTCATCTTCTCGATCGGGTGGGCCACGATGCCCAGGCTGTAGTTCTTCGACTTCTCGGGCTTCAGCGCGTCGATGCCCAGAAGGCGGGCCGCCGGCGAGTTCGGCGCCAGTTGCACGAAGGCGCTGGTCGGCGAGACGTTGGTGGCCGAGTAGAACGACTCCGCCAGGGTCGGAGCGCGGAAGCCCGTCGAGACCGTGCCGCGAATAGCGAACATCTCGCTGAAGTCATAGCGGCTGGTCAGCTTGGCGACGGTGGTGTCGCCGAAGTCGCTGAACTTCTCGTAGCGGACGGCCGCGTCGATCTTCCAGGCCTCGACCGGGGTGGCGGCGACGTCGCCGTACAGGGCCCAGCTGGTGCGCGAGTGGCCGCCGGCGTCGGTCTTCTGGAAGCCCGGATACGACTGCGAGCCTTCCTTGTAGGTCGAGGCCGCGTCGCCTTGGCCGATGCGGTAGGTGTCGCGGCGCTGCTCGTAGCCGACGGCGACATCCAGCGGGGCCGAGAAGCCGACATCGAAGCCGCGACGCAGATCCAGGTTGTTGGTCCACTGGGTCGTGCGCCAGCTGCCGGCGTGGAACGAGGTCGGGGTGAAGCCCTTGGTCGTGGTGGTCGAGGTGTCGGTGTAGAGGCTGGCGTTGGCCGAGTCCTCGACGCGGACCTCGATGTCGTCCTTGCCGTAGGTCGACGACAGGTCCATGTCCCAGCCGGCGATCTTGCCCGAGACGCCGAGGGTCAGGGCGTAGTCGTCCTCGATGATGCGCTCGCGGGGCGAGAAGCCCAGCGGGAAGGGCCGGTCAGCCGCGCCCATCTTGCCCTGGATGCGGTTGTAGCGGCGGTAGTTCTCGTAGGCCGAGGCGTCCTTGTGGCCCAGGGTGCCGAACGAATAGACCTCGAAGTCGGCCGGCAGCTCGACGCCGGCGTTGAAGGCCAGGTTGTTCAGGCGGTACTCGGCGTCGCCCGAGATCAGGTTCAGGTTCGGATAGCCTGGGATCAGGCTCTCGACGGCGTTGTTGGCCGCCGAATAGCTGGGGCTGGCGGGGTTGAAGACCCGCTGGTCGGGCAGGCCGCGGTTGCTGAAGCCGTGGTATTTGCTCTCGACGGTGATGTTCAGATAGCTGGTCTCGGTCGGCGCCATGCCGATGTTGACCGAGCCGCCGGCCGTCTTGCCGCCGCCGTCGAAATATTCGCCGCCCGTGGCCGAGATCGAGCCGCCCGAAGGGTTCTTCTTCAGGATGATGTTGACGACGCCGGCGATGGCGTCGGTGCCGTACTGGGCCGCGGCGCCGTCGGTCAGCACCTCGATGCGGCCGATGCCGGCCATCGGGATGAAGCCGAGGTCGGCTGCGGCGGCGCCTTGATAGACGCCCGACAGAACGGCCAGGTTGCCGGTGGTGTGGCGGCGCTTGCCGTTGACCAGCACCAGGGCCTGGTTGGGCGACAGGCCGCGCAGGCGCGCCGACAGGGTCAGGTTGGCGGTGTCGCCGCCGAAGGCCTGGGCGTTGAACGACGGCACCAGGTTGGCGAGACCCAGGCGCAGATCGACCGCGCCGGTGCGTTCCAGCGTGCTGGTGTCGACCACTTGGACGGGGGCGGGGCTGTCGATGACACGCAGGCCCGTCTGGCGCGTGCCGGTGACGATGACGACGTCAACCTCGGTTTGATCGGCCGGCGCATCGGGCGCTGCGGCGAAGGCTTGTGCAGAGTAACCAAAAGTAATGGATAGCACGGAAATACCCGCCAGTAGGGCAGGTTTAAAACGTCGATTCATTAGTAACCCCCTCATTGTATTTATTGACGCATGACGATTCCCTTCTCCGCGACGTTCTTCTCCCCACGATTATATTTTTTGACGCGGGTACTAAAAGCTATCGGATACTCTCCCGACGAATTCATGGGGAGGGCAGGTTTCTGCGTTCGGCAATGGAAGGCTGTCGGGAAAACGCCACAACCGCGCCAGCGCCCGATGGGCGCCGTTTTGCGCGGCGGACGATCTCGGATTTTAGGCAGTTGCGTAGGGCGCTAGCGCACGCGAGGGGCGCGTGCGGGGCCAAGTTTCACGCGCAGAGGCGCATCGGCGGGGCCATTTCGTCGGTGTCTTCGGTTTCGAACAGGTCGAACGCCTCTTCCCAGATCTCCAGGCGGGAATCGCGCAATTCGGCGTCATCGGTGACACGGACGATCTGATCCTCGCGATCGTTCCAGACCAGACCGATGTCGGTCACCCGCTCCACGTCGCGGCCCAGCAACAGGAACATGTCGGCCTTGGCCGCGCGCTCATGGCTGATGCGGCGCAACGTGCGCCCGCCGCCCAGGTCCCGGTGGATGTCGGCGAAGTCCAGCACGGCCGAGATCAGGGCCTGGTTGACGGGGGCGACGGCCCAGGGGGAGCAGGTGAAGTGCGACATCCAGGACTCCTTTGGGGGCTCTCCAGTCTCGACATCCGCAGAATGTGCGAGCATTGCGACAGAAACGGTCGTAAGCTGTCCTTCCACCTGGGAAACGCATGAGACACGAGAAAGCTACGCGCCTGCTGGATCTCGCCCGCATGCTGGCCGGATCCGCCGAGGGGCTGACCCTGGACGAGATGGCCCGCAATCTGGACGTCGGCCGCCGCACCGCCGAGCGGATGCGCGACGCCGTGTGGGCGGCCTTCCCGCAGATGGAGGCGATCGACGATCCGCCGACCAAGCGCTTCCGCATCCCGTCGGGGCTGGACGGAGTCTTCCAGACACCGACCGCCGAGGAACTGGCGGCGCTGCGCACGGCGGCGGATTCCTATCGGGCGTCAGGCGCCGAGGCGCGCGCCGCCTCGCTCTACGCTCTGGAGGGCAAATTGCTGTCGGCCTTGCGAGGCGCGGCCCGCCGGCGCGTGGCCCCCGACGTCGAGGCCCTGGTCCAGGCCGAGACTATCGCCGTCCACGCCGGCCCGCGTCCGTTCGAGGATCAGGCGCTGTTGACCGCCATCCGCACGGCCATCAAGGGGCTGTCGGCCTTGTCGTTCCGGTACGAGGGCGGCAGCACGCCGGGCCGAACGCGCGAGGTCACGCCGCTGGGCGTCCTCTTCGGCCGTAGCAACTACCTCGTGGCGCTGGAGGGCAGGGGCGGCAAGCCGCGGTCGTGGCGCCTGGACCGAATGAGCGATCTGAAGGTGCTCGAAAAGCCAGCGCCGCCTCCCGAGGATTTCTCGCTGCAGGCCTTCGCCGACGAGAGCTTCGGCATCTATCACGACGAGATCCAGGACGTGGTCCTCCGGATCAAGCCCAGTCGCGCCGAGGACGCCCTGCGCTGGCGTTTCCACGCAACGCAGAAGGTGGCCCAGGAAGCGGACGGTTCGGTGACGGTCACCTTCCGCGCCGGCGGCATGCGCGAGCTGTCCTGGCACCTCTTCACCTGGGGCGGTGATATCGAGATCGTCGCGCCCCAGGTTCTGAAGGACATGATGGTCCAGGAACTGCGCGAGGCTGGCCGCGCCCATGGAGCGTGGTAGAGCGAACGCATGAACTACCGTCACGCCTTTCACGCCGGCAACTTCGCCGACCTGCATAAGCACGCGATCCTGCTGGCCATGCTGTCGGCCCTGCAGGGCCAGAGCGAGGCCGTATCGGTGATCGACACCCACGCGGGGGCGGGCGGCTACGATCTTTCCGGCGACATGGCCCGCCGCTCGGGCGAAGCCCAGGCGGGGATCTTCCGGCTAAAGTCGGCGGCCGACGCGCCGCCGGTGTTCGCGCCGCTGCTGAAGGCGGTGGCCGACATGAACGGCGGAAAAGCGGGGGATCTCTATCCCGGTTCGCCGCTGCTGATGGCGCGGGCCTTGCGCAAGACCGACCGTTATGCCGGTTGCGAGCTGCGGCCCGACGACGCCCAACTGCTACGCAAGACCCTGGCGCCCTACGCCAACGCCCAGGCGCTGCAGGCCGATGGCTTCGCGACCGCCGTCCAGCAGGCGGGCAGGGGCGCTCGCGCCTTCGTGGTCATCGATCCGCCGTTCGAGCGGCCTGACGACTACCAACGAATCGCGGAAACGACGAAGGCGGTCCTGGCGCGCGCCAAGACCGCCGCCCTGGCTGTCTGGCTGCCGATCAAGGATCTAGAGACCTTCGACGCCTTCCTGCGGACGATGGAAACTGTCACCAACGACCTGCTAGTCGCCGAGCTTCGTCTCCGTCCCCTGACGGATCCCATGAAGATGAACGGCTGCGCGATGGTGATGATCGGAGCGCCGGCCGCCGTCGACGGCGCGGCCGCGGAGGCCGGCGACTGGATCGCCGCGCGCCTGGGCGAGGCCGGCGGCCGCTCTCGCGTCTGGCGGACGTGACTTGAAGCTCAAGGCCGCCCCCAGCCTCGCGCAGGCCCTGCCGGTCTGGCTGAAGATCGGCGTGCTGGGCTTCGGCGGTCCGGCCGGACAGATCGCCCTGTTGCACCGCGAGGTGGTCGAGCGACGCGACTGGATCGACGACGACGAATTCGCCCGCGCCTTGAGCTTCTGCATGCTGCTGCCCGGGCCCGAGGCCCAGCAACTGGCGACGTGGCTAGGCTGGCGGCTGCACGGGATCCGGGGCGGCGTCGCGGCCGGCCTGCTGTTCGTGCTGCCGGGCTTGGCGGTGATGTTGGGCCTCTCCGCTCTCTATGTCGCCCACGGTCGATCCGACTGGGCGGGGCTGGTGCTGCTGGGGCTGAAGGCCGCGGTGGTGGCCCTGGTGCTGCAGGCCCTGCTGAAGATCGGCCGACGAGCGATCAAGGACCGGCTGGCCGCCTTCGTGTGCGGCGTGGCTTTCGCCCTGCTGGCCTTCACCACCGCGCCGTTCCCGCTCGTGATCCTCGCCGCTGGAGGGCTGGGCTGGATCACGGCGAAGGGCGGCGGCGAACCGGTCTCGCCCGCCGCGCCGCCGAAAGGGGAGAAGAAGATCGCCCTGGCCTGCCTGGCCTTGTGGCTGGCGCCGGTCGCCCTGGCCTGGATCGTCGCGCCGGGCTCGACCCTGGCCTGGATGGGGCTGTCGTTCGGCGGCCTGGCCGCGATCAGCTTCGGCGGCGCCTATGCGGCCCTGGCCTATATCGGCCAGGCGGCCTCGGCGTTCGGCTGGCTGTCGGCGACCCAGATGCTGGATGGTTTGGGCCTGGCCGAGACCACGCCGGGGCCGCTGATCCTGGTCTTCGTCTTCGTGGGCTTCGTCGGCGCCTTCCAGACCGCCGCGCCGGAATGGGCCTGGGTCCTGGGCCTGCTGGGAGGGCTGATGGCGGCGTGGGTGACCTTCGCCCCGTCGTTTCTCTGGATCTTCGCCGGCGGGCCGTTGTTCGAGCGCTGGGGACGACGCCCACGCCCGTCGCGCGCGCTGGCCCTGATCTCGGCCGCTTCGGTCGGGGTGATCGGCCAACTGGCCCTGTGGTTCGCCATCCATCTCCTGTTCCGTAGCGGCCAGACCATGGAGGTCGCCGGCGTTCTTCGGGTGATGCTGCCGGACCTGGCCAGCCTGGACTACGCGGCCCTGGGCCTGACCGTGCTGGCGCTGATGCTGACCTTCGCCACGCGCCTGCCGATGCTGGCGACGATCGCCGTGTTGGTGGGCGCGAGCGTTCTGCTGAAGGCGATGGGATTGAGTTGACCCGAGGAAGCATTTTTGCGGTTGCGAACGCGTTTTCCGTGTTATGTTGCACCGCAATAGATCGCTGACGCCCCTCTGGCTCCGGGAGCAATTCCCCATGGTTTCGATCTTCACCTTTCTTCCCGAGTTCCAGGCCGACAAGGTCGAGCCCGAGATCGCGCCCCGCGTGGCGATCGGCGCGGCCTCGCCGCTGTGGCTGATGTTCGGCGGCGCGGCCGCCGCTGGCGCCACCTACTGGTGGTGGGCCAACCGCTGGCGCGAGGCGGTGAACCTTGAGTCGCTGATGGCCCTGGCGCCCGAGCCGGTGGCGCCGCCGGTCGAAAGCGTCGCTGTCCTTGAAGCCGCGCCCGAGCCGGTCGTCGAGGCCGAGCCGGTCATCGAAGCCGTCGCCCTGGTCGCCGAGACCACCGAGGCGGTGCTGGACGCGACCCAGGACGTCGTGGAGGCCGCCGCCGAACCACTGGTCGAGACGGTGATCGCCGCTAACGAGGATATCGTCGAGGCGGTCGTCGCTCCCGCCGTCGAGGCCGAGCCCGTCGTCACGCAGGCTTTCGAAGCTGTCGCCGACGCGCCGGTCGAAGTGGCGGAGGCCGCGGCTCCGGTGATCGAGGCCGCCGCCGAGACCGCCCAGGCCGTCGGCGACGATCTGACCCGTCTGGTCGGGGTTGGTCCCAAGCTGGCCGCCTCCCTGGCCGAGCTGGGCGTGACCACCTTCAGCCAGATCGCCGCCTGGACGCCGGATGAGCTGGCCTCGTTCGACCAATTGCTGAGCCTGAAGGGGCGCGCCGAGCGCGACGCCTGGATCGCTCAGGCCAAGCGGCTGGTTGCTACACCCGCCGAAGCCTAAATTCTCGCAAACAATGAGAGGCCGCCGCTCGTCCCGGCGGCCTTTTTCGTGCGCGCTCGTGGCCCTCGCGGATGTGCTTCCCCGTACGTAATGCTTTCAAAAGCTTCGGAATACGCGCGAGAACGCTACAAGTGCGTGCCCAAGGCCACACTTCGTTCGAAATGCGACAAATAAACGACGCCAAGATTGCGGCGGCGCAGCGAAGCAGCTTGGTTGGCGTTAGCGGTCATTCGTCGCGTGCCAAGGGGGCTTGGTGGGGAGGCGTGCCGCGCATCCGCAATCCAAGGCGAAAATCCTCCAATGCTCATCCACCGTAGACATCTTCTAGCCTCGACGATCATCGCGGGGCTGGCGGTCGGCGCGGCTCTGCCGGCCATGGCTCAGACCGCCGCGCCACTGCAGACCACCCAAGACGCCGCCAAGGCCTCGGACAACGCCGAGGTCGAGGCCGTCGTGGTCACCGGCTCGCGCATCAAGCGCTCGGCCTTCAACAGTCCCGATCCGATCCAGGTCATTTCCGCCGAACAAGGCCAGCTGCGCGGCATCGCCACCGCCACCGGCCTGCTGCAGTCGTCGACGATCGCCTCGGGCTCGCCGCAGGTGACTTCGGCCATCTCCAGCGCCCTGGTGACCGACGGGGGCCCCGGCTCGGAGACGGTCTCGCTGCGAGGCTTGGGCCCCAACCGCACCCTGGTGCTGCTGAACGGCCGGCGCGCCGGCCCGGCGGGCACCCGTGGCGGCGTTTCGGCCTTCGACCTGAACGTGCTGCCGCTGGCGGTCATCGACCACGTCGACATCCTGAAGGATGGCGCCTCGTCGATCTACGGCTCGGACGCCGTGGCGGGCGTGGTGAACATCATCACCAAGCGCGACACCGACGGCATCGACGCCGAGATGTTCTACAGCCAGCCGCAGAAGCACGGCGGCGAGCAGTACTCGGCCAGCGCCAGCTTCGCCAAGACCTTCGATCGTGGCTTCTTCAGCCTCTCGTATGAGTACTTCAAGAAGGCGGAGCAATCGAACGGGCAGCGCAGCTATACAGACTGCGGCCGCTCGTACATCACCGACTCGAGCGGCAAGCGGAAGGACACGATCGACCCGCGAACCGGCCAGGTCCAATGCCGCGACCGACTGTACGATCAGATCTGGCTTTACGACTTCAACTTCTCGGGCCTGGCTGGGAAGCTGCAGTATGACTACACCGGCAAGATCGGCGGCTTGATCCCGCGGGTTCCGGCGGGCGGCGGCTATCCCGGCGCGCCGGCGGGCTTCTACGTCGTTGGCTACAGCGATGATCCGCAAGCCGCCGACATCGGCGTGCTGGACTACAACAGCCCGTTCAATCTGGCCGCGTCGCTGACGCCGCGCACCGAGCGCAACACGATCTTCGCCCAAGGGGCCTTCGACATCACCAGCAGCGTCGAGGCCTATGGCGAAATCCTGCTCAACAGGCGCGCCACCAAGACCAACGGCTACCGCCAGTTCTGGAGCTATCAGTACACCGGCGACTACGATCCGTTCTCGGCCGGTTTCACCGGTGACTACATTCTGTCGCCGACGCCGGTCACCAACCGGTCCCGGGCCGGCCAGCGCGTCGACTACCAGCGCTATGTCGGCGGCCTGCGCGGCGACTTCGGCGGTATCGATTTCCTGAAAGGCTGGGACTGGGACATCTTCACCCAGTACAGCCACAGCAAGGGCCTGTATTCGCAGGACGTGATCCTGCAGGACGCGGTCGACAGCGCCGACGGTCGTCGTGACGGGAATCCCGCCGATCCCAGCACCTGGGCGAGAGGCCTGGGCGCGCGCGGCAATTCCATCATCCGCCCGACCGCCTCTTGCGCCGGCTATGTCACGCCGATCAGCAAGCGGCAGTGCGTCGACGTCTCCTGGGTTTCGCCGGACTTCCTGGCCGGCAAGTACACGCCAGCGGAAGAGGCGTTCCTGTTCGACACCGAGACCGGCAAGACGATCTACAAGCAGCTGGTGTTCGAAGGTTCGGTCTCGGGCAATCTGTTCAAGCTCCCAGCCGGCGATGTCGGCGTCGCCCTGGGCTTCCACTACCGCAAGGACTCCATCAACGACACGCCGGGCGCGATCACCCTGGCCGGCAACTCCTGGGGCCTCTCGGCCGCTGGCGTCACTAAGGGCGACGACCTGGCGCGCGAAGTCTATGGCGAGCTGAGCGTTCCGCTGCTGAAGGACATGTTCCTGGCCGAGCGCCTGGACCTGTCGCTGTCGGGCCGTCACACTAAGGTCAATTCGTACGGCGAGGACGACACCTACAAGATCGGCCTGAACTGGCAGATCATCCCGTCCCTGCGCTTGCGAGCGACCCGCGGCACCTCGTTCCGCGCCCCGGCGCTGTTCGAGTTGTACAAGAACGCCCAGACCGACTTCGTCAGCCAACGGCTGGTCGACCCCTGCATCCGCTGGGGCCAGAACCTGGCGCAGGGCAACATCACCCAGCGCGTGGCCGACAACTGCCGCGCCGACGGCATCCCGGACGCCTATACCGGCCAGGGCGCCCAGGCGACCACCACCTCGTCCGGCGGCAAGGGGAACCTCGAGGCCGAAACCTCGCTGGCCAAGACCTACGGCGTCATCTGGACGCCGAAGTTCGCCGACCTGCAGGTCGCCGTCGACTACTTCGACATCAACGTGAAGAACGAGGTCACGCAGCTGGGCTCCGACGTCATCGTCAAGGAGTGCTACAAGTCGCTGAACTTCCCGACCGACAAGCTCTGCAGCCTGTTCAAGCGGGATCCGGGATCGCACTTGGTCACCGACATCACCGACAACTACATCAACATCGCCGAGCAGATTAACCGCGGCATCGACCTCACCGTTCGCTACGGGGTCCAGCTGCCGTGGGACATCCGCATGACGACCGAGCTGCAGTCCACCTGGCAGCTGAAGGACACCGAGGCCAAGTTCGCCGACACCGTAAAGGACCTCAACGGCTTGGTTGGCGATCCCGACTGGACCGGCCAGCTGAACCTGAGCTTCCAGAAGGGCGATTGGACCGGCTTCTGGGGTATCGACATGGTCGGCAAGGCTTCCGACGCCGAGACGGAAGCCGACACCAACGCGGCGGGGACCCTGTTCTACAAGATCCACACCGAATTCACCGCCTATCACAATGTCTCGCTGCGGCGGCAGTTCGAGGGCTGGTCGATCACCGGCGGCGTTTCGAACCTGTTCGACGAGCATCCCCCCGCGGTCAGCTATCTGCAGGGCCAATACAGCACGGTCGGCGGCTCGGTGCTGTCGTCGCAATACGACTATCTGGGCCGTCGCGCCTTCCTGAACATCAAGGCGCACTTCTAAGCGCGGCTTGATCTCCCCTAAGATGGCGGCGGCGGAGCGATCCGCCGCCGTTTTTCTGTCCGAGGCTCCACAGCGTGAACGCCATCATCCGGGGCAAGCCCGACAATCTCGACGCCATCGGCGAACGCTTCGAGCGCGCGCGGCTGACCCAGTCGGTGTTCCTAAACAGCGTGCCCAAGGCCGGCACCCATCTGATCCGCAACATCATGCGGATGTTCGTCGCGCCCGAGCAGCACTGGCGGCGCGAGTACATCCAGCACGCCCTGCTGTCGCGCAGCCGCGACGCCTTCGATCCCAAGGCGCCGATGATCAGCTGGGGCCACATGCTGTTCTCGGACGAGTCGGCGGTGGCCCTGCGCGACGTGCGCCACATCGTGCTGGTGCGCGACCCCTATGACTGGGTGCTGGCGCGCGCCCGCTTCTATCTGTCCGACGAGTTCCAGGGAAACCTGAACCACATCAAGGACGGCGGCGCCTCGGTCGAGGACGTCATCATGATGATGATCCTGGGCGCGCACAGCCGCGTGCCCGACCTGAAGGACGTCTTCGCCATGAACGCGGTGGCCTGGCTAGGCTCGCGGGCCGTGATCGTCCGCTACGAGGACATCGTCGCCAACCTCAAGGACCTGGGCTCCAAGCGCGCCGAGGCCTTCTTCCGCCAGCTGCTTGCCGATTGCGGCCTGGATCTGCCCGCCGACTGGCGCGAGCGCGTCGAGGCCGGCGCCGACCCCCGCGAAAGCCGCACCGCCCGCGAAAACCTGCAGGTCACGGTGGATGTGCCCAAGGTGCTGTCGGACACCCACAGGCGGGTGGTGGATTTCCACGCGCCAGGCCTGCGGGCGTTGCTGGGTTACCGGGACTAGAGCCCGAACGCCTGAAGCAACTGGTCCGCCGCGGCCGAAGCCGGGAGTTCGCCCCCTCGCACCGCCGTCTCCAGCTCGGGGACCAGGGCCGCCACGGCCGGCGCGGTCTTGAAGGCGTCCTCCAGCCGGTCGCGGACCATGGCCCACATCCAGCGGGCGTCCTGGTCGGCGCGGCGGCCGGCGCGGGCGCCGTTGGCGGTCATCACCTCGCGGTGACGCCGGATCTGGGTCCACAGCACGTCTAGGCCCTGGCCCGTGAGGCCGGAGGCGGTCAGCACGGGCGGCGTCCAGTCCGGGCTGGCGGGTGTGAGGATGTGCAAGGCGTTGCGGTAATCGCGCGCGGAGCGCTCCGCCTTCTGGGGATCGGCGTCGGCCTTGTTGATGACCAGCAGGTCGGCCAGCTCGATCAGGCCTTTCTTGATGCCTTGAAGTTCGTCCCCGCCGCCGGGGATCAGCAGGGCCAGGAAGATGTCGACCATGTCGGCCACCACCGTCTCGGACTGGCCGACGCCGACGGTCTCGACGATGACCACGTCGAAGCCGGCCGCCTCGCACAGCAGCATGGCCTCGCGGGTCTTGCGCGCCACTCCGCCCAGGGCGCCGCCCGATGGCGAGGGGCGGATATAGGCGTTGGGCTGGACGCTGAGCCGCTCCATCCGGGTCTTGTCGCCCAGGATCGAACCGCCGTGCCGGCCGGACGAAGGATCCACGGCCAGCACCGCCACGCGGTGACCCGCCTCGGTCAGGTCGCAACCGAAGCGCTCGATCGTCGTCGACTTGCCCGCGCCGGGCACGCCGGTGATCCCGATGCGCTGGGCGCGTCCGGTCCGCGGCATCAGGCGCGACAGCAAGGTCCGCGCCGCCGCCTGGTGGTCGACTCGGCGGCTCTCGACCAGGGTGATGGCGCGCGCCAGGGCGGCGCGGTCGCCGGCGACCAGGCGCTGCTCCAGCGAGTCGATGTCGAGGGCGGGGCTCACGGGATCTCGCTTAATGGACGGCTGGCGACCGGGGAACGAAAACGATCAATGGGCAGAGCGAATGACCTTGCGGCTCTGGGCGTCGGCCACGATCTCAGAGCGACGCAACGAGAGACCACGCGGAACGTTCTGGGATCATGACCGACGACTTCTCCATGGCCTCCGCCTATGCCGGCCCCAATGCGGGCCCCGTGGATGACGCGCGGTTCAAGGCGCATCGGGCCTGGCGCGCCGCCGAGACCATCAAGCGACTGTCCGACCGCCTGATCGGCGTGGGTCCGGTGGGCATCGGCCTGGACGGCGTCCTGGCGTGGGTTCCCGGAGTCGGTCTCGCCTACGGCCTCGGCGCCGGCGGATTGCTGCTGTTCCATGCCATTCACGCCAGGGCCGCGCCCGCCACGGTCGGCCGGATGGCGGCCTATCTCGCCGCCGACAACCTGTCCGACACGGTGCCCGTTCTGGGCTGGGCCATCGACACGGTGTTCCCAGGCCACCTGATGGCGGCCAAGGCTCTCCAGAAGGACATCGAGGCCCGCCACGGCCTGCCCGAAGAGGTGGCGCAGGAGCGAGCCCGGAAAAAGCGCGGTCTGTTCCGCCGAAAGCGCGATTAGGCTGCTTCCTGCGTGTAGCCCAGCTGGCGGTTCAGTTGGTCCAGCAGTTCGATCGCCGCCTCGGCGATGACCGTGCCGGGCGGGAAGATCGCCACGGCGCCAGCGTCGCGCAAGGCTTGGAAGTCCTGCGGCGGGATCACGCCGCCGACGACCATCAGGATGTCGTCGCGACCCTGCTTGGCCAGCTCCGCCTTCAGCTCCGGCGCCAGGGTCAGGTGGCCGGCGGCCAGCGAGCTGGCGCCCACCACGTGGACGTCGTTCTCCACGGCCTGGCGGGCGGCCTCGGCCGGGGTCTGGAACAGCGGGCCGATATCGACGTCGAAGCCCAGGTCGGCGAAGGCCGTGGCGATGACCTTCTGGCCCCGATCGTGGCCGTCCTGGCCCATCTTGGCGATCAGGATGCGCGGCCGGCGGCCGTCGGCCTGCTCGAACGCCTCGACCATGGCCTTGGCGCGGGCGGTGGTCGGATCGCTGCCGGCCTCCTTCATATAGACCCCCTGGATGGATTTGATCTCGGCGCGGTGGCGGCCGAAGACCTTTTCCATGGCCATGCTGATCTCGCCGACCGTGGCCTTGGCGCGGCCGGCGTCGACGGCCAGGGCCAGCAGGTTGCCGGTCCCGCGCGCGCCGTCCTCCAGCGCCTTCAGGGCGGCTTCAGTGGCGGCCGGATCGCGCTCGGCCTTCAGGCGGGCCAGCTTGTCCAGCTGCTGGGCGCGGACGGCGCCGTTGTCGACCTTCAGCATCGGGATGTCGTCGGCGACAGCGGGCTTGTAGCGGTTGACGCCGACCACGCTCTGGCGATTGGCGTCGATGCGGGCCTGGGTCTTGGCGGCCGCTTCCTCGATGCGTAGCTTGGGAATGCCCTGTTCGATGGCCTTGGCCATGCCGCCGGCGGCCTCGACCTCCTCGATATGCGCCAGGGCCTTCTGGGCCAACTCGTAGGTCAGGCGCTCGACGTAGTAGCTGCCGCCCCACGGGTCGGCGACGCGGGTGGTGCCGCTCTCCATCTGCAGGAACAGCTGGGTGTTGCGGGCGATACGGGCCGAGAAGTCGGTCGGCAGCGCCAGGGCCTCGTCGAGGGCGTTGGTGTGCAGGCTCTGGGTCTGGCCATTCACGGCCGCCATGGCCTCGACGCAGGTTCGCGAGACGTTGTTGAACACGTCCTGCGCCGCAAGTGACCAGCCGGAGGTCTGGCTGTGCGTACGGAGCGAAAGCGAACGGTCGTCCTTGGGCTCGAACTCGCGCTTCATCAGGCGGGCCCACAGCAGGCGCGCGGCCCGCATCTTGGCCACTTCCATGAAGTAGTTCATGCCGATCGCCCAGAAGAAGCTCAGACGCGGCGCGAAGGTGTCGATGCTCATGCCCGCGGCGACGCCGGCCCGGGCGTATTCAACGCCGTCGGCCAGAGTGTAGGCCAGCTCCAGGTCGGCCGTCGCCCCGGCCTCCTGCATGTGGTAGCCGCTGATCGAGATCGAGTTGAACTTGGGCATGTTCGCCGAGGTGAAGGCGAAGATGTCCGAGATGATCCGCATCGAGGGCGCGGGCGGATAGATGTAGGTGTTCCGCACCATGAACTCTTTGAGGATGTCGTTCTGGATCGTCCCCGACAGCTTGTCGGGGCTGACGCCCTGTTCTTCGGCCGCCACGATGTAGAGCGCCAGGATTGGCAGCACCGCGCCGTTCATGGTCATCGACACGCTCATCTTGTCGAGCGGGATGCCCGAGAACAGCGTGCGCATGTCCAGGATCGAGTCGATGGCCACGCCCGCCATGCCGACGTCGCCCTTCACCCGCTCGTGGTCGCTGTCATAGCCGCGGTGGGTGGCCAGGTCGAAGGCCACCGACAGGCCCATCTGACCGGCCGCCAGGTTGCGGCGGTAGAAGGCGTTGCTGTCCTCGGCGGTCGAGAAGCCCGCGTATTGGCGCACCGTCCACGGGTTGGTCACGTACATGGTCGGATAGGGGCCGCGCACGAACGGCGCGACGCCCGGGAAGCCGCCGGTGAAGTCCAGACCTGCCGCGTCGTCGGCGTCATAGGCCGGGGCGACGGCGACGCCCTCGGGCGTGTTCCAGGCCTCGCCGTCGGCCGCCGGCGCGGAGACGACTTCCGCGAAGTCGATCTGGCTGAAGTCGGGGAACTTGCTCATGGGCTCAGGCTCCCTCGAAGGCGGCGGCGAAGCGGACCGGCGCCAGGGCCGGGCAATGGCTGTCGGGGCCGGGGAGGCGAATGTCCGGGCCCGCGACGGCGAAGTCGGCCGCGTTCGGCGTTTCCACTTCCGGTGTCTTGTCGTCGGCGTTGGGGAAGACGGTGACCCCCAGGATCTTGCGGCTCTTGTCGGCGAAGGCGGCTTCCTGCGCCGCGCGGGTCTTGGCGATGGCGTCGGCGACCAGGCCGCTCTCCAGAGCCTTGACGATCCCGCCGGCGGCTTCGATGGCCTGGAAGCCGCTCCAGGCCGCGCGGGCCAACTGGTCGGTCAAGCTGTCCAGGTACCAGGCCCCGCCCGCAGGATCGGCGACGCGGCCCAGGTTGCTCTCTTCCATCAAGACGAGCTGGGTGTTGCGGGCCTGGCGGCGGGCGAAGGCGGTGGGCAGGCCGATGGCGTCGGTGAAGGCGTCCAGCACGATGGCGTCCGCCCCGCCGACCGCGCCGGCGAAACCGGCCGAGGTCAGGCGCAGGAGGTTCGTCCAGGCGTCAGCCTTGGCCAGCATCCGGCGCGAGGAGCGGGCTTCGATCCTCGGCGCGACGGCGACCCCGCAGGCTTCGGTGAGCCGAGCCCACATCGCCTTGGCCGCGCGGACCTTGGCGACGCCGGTGAAGTATTCGCCATCCAGGCTGACGCCCAGAACGATGCGGCCGAAGGCCTCGTCCATCGAAAGGCCCGAGCGCACCAGGGCCTTGGCGTAGGCCAGTGCGCTGGCGGTCATCATCGCCAGTTCCTCGGTGTTCGAGCCGCCGGCCTCGTGGGCGGCGCGGCCGGTGGCCAGGAACAGTCTGGCCTTGGCGTAGGTGGCGGAGAGGCGCGAGGCGACCGTGGCGGCGTTGAAAACGTGACTTTCGATCGGGCCGGGACTGGCGCCGGCCTGGGCGAAGGCGGTCAGGGGGTCCAGGTGGAAGGCCAGCGGCGCGTTTGGCGCGGCCTTGGTCAGGGCGCCCAGCCAGTCGGCGGCCTTGGCGCCCATGAAGCCGGCGTCCACGGCGACGGGAGCCAGGTCCAGCAGCACCCCCGAAAGCGCCTTGGCCAGGTCTTCGGTCGAGCCGATCGCGACGCCGTTCGCGCCGGTCGGATCCAATTGCAACAGCACCGAGGCCGCGCCGTTCTCCAGGTCGCTCAGGATGTCCTTGGCCGCATGGAGCGGATCGGGGTGGGCGGCGCGGACACGCAGGTCCCAGGGGCGCTCGGGATCACGGAGGCGCAGGTCACGAGCGACGGCCACGCCATCTTTGGCGGTGTACAGGGGCTGGATCGTCAGGCCGTCGGGCGTCTTGACGGTGAGGGCCTCGTCGAAGCTTTGGCCTTTCAGGGTCTTCTCGACCAGCGTCATCCAGCGCGCGCGCGTCGCGTCGTCGCCTTGGGCGCCAAAATCCTCGGCCAGGGGCGTCGTCGCCACGATCAAAGCGTCTCTCTCCTGCGGTGCAGCATTTTTTGCTTTTCGAACGAGATGCGCCCCTGCCGTTAGGGCCGTCAAGCCTTGCGCGGGAACCAAACAGGCGTTTAATCTGATCGGTGATCACATATTCGGCGTCTCAAGCCGACCTCCAAAGGGGAGCCTTTCCATGGCCTTGCCGCCCATCCTGCGTGACCGTCTGCGCCTGCCGGTCATCGCCTCGCCGCTGTTCATCATCAGCAATCCCGACCTGGTGATCGCCCAGTGCAAGGCCGGGATTGTCGGTTCGTTCCCGTCGTTGAACGCCCGTCCCCTGTCGCAGCTGGACGAGTGGCTGGCCCGAATCACCGAGGAGCTGGCGGCCTACGACAGGGCTCATCCGGAAGCGCCGAGCGCGCCGTTCGCGGTCAACCAGATCGTCCACAAGACCAACAACCGCCTCGAAGACGACATCGCGATGTGCGTCAAATACAAGGTGCCGGTGGTCATCACCTCGTTGGGCGCGCGCGAGGACCTGAACCAGGCGATCCACTCGTACGGCGGTATCACCCTGCACGACGTCATCACCGACCGCTTCGCCCGCAAGGCCATCGAGAAGGGCGCCGACGGCCTGATCCCGGTCGCGGCCGGCGCGGGCGGCCATGCCGGGACCCTGTCGCCATTCGCCTTGATCCAGGAGATCCGCCAGTGGTTCGACGGGCCGGTGGCGCTGTCGGGCTCGATCGCCTCGGGCCGCTCGATTCTGGCCGCCCAGGCCATGGGCGCGGATCTGGCCTATATCGGCTCGGCCTTCATCGCGACCGAGGAAGCCAACGCCATCGAAGGCTACAAGCGGGCGATCGTCGAAGGCCAGGCCGACGGCATCGTCTATTCGAACCTGTTCACCGGCGTGCACGGCAACTACCTGCGCTCGTCGATCGTCAATGCCGGCCTGGACCCGGACAACCTGCCGGTCAGCGATCCGTCCAAGATGAGCTTCGGCTCGGGCGGCAACCAGGAAGCCAAGGCCTGGCGCGACATCTGGGGCTCGGGCCAAGGTATCGGCGCCATCAAGGAAGTGCTGCCGGCCGCCGAACTCATCGCCAAGTTCGCCGACGAGTACGAGCAAGCCAAGGCTGAACTTGCGGCCAAGACGGCGCTTACGTCCGGAAATCATTTGGCTTTCGCCGCCGAATAAACGGGTGGAGCACGGGGACAGGCGCGTGTCTGTCCCCGGTCGTCGGAGCGGCTGGATGCTGGGAGCGACTTCAACCGCTCCCGGAGCCGCCTGATGCCCGATCCTTTCTTCGACGACGTCACGCCCCGCCTTGGCCTGCCCTATGTGGTCGCCGCCCAGGCCCAGAAGCACATTCCGATCAACGAAAGTCTCGCCAGGCTGGATGGCCTGGTGCAACTGGCCGTCGAGAGCCGTGTGGTCTCGGCCCAGCCGGTCAGCCCCGTCGCCGGCGGCGTGTGGATCCTTCCGGGCGGCGCGACGGGCGCGGCCTGGACGGGGCAGGCGGCTGGAACCCTGATGCGCTTCGAGGCGGGCGCCTGGGAGCCGCTGGTTCCGGCCGAGGGCGTGCTGGCCTGGCTCAAGGACGAGAACCAGATGGTCGCGTTCGACGGCGCGGCCTGGGTCCCGCTGTCGGCGACCTTCCGCAGCCTGACGGCGGCGCAGACGCCCAACCTCGCCAACACCCGGCTGGAGATCCTGGAACAGGAGGTGACGTTGTCGGGGGCCTCGACCGCGACTGGCATCGCCATCCCGAACCGCGCCATCGTGCTGGCCGTCTCGACCCGCACCACCGTCGCCGTGACGGGGGCGACCGCGTACAACTGCGGCGTCTCCGGTGACGCCAGCAAGTTCGGCGGTTCGCTGGGCGTGGCCAAGAATTCCAGCAACATCGGGGTCATCGGTCCGACCGCCTACTACGCCGACACGCCGGTGCTGCTGACCGCCGTCGGGGCCAACTTCACGGCCGGCAAGGTGCGGGTGGCGATCCACCTGCTGCGTTTCGACGCCCCTGCCGCGGTAGCTTGACGCGTTGACGCGGGCGGCTCGAGCGTCTAAACGCCGCCTCACCTTTGGGGAGTAGCCGCCCGCGCCGATCAGCGGGCCCCGCCGTCAACACACTTGCTTCTCTTTCTTTCGAGAAAGGGAGCATGGCGCGGGGAAGGGAAGCGACTGGAGCTTCCTTGGCGAGACCAATGGCGCCGATTTCCATCCGGGCCGGGTGGACGTCGACGCTATTGGCATGCGCCCGGCCCGGAGGACTATCTCAGTGGAAAGCCTGCTCGTCTCGACCCTGGTCGTGGCCATCGCCGAGATCGGCGACAAGACCCAGCTCCTGGCCATCATCCTGGCCACGCGCTTCAAGAAGCCCGTGCCGATCATCCTGGGCATACTGGTCGCCACCCTCGCTAACCACGCCCTGGCCGCCACGGCCGGCTATTGGGTGTCGGACCTTCTGAGCGGCGCCTGGTTCAAATGGGCGATCGCCATCTCGTTCATCGCCATGGCCGCCTGGGCTCTGATTCCCGACAAGGCCGATGACGAGGACGCGCCCAGCGCGCGGCGCTACGGCGTGTTCATGACCACGGCCATTGCCTTCTTCCTGGTCGAGATGGGCGACAAGACCCAGATCGCCACCGTCGCCCTGGGCGCCAAGTTCCATTCGATCGGCTGGGTCGCCGCCGGCACCACCCTGGGCATGATGCTGGCCAACGTCCCTGCCGTGTATCTGGGCGAGGCCGCCACCAAGGTCGTGCCGCTGAAGTACGTGCGGATCGGCGCGGCGGTGATCTTCCTGCTGTTGGGCCTGTGGCAGGTGGCGGAACTGGTGGGAATTCTGAAGTAGCCGTCCATATTCCGATCTCCCCGGTGAAAGCCGGGGCCCAGGTCGAACCCCGAGTATCATGGGCCATGCCGATGCCGATGGCGCGGATACCCCGATCGCTCAGGATGAATCTGGGTCCCGGCTTTCGCCGGGAAGGTGGGAGAGGGTATGGACGGAGAATGGACTCGGAAACGACCGCAACCATCACCGATACCGTCCGCCCGCGCGGCTGGGAGTTCTGGATCGACCGGGGCGGCACGTTCACCGATATCGTCGCGCGGCGGCCTGACGGTTCGCTGGTCACCCACAAGCTGCTGTCGGAAAATCCCGAGCACTATGCCGACGCCGCCGTCGCGGGCGTCCGGACCCTGCTGCCCGAGGGCGCAACCATCGACGCGGTGAAGATGGGCACCACGGTGGCCACCAACGCGCTGCTCGAGCGCAAGGGCGAGCCCACGGTCCTGGCCATCACCCAAGGACACGCCGACGCCCTGCGGATCGGCTACCAGGCGCGGCCCAAGCTGTTCGAGCGCCACGTCGTCAAGCCCGAGGCTCTTTACGACCGCGTCGTCGAGATCGACGAGCGGATGAGCGTCGAGGGAGGCGTGCTGCGGCCGCTGGACGAGACCGCCGCGCGAGCTGGTCTGCAAGCCGTCTATGACGCCGGCTTTCGGGCCATCGCCATCGTGCTGCTGCATGGCTTCCGCTTCACCGACCACGAGGCGCGGGTCGCCCACATCGCTCGCGAGATCGGCTTTACCCAGGTCTCGGCCAGCCACGAGGTCAGCCCGCTGATGAAGCTGGTCGGGCGGGGCGACACGACGGTGGTCGACGCCTACCTGTCGCCGATCCTGCGCCGCTACGTCGATCAGGTGGCCGGCGCGCTGGGCCACGACACCCGGCTCCTCTTCATGCAATCGAACGGCGGCCTGACCGATGCGCGGGCCTTCCGGGGCAAGGACGCCATTCTGTCCGGCCCGGCCGGCGGCGTGGTCGGCATGGCGCGGACGGCGGGGGAGGCGGGCTTCGAGCGCGTCATCGGCTTCGACATGGGCGGCACCTCGACCGACGTCTGCCACTATGCCGGTCAGTACGAGCGGGCGTTCGAGACGGTGGTGGCGGGCGTGCGGATGCGCGCGCCGATGATGAACATTCACACCGTGGCGGCGGGCGGCGGCTCGATCTGCAGCTTCGACGGGGCGCGACTGCGGGTGGGGCCAGCCTCGGCCGGCGCGGTTCCTGGACCGGCGGCCTATCGCCGGGGCGGGCCGCTGACGGTCACCGACTGCAACGTCATGCTGGGCAAGCTGCGGCCGGAGTTCTTCCCCAAGGTGTTCGGCGCCAACGCCGACCAGCCGCTAGACGCCGAGGCCGTGACGCGTGGCTTCGAGGCCGTGGCCAGTGAGATCGCCGCCGCGACCGGCAAGGCCATGACCCCGCATGAGGTCGCCGAGGGCTTCGTCACCATCGCCGTCGAGAACATGGCCAAGGCCGTTCGGCAGATCTCGATCCAGCGCGGCTACGACGTCACGCGTTATGTGCTGGCGTGCTTCGGCGGCGCGGGTGGGCAGCACGCTTGCCTGGTGGCCGATGCCCTGGGCATGACCAAGGTCATGATCCATCCGTTCGCCGGGGTGCTCAGCGCCTATGGCATGGGCTTGGCCGACCTGCGCCTGATCCGCGAGGAGACGGTCGAACGGCCGCTGGATGCGGCGGGCGGCCTGGCAGACCGCGCGAAGGTGTTGGCCGCCGAGGCGGAAGCGGCCCTGCGCGCGCAGGACGTCCCGATGGCCTCGGTCGAGACGGTCGCCAGCCTGCGGGTGAAGTACGCCGGCACGGACACGCCGCTGGTCGTGCCGTTCGATGATCGTATCCGGGAAGCGTTCGAGGACCTGCATCAGCGCCGCTTCGGCTTCACCTCGCCGACGACGCCGTTGGTCGTCGAGACGCTGTCGGTCGAAGCTATCGGACATTCGGACGCCGGTTCTGAACCGGATTTTGAGTCCGGCCTGTCTAGTGGCGCGGAGCCGCTGGCCACCGTCGAAACCCGCATGGCTGGCGCCATCCACGCGACCCCCGTCTTCGACCGCGAAGCCCTGGCCGTCGGCGCCGAGATCCTCGGCCCGGCCATCATCCGCGAGACCACCGGCACGACCATCGTCGAGCCCGGCTGGCGGGCCGCCGTCGATCCGCACCTGAACCTGATCCTCGACCGCGTCGTCGCCCTGCCGGCCCGCAAGGCGATCGGAACGCAGGCCGATCCGGTCATGCTGGAGGTGTTCAACAACCTCTTCATGGCCGTGGCCGAGGAGATGGGCTTCGCGCTGCAGAACACCGCCTATTCGGTCAACATCAAGGAGCGGCTCGATTTCTCCTGCGCGCTGTTCGATCGCGAGGGCAATCTGATCGCCAATGCCCCGCACATGCCGGTGCACCTGGGCTCGATGGGCGACAGCGTGCGGGCCATCCGCGACGCCCGTGGAGGCGATGGCCGCGGCATGAAGCCCGGCGACGTCTACATGCTGAACGCGCCCTACAACGGCGGCACCCACCTGCCGGACGTGACGGTGGTCATGCCGGTCTTTGACGTTGCTGGAGCCTTGCTGTTCTACGTCGCCGCGCGCGGGCACCAAGGCGACATCGGCGGCATCACGCCGGGTTCGATGCCGCCGACCAGTCGGACTGTGGAGGAGGAGGGCGTCCTGATCGAGAACTTCCTGCTGGTCGAGGGCGGCCGGTTCCGGGAAGCCGAGACCCGCGCCCTGCTGGCCTCGGGCAAGTGGCCGGCGCGCAATCCCGACCAGAACATCGGCGACCTCAAGGCCCAGATCGCCGCCTGCGCGCGCGGAGCCGAGGCGCTGACCGGCATGGTCGCCGAATTCGGCCAGGCGGTCGTCGAGGCCTATATGGCCCACGTCCAGGACAACGCCGAGGAAGCCGTCCGTCGCGTGCTGGCGACAATGAGGAGCGGATCGTTCGCCTACGAACTGGACGACGGGGCGGTGGTTCGCGTGTCCATCAAGGTCGATCAGAAGGCCCGGACCGCTCGCGTCGACTTCACCGGCACGAGCGATCAGGTCCCAACCAACTTCAACGCTCCGGCCTCGATCTGTCGCGCGGCGGCGCTGTATGTCTTCCGCACGCTCGTCGACGACGAGATCCCGATGAACGACGGCTGCCTGCGGCCGGTCGAACTGGTGATCCCCGAGGGCTCGATGCTGCGGCCGCGCTATCCGGCGGCGGTGGTGGCCGGCAATGTCGAGACCAGCCAGGTTGTGGTCGACGCGCTCTATGGCGCCCTTGGCGTGATGGCCGCGGCCCAGGGGACGATGAACAACTTCACCTTCGGCGACGACCGGCGCCAGTACTACGAGACCATCTGCGGCGGCTCGGGCGCTGGGCCGGACTTCGCCGGGACCGACGCGGTCCAGACCCACATGACCAACAGCCGCCTAACCGATCCCGAGGTGCTGGAGGTCCGTTATCCGGTGCTGGTCGAGGCCTTCTCGATCCGGCGCGGCTCCGGCGGGGCGGGCGCGCATCCCGGCGGCGACGGCGTCGTGCGCAAGATCGGCTTTCGCGAGCCGATGACCGCGACCTTGC
This sequence comes from Caulobacter segnis, assembly GCF_023935105.1. NCBI lineage: Bacteria > Pseudomonadati > Pseudomonadota > Alphaproteobacteria > Caulobacterales > Caulobacteraceae > Caulobacter > Caulobacter sp. RL271. The sequence goes on along the minus strand of NZ_CP096040.1, from coordinate 4,016,202 downwards.
TGTCCAATCGCCGGCGCGTTCCCCCCTTCGGACTGGAGGGCGGGCGACCGGGCGCATTGGGCGCAGCGCATATCGAGCGCGCCGATGGTAGCGTTTCGCCGATGGCCGCCACCGATCTCGTCGAGGTCGGCGCGGGCGACGCCATAGTTATCGAGACGCCGGGCGGCGGCGGTTGGGGGAAGGCTTGATGCCCACGGCTTCGGTTCTATTCGTCTGCATGGGCAACATCTGTCGCTCGCCGCTGGCCGAGGGCGCGTTCCGGGCCGAGGCCAAGATGATGCGCCTGGACGTCGTGGTCGATTCCGCCGGTACGGGAGGCTGGCACGTGGGGGAGCGGCCCGATCCCCGCTCCATCGCCGTGGCGGCGCGCAACGGCGTCGACATCACTCGCCAGCGCGCCCGCAAGGTGACGAAGGACGACTTCCGCACCTTCACCCACATCTACGCTCTGGATCACGCCAACCTCACGGGCCTGCAGGCCATGGCGCCCCGCGATGCGACGGCGGAGCTGGGGTTGCTGCTGGACCTGGTTCCTGGTCAGGAGGGGCGGGCGGTGCCCGATCCCTACTATGGCGACGCCAGTGATTTCGACGCGGCCTGGCGCGACGTCGTGATGGGCGCGCAAGCGCTGGCCGGCCGGCTGGCCAAGGAAGGCCGGCGGGGCTAGCGAGGCTAGTGGAAGGTTGGTCGCCGCGCCGACTGGACCGGTGGCTCCGGCTCGTCGAAGCGCATCGGCAGGGCCTTGCCGTCATGGGCGAGCGCGGTGTTTAGGAAGCGCGCCATGACCGTCACGGTCTCGGGCGTGACCACCAGGCCCTCGATCAGGCGACCGGCGATCTCGGGCGAGGCGGGGCAGACGCCGCAGGCGGTGATCAGGCGCTGCTCATCGTCGGCATAGCCCGTGCAGTAGGGCGCGGAGACGCAAAGCGGGCGCCGGACCTGCCGCTCGATGGACGTCATCATCAGGATGAAGGCGGCGGCGACGCGGGGGGAGACCAGGCTGCCAGCCTTATTCGACAGCCGCGCGCCAGGCTCTTCGCCCAGCACCCTGGCCGTCACCCATTGTCGCAGCATCCAGAGAAGGATCCGCTCGCCCTCGGCCAGGCCGACGGGGCCGCAATGGTCGAGTTGAGCGTCGGCGAAGGGGTCGGGGAAATGGTCGGGCCGCACGCCGGAAATCTCCTCGCCAAGCAGGGGGCCGACACCCGCCGTGGCGAACCGACTTCGGTGAGCGGCCCGACGCGTTCTTGCGAACACTTCGCAACTAAACGCGAAGGAAACTTGCGAGTCAATCGCAAAAATATCGGCGCGGTTTAGCCGCCGAAGCCGCCCCGATAGCTACCGCTGCTGGCATAGCTGCGACCGCCGCCGAAGCCGCCACGCGAGACCACCGAGGTGCGGGTCTGGATCTTGGGCGGGGCCTGACGGATGGCGTCGGGCGGATCGATGCTCGACTTGCTGATCGTCGTGCGCCCGGTGCCGTAGTCGCGGCCCAGGCGCCCGCCGTAGGTCGAGTAGTAGCCGCCGCCGTACTCGTCGTTGCGGCGATAGAGCCCGGTGCCGCGATAACCGCCGCCGTCCAGCATCTGGCCGATCACGAAGCCGGCCAGCAGGGGCGTGAAGAAGCTGCCGCCACCGTTGGCCTCGCTGCGCGGCACGCAGTTGCCGGCGCCATAGACGTCCTCGCACGAGGCGCGGGCCTCATAGCGCGGAGCATTCTTCTGGTCGTCCTTCTGGGCGGCCGCGTAGGAGGTGTCGCATTGAGCGTCGGAGACCTCGTTGGCCGCCTTGCACTCTTCCAGCGACTTGTAGCTGAAGGCCTGGACCTGCTCGCCGCGATTGGGGTCCCAGCTGGCCTGGGGACCGGGATCGTCGCAGCCGGACAGAGTCAACGCCGTGGCGCCGGCCAGCATGGTGGTGAGCTTCAGTGAACTCGAGCGCTTGCGCATGGCTCTGGTCCTCACGAGGTCATGCAGGCGGCGTTCAGCAGGCCGACCGCGATCGAGATGCCGGCCAGATAGACGCCGATGGAGATCTCGTTGGCCTCGACCCGCGCCTTGATATCCCGCAGCGCCAGGAAGCGCACGCCGCAAAAGACGGCGATCTGGACGACGCCGGCCACGGTGGCCCAGGCGGCGAATTCCGGGAGGCTGACCGTGTGGCTGAGCGCCGAGGCTAGAGGCAGTGCGTAGCCGATCAGGGCGCCCGCCAGAGCGACGGCCGCCGAGACGTTGCCCGCCCGGATCAGCGCCTTCTCATTGTAGGGCGTCACCCACTGGTAGATGTACTTGAAGGCGATGGTGAACAGGCCGGCCACGACGAAGGCCAGCATGAAGGCCGTCGCGCCGTCCTGGAATGCGGTGAAGTCGAACATCTCGCTCTCGCCCCTTATCAAGCCCTGAATTCACCCACCGACAGCGGCAGGCCGATCATCGTCTCGTGGGAGACGTCCTTGCTATCCTCCGGCTCCAGCGTCAGGGCCAGCAGCAGCTCGCGCCCATCGCCGCCGGCGAGGTCGCGATAAAACAGCATGGTCGTCTGGAAAAGGCGCCGGTCGGGTCTGTCGGCCTCGCGGTCGTAGAAGACGTCTTCCCACAGCGTCACCGGATCCTGCTGCGCGGCCTCCTCGCCGAACCACAGGCGGCGATATTCGGGCAAGCCCTCGGCCCGGAAGGTGCGGGCGCTCAGGCGCTGGCTCCACAGGTCGCGATCGGCGCGATCGGCCGGATAGTCGCTGGCCCACGGGACGAAGACGGTGAAGTCGTTGGCGCGCTGACCCTCGCGGTCGTCCGAAACGACCTGGAACAGGATCTCGTCGTCCGTATAGAACCGGTGCACGAACGCGCCGTCGTTCAGCTGGATCAGGCCCTGGGCGGTGATCTCCAGCGTGTCGCGGTCGAGCGCGAACTTGGTCTCTGCGCCGAAGCGTCGCCACGTCAGCGGGTCCAGCACCACCGTCCGGCCGATCGTCACGTTGCGGATGACGGGCAGGGCGGGGCGCGAGGCGTCCTTCCTGCCGAAAAGCTTTCCGAACATCGCGGTCCGCGAGCCCTCAAAAAACCTGTTTGCGTCGCCTATCTGTAGTCGGACGCAATAAGCCCCGAGCGCACGCTTGCCCTCGGGTTAAGACGGTCGCAGGATGACGTCGAACCGTGTCTTGTCAAGCGTACATGTTATGCGTACATGTAACGTATGGCCGTCAAACCGACGAGAAGCGCTCAAGCCGCTGAAAGGACCCGCGCATGGCGCGAGGCCCGTCGGAACGCGGGCTTCGTGAAGATCGAGGTCTGGGCGCCCGCGGCGTGCAAGCCCGACATCCTTTCGGCCGTCCAGTCGATCGTCGTGGAGTCGGTGCGCGGCCCGACCTTGAAGACCAACCCCCATCCCCCCAAGGGCTTCAACCATATGGACTCCGTTATCGACACCGCCTGGACGGTCCACACGCTGCGTGACGCGCTGGTGGAAAGCGCCCTGGTCCGCGAGGACGAGATGACCGCCACCGTGATCGAGGGCGTCGAGCCGGTGCTGCTGGTCACGATGCACGAGTTCGGCGACCTGCCGGTCTATGTCAGCGGCGGCGCGCTGCAGCTGGTCGTCTCGACCCTTCTCTGGGCCTGCGACGAACAGAACGACCGCGCGGCCTTCAACGAGTTCCTGCTCAAGGCCCAGAAGATCGTGCCGCTGTCGAATTTCGGCATCACCTCCGTCGACGGCCGTGACTATTACGAGCTGATGGGCGAGATCTCATCCAAGACCACTTTGCAGACGCTGGTCATCGAGCTGCGGACCCTGGCCGACAACGCCATCGCCGCCGCCAGCGACCTGCGCGATTCCTTCGAGAAGAGCCGCGTGGCGGCCGCTTAAGAGACCGGGAAAACTGACATGTCGATCTGGAGCAAGCTCTCCGCTCTCTTCCGCGGCGGTGTCCATGACGGGGCGCAGACGGTGGTGGACGCCAACGCCCTGCGGATCCTGGACCAGGAAATCCGCGACGCCGACAACGCCCAGGGCAAGGCTCGCGACGAGCTGGCAAAGCTGGTCGCCCGGCGCCGCGCCCTGGAGACCGAGGTCGTTCAGCTGACCGACCAGTCGCGCAAGTACGAGTCCTCGGCTCGCGCGGCGATGAACAAGGGCGACCAGACCCTGGCCCTGGAAGTGGCCCAGCGCATCGCCGACCTCGAGAAGGACGCGGGTCAGAAGTCGACCCAGATGACCGAGCTGCGCGCGGCCGAGGAAAAGCTGCGCACGATCATCGCCCAGACCGACACCAAGGTCGAAGCGCTGCGCCGCGAAATCGAGATCGTGAAGGTCAACGAGAGCGTCCAGAAGGCCCAGGCCGCCGTGATCTCGCGCTCGGGCTCGGCCAGCGGCGTGGTCGGCTCGGCCGCTGATAGCTTGAAGCGCATCAAGGAGCGCCAGTCGGTTCGTGAGGAGCAGTTCCGCCTGCACAGCGAGGCCGAGGACCGCAAGACCGGCGCCGATCTCGACGCGAAGCTGGCGGCCGCCGGCATCCTGCCGGGCGGTGGCGGCGCCGAGGACGTATTGGCCCGCCTGATGGCTCCGAAGGACGAGGCTCTGCCCGCCCCGATGCTGGCCATCGAGGACAAGGTCAAGGTTTCCAAGGACGGCTCGGACGCCTGATGCGCCGTCTCACCCTGACGCCTCGGCCGGACTGGAAGTCCAAGGCCGAGGCGGTCGGCTTCACCTGGCATCATGCCGACGGCCGCCGCTACTGGGACGAGCGGGCGGCGTACGCCTTCACGCTCGAGCAGATCGAGGGCCACATCGAGCCCGCGACCGAGGTGCTGCACAAGCTGTGTCTCGACCTCGTCGAGGACGCGGTGAATAGCGACGCCCTGATGGCGCGGCTGCAGATCCCCGAAGCCTCGCGCGACGTGGTCGCCGCCTCATGGAAGGCGCGCGATCCCTCGCTCTACGGCCGCTTCGACTTCTTCTACGACGGTGAAGGTCCGCCCAAGCTGTACGAATACAACGCCGACACCCCGACAAGCATCTACGAGGCGGGCGTGTTCCAGTGGCTGTGGCTGGAGGACCTGATCCAGCAGGGGCGACTGCCGGAGAGCACCGACCAGTTCAACAGTCTGCACGACCAGCTGGCCGAGCGGTTCAAAGCGATCTTCCCGAACGGCGGCTTCGTCCACTTCGCCAGCGATCCCGACTTCGTCGAGGATCGCCAGACCGTGCGGTTCCTGGAGGACATGGCGACCCTGGCGGGGCTGGAGCCCAAGTTCGTGCCGATCCAGCGGATCGGCCTCGACGCCGACGGCCGCTTCGTCGACCAGGACAACTACATCATCGGCGCGATCTTCAAGCTGCATCCCTGGGAAGAGATGCTGCGCGAGCCCTATGCGGCCAATATCGCCGCGTCCAAGACCCTGTTCCTGGAGCCGCCGTGGAAGGCGGTGCTGTCGAACAAGGCGCTGCTGCCACTCTTGTGGGAGCGCCATCCGGGCCATCCGAACCTGCTGGAGACCTATTTCGACGACGATCCCAAGATCGATCGGTTGGGTTCGAGCTACGCCCGCAAGCCGCTGTTCAGCCGCGAGGGCGCCAATGTCGAACTCTGGAAGGATGGCCGGAGGGGCAAGGTGCTGGACCAAGGCTATGGCGAGGAAGGCTGGATCCGCCAGGAGCTGAAGCCGCCGCCCAAGTTCGGCGTCAACTATCCCGTGGTGGGGTCTTGGGTCATCGGCGACCAGCCGGCCGGGATCGGCGTGCGCGAGGACCGGGGCCGCGTCACCCGCGACCGCTCGCGGTTCGTGCCCCACATCATCGAGGGGTAGCCCCAGCCCAACTTCCAGGCGAAAGCGGAAAAGGGGCTCTGTTTCAACCCAGTAGGAAACCGGTATCATTCCCATGACACAAAGGCGGCCAACAACAATGGCGCCTTGGGGAGAGACGTCCGGATGACCTGCCGCACCACCGCCATCGGCCTGGCCCTGGCCGCCAGCCTGCTGGCCGCGCCGGCCTTCGCCGGCGTGATCGGAACCAACGTTCCGGCCCAGCCGATCACCGCCGAGCGGATCGCCCAACTGCCAGCCGCCCAGCAACCGGCGTGGAAGGCCTATCTGGAGCGCTCGATCGCCCAGGGGAAGGCCGATCGCGCCGCCCTGGCCGCCGAACTGAAGCCGGGCGAGGTCGCCCCGCCACCGCCCCCGACCGGCCATGGTGACGGCGGCATGCCGCTGGATAAGGACGCGGCCTGGTACGGCTCGCCCGAGGCGCGCCACGTCGCCGACGTCATCGTCAGCTTCCAGACGCCCGCCGGCGGCTGGAGCAAGAACCAGGATCGCACCGGGGCTCCGCGCTTGCCGGGTCAGCCCTGGGCCTCCGACAACAATTCCAAGCATCTCAGCGAAGCCGACTTCGACGCCGCCCGCGACCCCAAGTGGGGCTATGTCGGCACCCTGGACAACAACGCCACCATCACCGAGATGCGCTTCCTGGCGAAGGTCTCGCGCCAAACGCCCGGCCAGGACGGCGATGTCTATCGCCAGAGCTTCCTGAAGGGCGTGCGCTACCTGCTTGACGCGCAGTTCCCCAACGGCGGCTGGCCCCAGGTCTGGCCGCTGCAAGGGGGCTATCACGACGCCATCACCTATAACGACAACGCCGTCTCCGAGGCCGCCTACCTGCTCACCGAAGTGTCGGAGGCCAAGCCCGACTTCGCCTTCGTGCCGGCTGATGTGCGGGCCAAGGCCGGCGCGGCGGCGAGGAAGGGGCGCGAGGTCATCGTCGCGTCGCAGATCCGCGTGAACGGCAAGCCGACCATCTGGGGCCAGCAGGCCGACCCCTTCACCCTGGCCCCGGTCGCCGGCCGCAATTTCGAGCCGGCGGCCCTGTCGACGGGCGAGAGCGCGGACCTGCTGTTCTACCTGATGCAACTGCCTGATCCGACGCCGGCCGAAGTCGCCGCCGTCCACGCCGGCGTCGCCTGGATGAAGCGCGCGGCGATCATGGGCTGGGAATGGACGGGCAAGGGCGATCCCGACGGCCGCCATCTGATCGAGAAGCCCGGCGCGGGGCCGATATGGTCGCGCTACTACAGCGTCGACGGGCGGCCGGTTTTCGGCGAGCGCGACAAGACCCTGCGCGACAACGCCAACGAGCTGTCGCGGGAACGCCGAGACGGCTATTCCTGGTACGGCTCCCAGCCGTCCAAGATCATCAGGCTCTACGAAACCGGCTGGGCCAAGCGCCACCCGGAGACATAGGGATCTGCTAGAGGTCGCGCAGGATCCGCGCGACCTCGGCCACCGCGTGCTGGTCGGTGTCGCGCATCTCGGCGGGCACGAAACCCATCGTCACCAGCCTCGAGACCGGATCTGGCCCGGGGATCGGGTCGCCAAACGAGCCGTGCACCTCGCGCACGCCGGTCCGCGCGACCAGTTCGACGACGTTGGAGGCGCGTACGCCCGCCCCGGCCAGGATGCTGATGCGGCCGTCGGCCTGGGCGACCAGGGCGGCGATCCGCTCGGCGCCGGCCAAGGCCGTCAGGGCGCCGCCCGAGGTCAGCACCCGCTCGAACCCCAGTTGAATGGCCGCCTCCAGCGCCGCCGGCTGATCCGCGACGAAGTCGAAGGACCGGTGCAGGGTCATGCCCAGACCCGCGCTGTGCTCGACCAGTTTATCCAGCACGTCCAGATCCAGCTCGCCGTCGGGCCGGTTGGCGCCGATCGTCACCCCGGCCAGGCCGTAGCCGCGCACGGCGTCGATGTCGCGGCGCATGGCGTCCAGGTCACGGGCGTCGAAGCAGAAGTCGCCGGTGCGCGGCCGGATCATCGGATAGACCGGGATCGGCGCGCTGGCCGCCAGGGCCATCAGGCCGGGGGCGGGGGTCAGGCCCTGCAGGCCCAGGGCCGCGCAAAGTTCGATCCGATCCGCACCGCCGGCGATCGCCGCCGCCAATCCGGCGGGCGTATCGACACAGACTTCCAGGAGAATGCGGTCGGCGGCCATCGTGTGTTCCAGGTCATGCTAGGGAATCGGCGCGGTCTTCTTGGAGCACACGGATGTTGAATCGTAGAGGCCTGATCGGCGCGTCCCTGGCTGGATCGGCGCTGTTGAGCGGCAGAGCGTCAGCTGCCGAGACCATCACCAAGCTGCAAGGCCCGTGCGTGATCTCCACCTGGGACTTCGGCGTCGCCGCCAACCAGGCCGCCTGGGCGGTGCTGTCCCAGGGCGGCCGCGCCCTCGACGCGGTCGAGGCCGGGGCCCGCGTGCCCGAGCAGGACCTGAAGAACCACAGCGTCGGCCGGGCCGGCTATCCCGACCGCGACGGCCACGTCTCGCTGGACGCCTGCATCATGGACGAGCTGGGTAACTGCGGCGCGGTGGCCGCCCTGGAGCACATCGACCATCCGATCTCGGTGGCCCGCAAGGTCATGGAGAAGACCCCGCACGTGATGCTGGTCGGGGCCGGCGCCCTGCAGTTCGCGTTGGAGCAGGGCTTCAAATACGAGGAACTGCTGACGCCGGAGTCGAAGGCCGCCTGGGAAGCTTGGAAGAAGGACGCCAAGTATCAGCCCAAGGCTAACAGCGAGGTCGGCGACTACGGCAAGACCACCGGCCAGCTGGGCACGCCGGGCGGGGCCAACAACCACGACACCATCGGCATGCTGGCCATCGACGCCAAGGGGAACATCGCCGGCGCCTGCACCACCAGCGGCATGGCCTGGAAGATGCGCGGCCGGGTCGGTGACAGTCCGATCATCGGCGCGGGCCTCTATGTCGACAACGAGGTTGGCGGCGCCACCTCGACCGGCGTCGGCGAGGAGGTGATCCGCAATGTCGGCAGCTTCCTGGTCGTCGAGCTGATGCGCCAGGGCCGCTCGCCAGAGGCGGCCTGCCGCGAGGCCGTCGAGCGGATCCTGAAGAAGAAGCCCCAGGCCAAGGACATCCAGGTCGGCTTCCTGGCGATCAACAAGGCCGGCGAGGTCGGGGCCTGGGCGATCCAGAGCGGCTTCAGCTACGCCCTGTGCGATGGGAAGAAGCAGGACCTGCTGCTGCCCGGCAAGGCGACTTATCAGGTCACGGCTTAAAAGGGATGGGCGGACGGATAACGCGGTTATAGCGTGCCGTTCAAAGATCTCAGGAGGAGACCGCCATGTGCGATGACGACATCCACCAAGGCCTCGTGCACGACCCCAGCGTCTCGCGTCGGACGTTCGGACTGATGGCGGCGGCCCTGACCGGCGTCGTCACCGTCGCCCATGCCGATGACACCGTCGAGGAGAAGGACGTCGAGGTGAAGACGCCCGACGGCGTCGCCGACGCCGCGCTCTTCTATCCGAAGGCCAAGGGCAAGTATCCGGCGGTGCTGGTCTGGCCGGACATCATGAGCCTGCGGCCGGTGTTCCGCGACATGGGTCGGCGCCTGGCGGCGGCGGGCTATGTCGTGCTGGTCCCCAACCTCTACTACCGGGTCAGGAAGGCGCCGGTGATCGAGGGAACGTTCAACTTCGCCAATCCCGATGATCGCGCCAAGCTGATGACGCTGCGGCCGTCGGTGACGCCGGCTGGTACGGTCAAGGACGCGCAGGCCTATATCGCCTTCCTGGACGCCCAGCCAAAGACCGACAAGAGCAAGAAGGTCGGGACCCAAGGCTACTGCATGGGCGGCCCGCTGGCCTTCTACACAGCCGGCGCGGTTCCGGGCCGAATCGGCGCGGTGGCCACCTTCCACGGCGGCGGCCTGGTCACGGCCGACGCCGACAGTCCGCATCTGCTGATCCCCAAGACCCACGCGGACTACCTGATCGAGATCGCCGACAACGACGATCAGAAGGAACCGGACACCAAGGACAAGCTGAAGGCCGCCTTCGCCGAGGCCAAGCGCCTGGCCCAGGTCGAAGTCTTCGCCGGCTGCAACCACGGTTGGACCGTCAAGGGCAGCCAAGTCTACAACGAAACAGGGGCCGAGCGGGCCTGGAGCAACCTGCTGGCGCTGTACAAGAAGGCGCTGGGGTAGGGGGCGACAGGGCTTTCGACCCTTTGCAGACTCCCACCTGAATCCCTCTCTCACGGAGAGAGGGATTTTGGGGTGTCGGCTTCCACCCTTCCTCGCCCTTGCGCTTCAATAGGTAGGATGCTATCTAAATTAGATAGGAAGCTACCTATTAAAAAGATCGTCGTTCCATGACCTCTGTCCGCACTCTTGATGAACGCGCTTTCGCCCAAGGTCTGCTGCGCCTGGCGCGGGTGTACCGGAAGGAAGTCAATCGCGCCTTGGCCGCTCACGGCATCTCGGACGCCAAGGCCCTGCCGGTGCTGCACATCGCCCGCGCCGGCGGCGGCATGCGCCAGGGGATGTTGGCCGAGGAGATCGGAGTGGAGGGGCCGTCGCTGGTCCGCATCCTCGACCAGTTGTGCCAGGCCAACCTGGTCGAGCGCCGAGACGATCCTTCCGACAAGCGGGCCAAGACCCTGCACCTGACGGTCGAGGGCCAGGCCCTGGCCGCCGTGGTGGAGGACGCGGTCCAGATCGTTCGAGCCCAACTGCTGGCCGACGTCGGCGACGCCGACCTGGCGGCCGCCGTTCGCACCTTTGCCGCCTTCGAGGCGGCCCTGGACGCGGCGGCCGGGCAGGGGGCTGAGCGCTAAGCCCCATGTTTCCCAAGTTCGATCGGCACACGCTGCTGTTCTCGGCGAACAGCTTCGCGGCGGCGATGCTCGCCCTCTATATCGGTTTCGCCCTGGGCCTGCCGCGCCCCTACTGGGCGATGACCACCGCCTACATCGTCAGCCAGCCGCTGGCGGGGGCGGTACGCTCCAAGGCCGTCTATCGCGTGTTGGGCACGATCCTGGGGGCCATGGCCGCCGTCGCCCTGGTCCCGAACCTGGTCAATGCGCCGTGGCTGCTGTCGGCGGCCCTGTCGCTGTGGGTCGGGGGCTGTCTGACGATCTCGCTGCTGGACCGCACGCCGCGCAGCTATGTGCTGATGCTGGCTGGCTACACGGCCGCGATCATCGGCTTTCCCAGCGTCGGCCAGCCCGGCGCGATCTTCGACGTCGCCGTCTCGCGCGTGATCGAGATCGGTCTGGGCATTCTGTGCGCCACCCTGGTCCACAGCCTGGTCTTCCCCCGCCCCGTCGGCGCGGTGCTGCGCCATCGCCTGAAGAGCTGGTTGGGCGAAGCCGACCACTGGGCGCTGGACGTGCTGCGCGGCGAGGACGCCGCGGCGATCGCCCGCGACCGACGCCACCTGGCGGCGGCCGCCAGCGAGATCCAGATGCTGGCGACCCACCTGCCGTTCGATACCTCTCGCCTGCGCGAGACCACCGGCGTGGTCAGCGCCCTGCACGAGCGCATGCTGCTGCTGGTCCCGCTGCTGTCGGGCCTGGCCGACCGTATGGAGGCCTTGCGCGAGGTTCGCGACAACCGCGTTCGCGCCGCCCTCAACGCCGTGGCCGCCTGGATCGAGGCCGGCGCGCCGCGTGACGAGGCCTTGGACTTGATCGGCCGGTTGGAGGCTCTGGCCGCTCATCGGCGCGGTGCGTCCTGGTCCAGCCTTTTGATCGAGAGCTTGCTGGTTCGCCTATCGGAAGCCGTCCGGGCGTTGGGCGAGGCTCACGCCCTGATGAGCCGTCTCGCCGACCCCGACGCGCCGCTGTCACCGGAACTGGACGCCGCCGCCCGCGCCGGGAGCCAGCGTCCGATGCACGCCGACCTGCCGCTAGCCCTGCTGTCGGGTGGGGCGGCGGCGATCGCCATCCTGCTGTCCTGCGCCACGTGGATCCTGGCCGGCTGGGGCGACGGCGCGGTCGCTCCGGTGATGGCCGCCGTCTTCTGCTGCTTCTTCGCGGCGATGGACGATCCCGTCCCGGCCATCAAGAACTTCGGCCTCTACTCGCTGCTCTCGCTGCCGCTGGCGGCGGTCTACATGTTCGCCATTCTGCCGGCGATCGACGGCTTTCCGATGCTGGTCCTGGCCATGGCCCCGCCGCTGCTGCTGCTGGGTCTCTACATCCCCAACCCCGCGACCATGGGCTCGGCCTTGGCCGTGCTGATGGGCTTCTGCAACGCCATGGCTCTGCAGGAGACGTTCAGCGCCGACTTCGCCGGATTCCTGAACGGCAATCTGGGCCAGTTCGTCGGGCTGCTGTTCGCGATCATGGTCACGGCCGGTTTGCGGTCGATGGGCGTGGACGCCAGCGCCCGGCGCCTGCTGGTTCGCACCTGGAAGGGCCTGGCGCGCCTGTCCCGCGCCCGCCAGGCGCCCGAACCCGCCGCCTTCGCCGCCACCCTGGTCGACCGCCTGGGCATGCTGACGCCCAAGCTGGCTCAGGCCGGCCGGGGTCACGACTTCGTCGGTGTCGACGCCCTGCGCGACCTGCGGGTCGGCATGAACCTGGTCGCCGTCCAGACCGCCCGGCCGGACCTGTCCCCAGAGGGCAAGGCCCAGCTGGACGCGGCGCTCCATGGCGTCGGGGACCACTTTGCCGCCCTGGCCGCTGGCGAGAAGCGCAAGCCTGGCGAGGACCTGCTGGCCCGCATCGACACGGCCCTGCGCGGTCTGTCCGTCGCTTCGGCCGCCTCCGCCGTGCAAGGCGTCTCGGGCCTGGTGGGCCTGCGCCGCAACCTGTTCCCGGAGGCCCCGGCCTTCGTTCCGGAGGTCGCCCAATGACCGGTGAACTCGACATCGATGGCGTCTTCCTGTCGTCCGTCTTGGTCTCGGCCCTGATCGCCTTGGCCGCCTCGTTCCTGCTGCGCCGCGCGCTGTCGAAGGTCGGCGCCTACCGTTTCGTCTGGCACCCGGCCCTGTTCGACACCGCCCTGTTCGTCATCCTCTGGGCCGCCGTCGTGGCGGTCCCTAGCCCGCTGAAGTTCTAGCCATGCCCCCGCTGAAATCCGTTCTGATGACCACCGCCCGCGTCGCCGTCACTGGCGCCGTGGTGATCGCCGCCCTGGTTGGCGGCAAGGCGCTCTGGACCCACTATCAGGTCGATCCCTGGACCCGAGACGGCCGTGTCCGCGCCGACATCGTGCAGGTGGCCCCCGACGTGTCGGGTCTGGTCACTCGCGTTGACGCCGCCAACGACCAGACGGTCAAGGCCGGCCAGCCGCTGTTCCATGTCGACCGCGAACGCTACGCCCTGGCCTTGCGTCAGGCCGACGCGGCCGTCGAGGCCCAGCGCGCCGCCCTGGCCCAGGCTCGCCGCGAGTTGTCGCGCAACCGCGCCCTGGGCGACCTGGTCGCCGGCGAGATCACCGAGCAGAGCCAGTCCAAGGTCGAACTCAGCCAAGCGGCGCTGTCCCAGGCCCTGGCCGCCCGCGACGTCGCCGCCCTGAACCTCGAGCGGACGGTCGTCGTCGCGCCGACCGACGGCTTCCTGTCTGACCTGACCCTGCGCACCGGCGACTACGTCACGGCCGGCAAGCCGGTGCTGGCGCTGATCGACAGCCGCTCGTACCGGGTCGAGGGCTATTTCGAGGAGACCAAGCTGTCGGGCTTGCGCATCGGTCAGCCGGTCAGCGTCAAGGTGATGGGCGAGGACAAACCCTTGAAGGGCCACATCCAGTCGATAGCCGCTGGCATCGAGGACCGCGACCGCGCCGCCAGCGGCAACCTGCTGCCGAACGTCAACCCGACCTTCAGCTGGGTGCGCCTGGCCCAGAGGGTGCCGGTTCGCGTGGCCCTGGACCAGACGCCGCGCGACCTGCGCCTGATCGCCGGCCGCACCGCCACGGTCGCGGTGGTCGGAGCCGGCCGATGAGCCCGCTCAGAGCGCTGGCGGTCGCCGGCTCGCTGCTGGCCCTGACCGCCTGCGCGGCCGTCGGCCCGAACTACAAGCTGCCGGAAGAGGCCAAGATCAACGCCGCGACGGCGCAAGGACCGTTCATGGGCGCGGCCTCGAAGGCCGTCAGCCAGGACCCGGTCCCGGCAGGTTGGTGGAAGCTCTATGACGACCCGGTGCTGAACGGTCTGGTCGAGGAGGCGCTGAAGGCCAATACCGACCTGCGCGTCGCCGCCGCCAATCTGGCCCGGGCGCGAGCCATCGCCGGTGAGGCCGACGACGCCGGCGGCTTCAAGGTCGACGCCTCGGCCGCCGCCATGCATTCCCGCGAGTCCGGTGAGCAGTTCCTGCTGGCCGAACCGCTGCCGGTCGAGAACCTGGCCGATGTCGGGTTGAAGGTCTCGTACCAGGTCGACCTGGTGGGTCGGATCCGGCGCGCGGCCGAAGCCGCTCACGCCGACGCCGAGGCCAGTCAGGCGGCCCTGGACCTGGCCCGTGTCAGCGTCGCCGCCGACGTCGCGCGCGCCTATGTCGAGGCCTGCGCCAATGGTCACGAGCTGGCCGTCGCCCAGCATACCGTCGACCTCCAGAGCCGCGGCCTGGACGTCACGCGCAGGCTGGTGAACGCGGGGCGCGGCACGGCGGTCGACGTCACCCGCGCCCAGGCTCAGCTGGATCTGTCGCGGGCCAGCCTGCCGACCTTCCAGAGCCGCCGCCGCGCGGCGCTCTACAAGCTGGCCACGCTTACCGGCAAGCCTCCCGCCGAGTTCCCCAAGGCGGTGGAGGCCTGTGTCCATCCGCCGACTCTGACCCAGGCGATCCCCGTCGGCGACGGCGCGGCCCTGCTGAAGCGTCGCCCGGATGTCCGCCAGGCCGAGCGGACCTTGGCCGGCGCGACCGCGCGGATCGGCGTCGCCACCGCCGCTCTCTATCCGAACATCACCCTGGGCTTCGGCGCGGGCTCGACGGGCCTGCTGGCCGACATCGGCCAGGCGCCGGCCAACCGGTGGGGCCTGAGCTCGCTGATCACCTGGACCCTGCCGGGCGAGGGCGAGCGAGCCCGCATTCGCCAGGCCGAGGCTGGCGCTGACGGGGCCCTGGCCCGGTTCGACGGCGTGGTGCTGACCGCCCTGCGCGAGACCGAGACCAGCCTGGACGCTTATGCCCACGACCTGCAGCGCCAGGCGGCGCTGAAGGCCGCCCGCGACCAGGCCGCGTTGGCCGAGGACCAGGCCCAGCGGCTCTACCGCGCGGGTCGCAGCCCTTACCTGGCTGGTCTCGACGCCCAACGCACCCTGGCCGGGGCCGAGGCGGCGCTGGCGGCCTCGGACAGCCAGGTCGCGGCTGACCAGGTCAACCTGTTCCTGGCCCTGGGCGGCGGCTGGGAACGATAGCGACACCGTCCGCGCTCAGCTACACGGTGGCCGTCCGCCGCGTAGAGGTCGTCCGTGCCCCTTGAAGCCCCTCCGCCCCCGGTCTCCACCGTCGTCGTCGAGGCGCCCCGTCTGCTTCCCCTGGCCGGGCAGGATGTCTTCTCCATCGCGACCTACGACGCCGCCCAGGTGTCCGCCCAGGCGCGGCTGGACGACGTGCTGAAGACCACGCCGGGCGTCTCCCTGTTCCGCCGCACTGGCAGCGACGCGGCCAATCCGACGATCCAGGGGCTTTCCCTGCGGGCTGTCGCGCCATCCGGCGCGGGCCGGGCCTTGGTCACTCTGGATGGCGTCCCGCAGAACGATCCGTTCGGCGGCTGGGTCATCTGGACCGGATTGCCTGGCGAAGGTCTGTCCGGCGCGACCGTCGTGCGCGGCGCAGGGGCGGGCCCCTATGGCGCCGGCGCCCTGACTGGCGTCGTGGCCCTGTGGGAACGGAATACCGGCGGCGGCCTGACCAGCTTCACGGCCGAGGCGAGGGCGCGGGATGGCTGGCGCGCGGCCGGGACCTTCGGGACCGATCATCTGCTGCTGACCGCCAGCGGCTCGCGCACCGACGGCTATCGCCCGGTGCGCGGTTCGGCGGCGGGCGCGGCCGACGTGCCGACCACACTGGAGGACGGCTCGATCGCGGCCCGCGTCCAGGGCGAGGTCGGCTCGGTTCGCTGGGCGGCGCGCGTGGCGACCTTCCAGGAAAAGCGCGGCGCGGGCCTGTTCGGAGCCAAGTCCAACGCCACGGGCAGTTCGCTGGCCGTCACGCTGGCGACCGAGACTTGGCGACTGCAGGCTTGGGCGCGTAGCAGCGACCTGGAGAACACCTCCGTCGCCGTGGCAGCCGGCCGTGTCGGCACGACTCCGGCCAACGACCAGTACTCGACCCCGTCCAGCGGCTACGGTCTCAACGCCGCCTGGCAGGGCGCGCTGGCCGACTGGACCTGGGAACTGGGCGGCGACGTGCGGGCGACCGAAGGGCGGACCCACGAGCGCTTCCGCTACATGAACGGCGCCTTCACCCGCCAGCGCACGGCGGGCGGCCGAACCTTGGTGGGCGGCGTCTATGCCGAGACGGCCTGGAGCCGGCCCGACTTCATCCTGGTCGCCGGCGCGCGGTTGGACGGCTGGCGCTCGTACGACGGCGTTCGGCGCGAACGAGAGGCGTCGACCGGCGTCCCGACCCTGGACGCCCCGCCGACCAACGCCTCGGGCGCGACCCCGACGGGGCGGATCGGCGTCCGCCAGCGCTTGACCGGCGAGACCTGGGTAAGGGCGGCGGTCTATGCCGGCTTTCGGCCTCCGACGCTGAACGAGCTGCACCGGCCGTTCCGGGTCGGCAACGACGTGACCGAGGCCAATGCCGCCCTCAAGCCCGAGACCCTGTACGGCGTCGAGACGGGTCTGGCGGGGGAGGGAGTCGTGCGCTGGAACCTCGGCGCCTTTTACAACCAGGTCCGCGACCCGATCACCAACGTCACGATCGGCATTGGCCCCGGGACCTTCCCGATCGCCGGCTTCATTCCGGCTGGCGGGGTGCTGCGTCAGCGCCAGAACGTGGGCGAGATCAACGCCTACGGCCTGGAGGGTGACGTCGCCGCCGATCTGTCGCCGGCCTTGACCGCGCGCGCGGCCTTTTCGGCGACCCATGCGCGCGTCGACGGTGGCGGAGAGGCGGCCCAACTGACCGGCAAGCGTCCCGCCCAGGCGCCGGCCCTGACCGCGACGGCCGGCGTCCGTTGGAAGCCGATCGATCGCCTGAGTCTCGACGCCGACCTACGCTACGAGAGCAAGCGTTACGAGGACGATTTGAACGTGCGGGTACTGAAGGCGGGAACGGGTGTCGACCTGCGCGCCGGCTGGGCGCTGTCGCCGACGTCCGAGGTCTATCTGGCCGCCGACAACGCCTTCGACGCTAACCTCGCGGTCGGCCAGACCGCCGACGGGGTCACGAGCTATTCCGCGCCGCGCACGGTCTATGTCGGGTTCGCCCTGCGCCGCTGACGAATTGTCTGATAAACGGCATTGATAGCGCTATCATGGCCGTGTAGCCCTGCTCTCAACGAAGAGGGAAGGGGACCATCATGCGTCTGTCGCGTCGCGCCTTGCTGGCTGGCATTTCGAGCCTGCCCGCGTTCGCTCACGCCGCGTCGGCACAGCGCGTGATCGCCCTCGACGCGCGAAAGACCACCGGCCCCGTCGACCGCTTCTTCGATCTGTCGGTCGGCTCTGACTATCCCGGCACCCTGATCCGCGACGACAGCCAGGCCCAGCTGAAGACGACCGTGGACGAGCTGGGCTTCCGCTACATCCGCTTCCACGCGGTGTTCCACGACGTGCTGGGCACGGTGAAGGTCCAGGACGGCAAGATCGTCTACGACTGGACCAAGCTGGATCAACTGTATGACGCCTTGCTGGCCAAGGGGATCAGGCCGTTCGTCGAGTTGGGCTTCACGCCCGAGGCGATGAAGACTTCGGATCTGACGATCTTCTACTGGAAGGGCAACACCAGCCATCCGAAGCTGGGGCCCTGGCGCGACCTGATCGACGCCTTCGTCCGCCACGTCCGCCAGCGCTATGGCGAGCAGGAGGTGCGGACCTGGTTCTTCGAGGTCTGGAATGAACCCAACCTCGACGGCTTCTGGGAGAAGGCCGACCAAGCCGCCTATTTCGAGCTCTATGACGTCACCGCCCGGGCCATCAAGGCGATCGACCCGACCTTGCGCGTCGGCGGCCCTTCCACGGCGGGCGCGGCTTGGGTCCCGGAGTTCCTGGCCCATGTGAAACAGAGCGGTGCGCCTGTCGACTTCGTCACCACCCACACCTATGGCGTCGAGGGCGGCTTCCTGGACGAGAAGGGCCAGCAGGACACCAAGCTGTCGGCGTCTCCCGACGCCATCGTCGGCGACGTGCGGCGGGTGCGCGAGCAGATCCAGGCCTCGGCCTTCCCCGGCCTGCCGCTGTACTTCACCGAGTGGAGCACTAGCTACACGCCGCGCGACAGCGTGCACGACAGCTATGTCAGCGCCGCCTACATCGTCGAGAAGCTGAGGCGCACCCAGGGCCTGGTCCAGGGCATGAGCTACTGGACGTATACCGACCTCTTCGAAGAGCCCGGCCCGCCGACCAAGCCGTTCGAGGGGGGCTTCGGCCTGATGAACCCGCAAGGGATCAGGAAGCCCGCCTGGTTCGCCTACAAGTACCTGAACGCCCTCAAGGGGCATGCGCTGGCGACGAGCGACGGCCAGGTCTTCGCCGCGCGCGACGGCGATCGGGTGGCGGTGCTGGCCTATGCCTGGCGCCAGCCGGGCCAGAAGGTCAGCAACCGGCCCTACTATCAGAGCCCACATCCGACCTTCGATGTCGAGCCGCTGAAGCTGAAGGTGGCGGGCCTGAAGCCTGGGTCGTACCGGCTGCGGGCGCGCCGCACTGGCTATCGGGCCAACGACGCCTACAGCGCCTATATCGACATGGGCCTGCCCAAGACGCTGACGCCGGCTCAATTGGCCAGCTTGCAAGGCCTGACCCTCGACCGGCCGGAAATCGAGAAGATCATCAAGGTGAGCGGCGAGGCCGTTGTCGATTTGCCCATGCGGGCCAACGACATCGTGCTGGTCGAGCTGGAACGGATGTAGGCCCTGTGGGGCGACCGCCGAGGCGATCGCCCCTTGGGGATCAGTGCAGGTCCACCCGATCGGCGTTCATGACTTTGGTCCAGGCCGCCACGAAGTCCTTCACGAACTTGCCTTGCGAGTCCGCGCAGCCATAGACCTCGGCGAAGGCCCGAAGTTCGGCGTGCGAGCCGAAGATCAGGTCGACGCGCGAGGCCGTCCAGCGCGGCTGGCTGCTCTTGCGGTCATGGCCCGCGAAGGCGTTGACCGCCGTTGGGCTCCAGGTCGTGCCCATGCTGAGCAGATTTACGAAGAAGTCTGTGGTCAGCACGCCCGGACGGTCGGTGAGCACGCCGGCCTTGGAGCCGCCGGTGTTGGCGCCCAGCACCCGCAGGCCGCCGACCAGCACCGTCAGTTCCGGCGCCGACAGGCCCAGCAGCTGGGCTCGGTCGATCAGGGCTTCCTCGGGGGCCATGAACTGGGTCCCCTCGCGGCGATAGTTGCGGAAACCGTCGGACAACGGCTCCAGCGGCGCGAACGAGTCCGCGTCGGTCTGCTCGGCCGAGGCGTCCGTGCGGCCCGGCGAGAATGGGACCTCGACAGGCGTACCGGCGTCCTTGGCGGCCTTCTCGACCGCGGCCGAGCCCGCCAGCACGATCAGGTCGGCCAGAGAGACCTTCTTGCCGCCCGAGGCCGCGCCGTTGAAGTCCTTCTGGATCCCTTCCAGCGTCGACAGCACCTTGGCCAGGACCGGCGGGTCATTGACCGCCCAGTCCTTCTGTGGGGCCAGGCGGACGCGCGCGCCATTGGCGCCGCCGCGCTTGTCCGACTTGCGCCAGGTCGAGGCCGAGGCCCAGGCCGTCGACACCAGTTCCGAGACCGACAGGCCCGACGCCAGGATCTTGTCCTTCAGCGCCTTGACGTCGGTAGCGTCGACTAGCGGGTGGTCCACGGCCGGGACCGGGTCCTGCCAGATCAGCGTCTCTTGCGGGACCAGCGGACCCAGGTAGCGGCGCTTGTCGCCCATGTCGCGGTGGGTCAGCTTGAACCAGGCGTGGGCGAAGGCGTCGGCGAACTGGTCCGGGTTCTCGAGGAAGCGCCGCGAGATCTTCTCGTAGTCGGGGTCGAACCGCAGGGCCAGGTCCGTGGTCAGCATGCGCGGGCGCTGCTTCTTCGACGGATCAAAGGCGTTCGGGACGTCGGCCTCGGCGTTCTTGGCCTCCCACTGATGGGCGCCGCCGGGGCTCTTGGTCAGCTCCCACTCGAACTTGAAGAGGTTGTCGAAGAAGTGGTTGCTCCAACGGGTCGGCGTCTGGGTCCAGGTGACCTCCAGCCCCGACGTGATGGCGTCGGCGCCCAGGCCCGTGCCGTGCTTGCTGGCCCAGCCCAGGCCGCCGGCCTCGATCTGGCCGCCCTCGGGCTCGGGGCCGACGAACGAGGGGTCACCCGCGCCGTGGGTCTTGCCGAAGGTGTGGCCGCCGGCGATCAGGGCGACGGTTTCCTCGTCGTTCATCGCCATCCGGGCGAAGGTGCTGCGGATGTCGTGCGCCGCCGCCTTGGGATCGGGATTGCCGTTCGGGCCCTCCGGATTGACGTAGATCAGGCCCATCTGCACCGCGCCCAGGGCGGGATGCAGTTGCCGCTCGCCGCTGTAGCGCTCGTCGCCCAGCCACGAGCCCTCGGGGCCCCAGTACAGCTCTTCAGGTTCCCACTGGTCGGCGCGGCCGCCGCCGAAGCCGAAGGTCTTGAAGCCCATCGACTCCAGGGCGACGTTGCCGACCAGCACATAGAGGTCGGCCCAGGAGATCTTGCGCCCGTACTTCTGCTTGATCGGCCACAGCAGCCGGCGGGCCTTGTCCAGGTTGGCGTTGTCCGGCCAGCTGTTGAGCGGGGCGAAGCGTTGCTGCCCGCCGCCCGCGCCGCCGCGACCATCGCTGGTGCGATAGGTGCCGGCGCTGTGCCAGGCCAGGCGGATGAACAGGCCGCCGTAGTGGCCGAAGTCGGCCGGCCACCAGTCCTGCGAGTCCGTCATCAGGGCGTGCAGGTCGGCGACCACCGCATTCAGGTCGAGGGTCTTGAATTCCTCGGCATAGTCGAACGCCTCGCCCATGGGATTGGAACGCGGCGAGTGCTGATTGAGCCCTTCGAGGCGCAGATTCTCCGGCCACCAGTCCCGGTTGCTTCTGCCGCCGCGACCGCGCCCCATCGGGCATTGGCCCTGAACGCCGTCTTCGACTTTCGCATCCATCGTCGTCTTCCTCCGCTTTGGCTTTCCACCCAGCGCCGACCCCCGACGGCGCCCATGAGCGCGCCCGACGGGGTGTTGGTAAAATTGATTGTTCCTATCGCTCCGATAGACGGAGCCATGGCTGAGCCATGTTGGGCGATACGTGTAGGGCGCCAAGAGGCATGAACTGCCCCGTGTGGCGGCGCCGAGCGGCTCCTGGGGCGGGAAACGCCCCGACATGTTGCGTGGCCGCGCGAACCGGCCCGAACGTTCCGCTCGCCAGAATTCGCCATCCGCGAGGGCCCGTTGAAGCAGAACCGCGCCGAGATCGTCGCCTTCGTCGGCGGCCAGATCCTTCCGCACGAAGCCGACGTCCGCGCCTGGCTGCGCCGCTCCGGCAGTCCGCCCGCCGACATCGACGACGTGGTCCAGGAGACCTATTGCCGGCTGGCCGCGCTGGAGAGCATCGCCCACATCGCCAACGGGCGGGCCTACTTCTTCCGGACGGCCCGCAACATCGCGATCGAGAAAATTCGTCGCGCCCGCGTCGTTCGTATCGATTGCGTCACGGAAATCGACGCCCTGAACGTCGTAGATGAGGGACCCTCTCCCGAACGCGTGGTCGCCGGCCGCCGCGAGTTGGGGAGGGTGCAGCAGCTGATCGAGGGACTTCCCGAGCGGTGCCGACAGATCTTCACCCTGCGCCGGATCCACGGCCTGTCGCAGAAGGAGACCGCCGCGCGGCTGGGGGTCACCGAGAATGTGGTGGAGATGCAGTCGGCCCGGGGCTTGCGTTTAATCCTGCGGGCCTTATCGGAAGCGACGACGCAAGATCATCCGGCAGTCGGCGAGGCCCATGAGCTCCATTCCGTCCGCAAGCGAGATTGACGAGGAGGCGGCCGACTGGGCCGCCCGCGTCGACGCGCACGGGCTGGATGTCGAGCACGATCCCGATCTGCAGGCCTGGCTGAGCGGCGACGCGCGTCGGGCGGGGGCCTTCCTGCGGGCCCAGGCCGCGATCAGCTTCCTGGATCGGGGCCGCGCCCTGGCCAGCGCCGCCCCGCCCGTCGACGTCGCCGCCGCCAAGCGTCCCAGCCGCCGCGCTCTGATCGCGGGGACGGGCGGCGCGGTGGCGGCCGCGCTGATCGGCGGGTTCGGCGCCTGGAGCCTGCGGCCCCAGCGTCTCGACACCCGCCTGGGCGAGATCCGCCGGGTGCCGCTGGCCGACGGCTCGCTGGTGGCGATCAACACCAAGACCGCCCTGGACGTGACGATGAAGCCCAAGTCGCGGCGCATCGTCCTGCAGGAGGGCGAGGCTTGGTTCCAGGTCGCCAAGGATCCACGACGGCCGTTCACGGTGGCCGCTGGTCCGGTGCGGGTGCGCGCCGTGGGCACCGCCTTCTCGGTCCGCCGGGGCGACGAGGTAGGGACCGGTGTCGACGTGATGGTCACCGAGGGCGTGGTCGAGACCTGGATCGAGGGCGATCCGACCTCGCGGCGTCGACTGGCGGCCGGCGAGCGGGTGATCCTGGCCAGCACGGCCGCGCCCACGGTGGCGGAGTCGCCGTCCGAGATCGAGCGCAGCCTGGCTTGGCGCAATGGCGAGATCGCCCTGGACGGCGAAAGCCTGGAACAGGCCGCCAAGCTGTTCAATCGCTACAACAGCCGCCAGATCGTGATCGAGGATGAAGCCCTCGCGCGGGAGCGGTTCGTTGGCCTGTTCCAGACGAACGAGCCTGAAAGTTTCGCAGCCGCCGTGGCGGCGACCCTGGGCGCCGCCATCGATGGTGACGCGCGCACCATTCGGATTGCTCGCGCTCATGCCTCTTGAGCATTTGCGCCGAGAGTAGGCTGAAACTTCATTGAATGAATCCTGCTCAGCGCGGGATCGTGAGTAAATGTGCGGCTCCGGACCTGCCTATCGACCGGGCTATGACGTTCCCAGCTCAGTCAGTTCCTCCGATTTTTGATCTGTCGCCGTTTTTGAATTTTCTAGAGCGGCGGCTTTGAGCGGCGACATCTTTTGTCGAGACGTCCGATAGGGCGTGCGCGCATGCGAAACGGGCGCCCGATGTCGAAGCTGGCGCAAAAGCGGGCGTGTTGAGCCGTGATCGGATCAAGGACGCCCCCAGCCCCCGGAAAATCAGCGCCCACCCTTCGTGCTGTCAGGAGGCCACGTTTGGCTGGCCTCGGAACGATGGGGGATTGTCGATGCGTGAGGGGACGAACCGTTTCGCAAGGCGGGGGATGCTGCTGGCCGCCTCGGCCGCATGGGCGCTGGGCGCCGGCGCGGCCCTGGCCCAGGCGACGTTCAAGATCGAGGCCCAGCCGGCGGCGGCGGGCATTCGCCAGTTCGCGCGCCAGGCGGGGGTGCAGATTCTGGTGCAGTCCGAGGCGGCCGAAGGTAAGCGCACCGCGCCCGTGCGCGGCGCCCTGCCGGTCGACCGCGCCCTGCAGCAGTTGCTGAGCGGCACCGGCCTGACGGTGGTCTCCAACGACGGCAAGACGATCATCCTGGCCCCGCCGCGCACCGGCCTGATCCGCACCGGCTGGTCCGGCGCGGCCAGCGCGGTCTCTGCCCCGGCTCCGGAGCCGGCCCCGCCGCCCGAGCCCGAGACCAGCATCATCGAGGAAGTGATCGTCACCGGCACGCGCTCGACCTCACGCACGGTGACCGAGAGCATGGCGCCGATCGACGTCATCTCGGCGGCCGAACTGACCAAGAGCGGCAAGCAATCGACGCGCGACCTGATCTCGACCCTGGTGCCGTCGGCCAACACCTCCAACAGCGGCGCGGGCGCCAGCTTCGCGATCAAGACGGTGTCGCTGCGCGGGCTGTCGGCCGACCAGACCCTGGTGCTGGTCAACGGCAAGCGCCGGCACAACACCGCCATCCTGTTCGTCAACGGTACGACCCAGAACGGCCAGTCGCCGCCCGACCTGGACCTGATTCCGTCCAGCGCCATCGAGCGCATCGAGGTGCTGCGCGACGGCGCCTCGGCCCAGTACGGTTCGGACGCCCTGGCCGGCGTGATCAACGTCATCCTGAAGAAGAGCCCGGAAGGCGGCTCGATGACCGCGCTCTACGGCAAGACCGCCGAGGGCGACGGCGAGACCGGCCAGTTCGCGGGTAATCTGGGCATGAAGCTGGGCGAGGCCGGCTATCTGAACCTGACCGCCGACGTGCGGATCACCGATCCGACCGATCGGGGCGACAAGACGCTGAACACCACCCAGATGTACTTCCCGCTGAACGCCGCTGGTCAGCCGGTCCGGGTGGGCACGGCGGGCGCGACCCTGGACCCGCGCGAGGCCACCGCCAACCGCCACACCAGCCACCCGGGCTCGCCGCAGGTGCAGCTGTTCTCGCTGGGCTACAGCGCCGGCTCGCCGCTGGGCGACACCATCGACCTCTATTCGTTCGGCACCTTCTCCAGCCGCAACACCGCCGCCTGGCTGACCTTCCGCAACCCGAACGCCAGCAACAACATCACGGCGGTCTATCCTGATGGCTATACCCCGCGCCTGTTCCTCAAGGACCGCGACTTCCAGGTCTCGTTCGGCGCCAAGGGGACGGAACTGCTGGGCTTCGACTGGGACCTGTCGAGCAGCTTCAGCCGCGACGACGTCGACTACTACGAGAACTCGCTGAACGCCTCGATGGGCCCGTCCAGCCCCAGCTACTTCTACCTGGGCACGCTGAAGTTCCAGGAATGGACGTCGAACCTGGACCTGACGCGCGAGGTCGCGACCGGCGTCTTCGCCGATCCGCTGTTCGTGGCGCTGGGCGCTGAGTACCGCGACGACAAGTTCGAGATCGTGGCGGGCGAGCCGGCATCGTACATCAACGGCGGCTATGTCGCCCCGGCCGGCAGCCCGCAGGCCGGCGTCGTCTTCGCTGGCGGCTCGCAGGGCGTGACCGGCTTTCCGCCGTTCTCGGCCGGGTCGTTCTCGCGCGACAACATCTCGGCCTATGTGAACGTCGAGCAGAAGCTGACGCAGGCCTGGGAAGTCGCCGCCGCCGGTCGCTTCGAGCACTATTCGGACTTCGGCGACGCCAAGACCTTCAAGCTGTCCAGCCGCTACGCGATCACGCCCAAGCTGGCGATCCGCGGCACGGCCAGCACCGGCTTCCGCGCGCCGTCGCTGCAGCAGCAGCATTACGCCTCGTCCAGCACCATCGGCGTGATCGTGCCGCCGGCCACCACGACCCAGCTCTATCCGGTGCAACTGCTGCCGCCGGACAATCCGGCCGCCATCGCTCTGGGCGCCAAGCCGCTGCGTCCGGAGAAGTCGGTCAACTATTCGGTCGGCGTCGTTGCCGAGCCGCTGCCGCGCCTGCACGTCACCCTGGACGTCTATCAGATCAAGATCGACAACCGCATCCTGCAGAGCGGCACGCTGGGCCCCAACACGGCGGTCAGCACCGCCCTGGCCAGCCAGGGCCTGAACCCGCAGCAGGCGGCCTTCTACTACGGCAACTTCGCCGACACGAAGACCCAGGGCATCGACTTCGTGGCCGACTATCGGACCGACTTCGGCGACTTCGGCTCGGTGCGGTGGACGTTCTCGGCCAACCACACCAAGAACAAGTTCACCCGCGTCGTGCAGCCGCCGGCGGCCCTGGCGGCGGCGGGCATCGTCTATATCGACCGCGTGAAGATCGGCGACCTGACCGTCGGCACGCCGAAGGAGAAGTACATCCTGGGGGCCGACTGGACGCTCGGGAAGTTCGACACCAACCTGCGCCTGACCCGCTATGGCGAGGTCATCCAGCGCACCGCGCTGGCGGCCAACGACGAGACCGTCTCGCCGAAGCTGATCGTCGATCTCGACCTCAGCTACGCGGCGACCGACAACCTCACGGTCAGCGTCGGGGCCAACAATCTGCTGGACGCCTATCCCGACAGCGTTCGCGCCGCCAACCGCGGCACGCCCGCCTTCGCCTACTACAATCAGTACGCGCCGTACGGGATCAGCGGCGGCTTCTACTACGCCCGCGTCGCGGCGAAGTTCTAGGATGGCCCTGGCCGGTCCGGCAGCCCCCGGACCGGCCCTTTTTGCGAGTTGACGATGACCAAGAGCTCCAAGCGCGGCGTCAGCCGTCGCCGTCTGTTCTCGATCGGCGGCGGGGCGATCGCCGCCTCGGGCGTCGCGGCCCTGACGCCGCCCGGGGCCAAGGCCGACCAGCCGTTGGCCAATGACGCCCGCAACGTCACGGCCAGCGAAGGCACCAACATCTGCGCCACGGTTTCTCCCGATGGGAAGACCGTGGCGTTCGACGTCTACGCCATGCTGTGGCTGGTCCCAATCGAGGGCGGGCCGGCGCGGCGGCTGACGGACGAGATCTTCGAGATCGCCCAGCCCGACTGGTCGCCGGACGGCAAGACCATCGCCTTCCAGTCCTACCGCGACGGCAACTTCCACGTCTGGACGATCGGCGCGGACGGCAAAGGGCTGAAGCAACTGACGAAGGGTCCGTTCGACTGCCGCGAGCCGCGCTGGTCGCCGGATGGCAACACGATCGCCTTTTCGTCCGATCGCGGCGGTCGCTACGCGGTGCATCTGCTGGACGTCGCCAGCGGCGGGATCACCGCCTTCAGCGCAGGCCCCGGCGACGAGTTCGAGCCGTCGTGGGCGCCCGACGGCAAGAGCATCGTCTTCACCGTCGACAAGGTCCGGATCGAGATCCAGGGCCTGGATGGCGCGCGCCGGACCGTGGCCCAGGTCAAGGCCTCGGCCGACCGCTTCAACGCCGCCTCGCTGGCCAGCCCGGCCTTCACGCCGGACGGCCGCGACGTGATCTTCACCGCCATCGAGAACGGCAAGGCCGAGCTGCGCAACGCCGCCGGCGTGGCGGTCGGGGGCGAGGACGTCTTCCCGTTCCGCGTCTCGTGGCTGGCCTCGGGCGCGTTCGCCTATACGGCCGACGGCAAGATCAAGCTGCGTGGGCCGGGCGGCGAGGCCAAGGTGGTGGCCTTCACCGCGACCGTTCCAGTGCTGTCGCCGCGGTACGTCAAGAAGAGCCGCGACTTCCTGTCGGCCAAGACCCGACCGGTGGTCGGCATCGGCAGCCCGGCCCTGTCGCCGGACGGTCGCCAAGTGGTGTTCCGGGCGCTGAACGACCTCTATCTGCTCGACATCGGCGGTGG
Source organism: Caulobacter segnis (assembly GCF_023935105.1). Classification (NCBI taxonomy): domain Bacteria; kingdom Pseudomonadati; phylum Pseudomonadota; class Alphaproteobacteria; order Caulobacterales; family Caulobacteraceae; genus Caulobacter; species Caulobacter sp. RL271. Next base: position 3,989,030 of record NZ_CP096040.1, on the reverse strand, counting down.
TCCCGCCAAACCGCTGATCAAGGACGGCTTCAGCAAGGTCGACCCGGCCTGGTCGCCGGACGGCAAGACCCTGGCCTATTCGACCGACAAGGGCGGCGCGCTGGACATCTGGCTGCGCGACATGGCCACCGGCGTCGGCCGCCAGCTCACGCATTTCGACGGCGCGGCGGTGTCCAGCGCCTGGTCGCGCGACGGCAAGTCGATCGCCTTCCTCAGCCAGAACGGCGGGCTGTTCGTGGCCGACGCCGCGACCGGCGAGACCCGCCGCGTCTATGGCGACCTTTGGGAACCGGGCAAGCCGACCTGGGGGCCGGGCGACAAGACCATCGCCTACGCCGCCTTCAAACCCTACTCGGCCCGCTTCCGTGAGGGGCTCAGCGAGATCCTGACCGTCGACCTCGCGAGCGGGAAGGGGACCTACGCCCCGATCCTGCCCGATCGTTCGCTGGGCACGCGTGGCGACGACGGACCGGCCTGGTCGCCGGACGGCAAGAGCCTGGCCTATGTTTTCGCCAGCCGCCTGCACCTGTCGCCGGTGGACGAGACCGGCAAGCTCCTGGGCCCGCCCAACGCGCTGAACGACGAGGTCACCGACGCCGTCAGTTGGAGCGGCGACGGCAAGAGCCTGATCTATGTTTCGGCCGGTCAGCTGAAGCTGATCGCCGCGTCCGGCGGGGCGCCCAGGACCGTGCCGCACGGCCTGACCTGGGCCAATGTCCGGCCCAAGGGGCGGATGGTGGTTCGCGCGGCCAGTCTCTGGGACGGCAAGTCGCCGGAACTCCGCAAGAACGTCGACGTGATGATCTCCGACGGCCGCATCGCCGGCGTCGCCCCGCGCGGCGCGGTGGCGGCCGACGTCAAGGTGATCGACGCGCCGACCGGCACGGTGATGCCCGGCCTGATCGACATGCACACCCACCGCCAGATGCAGGGTTACGGCTACGGCGACCGGGAAGGGCGGCTCTGGCTGTCGCTGGGTGTGACCACCACCCGCTCGCCCGGCGGCCCGGCCTATCATACGGTCGAGGACCAGGAGGCGATCGAGTCCGGCAAGCGGGTTGGCCCGCGCTACTACGCTACCGGCGAGGCGATCGACGGCTCGCGGATCTTCTATAACTTCATGCGGCCGGTCACCGAACCGGGCCAGATGGCGCTGGAGCTGCGGCGGGCCGAGGCGCTGTCCTACGACCTGATCAAGACCTACGTCCGGCTGTCGGGCGAGCGCCAGAAAGAAGTCATCGCCTGGGCCCACGCCAAGGGGCTGCCGCTGACCTCGCACTATCACTATCCGGCCCTGGGCCTGGGCATGGACGGCATGGAGCACCTGGGGGCGACCAGTCGCACGGGCTATTCGCGCACGGTCAGCGCCCTGGGGAACATCTACCAGGACGTCAACGCCGCCTTCGTGACCAGCAAGGCCGCGCGGACGCCGACCCTGTTTACCTCCACGGCCCTGCTGGGCGACGACCGTTCGCTGGTCGACGACGTCCGGATCAAGGCGCTGTATCCGCCGTGGGAATATGCGCGCCTGCTGGAGCGGGCCAAGCAGATGGCCGGCATGGACCGCACCACGATCCTGGCCTCGCTGTCGCGCAACGTCGCCGAGGTGGCGCGCACCGTCCGGGCGGGCGGCCGCATCACCACGGGCACGGACTCGCCCATCGACTTCAACGCCGTCAGCCTGCACATGAACCTGCGGGCCATGACCCGATATGGCATGACGCCTTACGAGGCCCTGGTCACCGCCACTAGCGCCTCGGCCGAGTACTTGGACGAGCCGTTGGGTTCGATCGCGACGGGCAACTACGCCGACTTGGTGTGGGTCGACGGCGATCCTCTGGCCCGCGTCGAGGACGCCGCCAAGGTCGTGACGGTCGTCAAGCATGGCGAGGTCTACAGCGTCGACGACCTGATCGGGCCCTTCGCGGATCACGCCCAGCACGCGACCGTGGGGAGTCAACGGCGCTTCGTCTGCGAGGCCTCGGCCGAATACTGGTGGCACGAGCCCGACTTCCTGGCCGACGCCCGCGCCTCGTGCTGCGACGGCGCGTGCGGCCTCGGCTCGACCTTCAGTCTGCGGGTCTAGTCGGCGGAGGCGATCGCCTGGCCGAAATGCTCGGCTAGGCGCGGGCCGTCGACGCCTAGCAGGACCCGCGTCGGCGAGTCTCCGGCGGCCCAGGCGGTCTGGCCCGCCCGTTCGCCTTCCGTAGTCACCGCTACCGGGGCGAAGCGGGGCGAGAACAGCTCGGGCGCGGTCAGGCTGACCAGAGCGGCGACGTCGTGCAGCACGCAGCCGTCCAGGCCCTCGTGACGCGCATAGGCGGCCGCGTAGCCGCGCGTGACCTCCAGGGCGAAGCGTCCCGCGTCGCCGCCGTCCCGGGCTAGGTCGTGGGCCGCCGTGTCGGTCAGCACGCAGGCCATGGTGGCGTCCAGCGGAACCAGGGTGACCGGCCAGGACGCGGCCAGCACCTCGGCGGCGGCCTCGGGATCGTTGTGGATGTTGGCCTCTGCGTAGGGCGTGACGTTCCCGCGCCCGAAGGCGCCGCCCATGATCGTCACCCCGGCGACCAGGCCGGCGATGTCCGGGGCTGCGCGCAGGGCCAGGGCCAGGTTGCTCAGCGGGCCGATCGCCACCAGGGTCACGGCGCCGGGATAGGCGCGGACCAGCTCGACGATCCGGTCGTGGGCCGCGCCCGCGTCTGGCGGCGGTAGGTCGCGGCCGGAAAGGTCGATGTCGCCCAGGCCGTTCTCGCCGTGCACATGCACCGGCGCGCGACCCCGGGGGCGGCTCAGCGGCGCCGCCGCGCCCGGGTGGACGGGCGCCGACAGCCCCAGCCGCGCGCGCAGCCACAGGGCGTTGCGGGTGGTGGTCTCGACGTCGGCGTTGCCAAACACCGTGGTGATCGCCAGCAGCTTCAGGTCGAGGCGGGCGCGCAGATAGAGCAGGGCCAGGGCGTCGTCGACGCCGGGATCGGTGTCCAGGATCACCAGCCGGGGCGCAACGCTCATCCGTAGACCGCGCGGCAGACGGCTTCGCACTTGGCCAGGTCGAAGACGCCATCGGTGCGTACGCCCGACTCCATGTCGATCCAGTAGAGCGCGCCCGCTGGCGCGGCGATACGGGCCAGGATGTCGCCGACCGTGTCGGGGGCGATGCCGCCGGAGTAGCCGCCGAACGGGCCGTCGGCGGCGGGCGGCGCGGGCCAGCGATCCGGGCGGACGCCGGTTCCGAACGAGACGTCGAACAGCCAGTCTACGCCGGCCTCGGCCGGGAAGTCGCCCTGGCTTTGCAGCACCGTGCGCACGCCCAGGCGGCGGCCATAGGCGCGCGTGGCGGCCACCTGGGCGGCGTCGCTGCCCTGGAAGCCGTGATTGACCTGCACGCGCTGGACGCCGGCGGGGGCAAGGGGCGCGGTCATCGGGTCGGCGACGATCGTCCGGGCCGCCGCGCCGCAGACATGGGCGGCCCAGCGCAGCTCGCGCGAGGCTAGCAGGGCGGCGCGGGTCGGGGCATCCGGGAACAACGCCTTGTCCTCCTGCGCCGGGTCGACCAGCACGCCCCACTCGATCGGATAACGGTCCGAAAGCCTTTGCATGCCGGGCAGCAGGTCGAGACGATCGACGCCGGTGAAGGCGATGAAACAGGGGGGCTGCATGGCGCGATCCGATAAAGAAATCTCCTTGCAAACTAGCAAGTGAAACGTTTCAGTCAAGTGAGGTAGGCAAGGAGGTCTTCGCATGGTGGCGGTGGTAGTCGCGGGCTTCGCGACGCTCGACTACGTGGCGCGGGTCGAGGGTGACTTCACGGGGCGCGGCACGCTCTTGATGCGCCAGGGCGCGGCGGACGCTTGGCCCCGGGCCGGCGGCGCGGCGCTGTTCGCCGGCGCGGCCCTGGCGGGCGCTGGCGTCGGCGCCGCGCCCCTGACCTGGATCGGCGACGACGGGGACGGCGAAGCCTATCGCGACGCCTGCCGCCAGGTGGGGGTCTCGCTGGAAGGCGTGGCGACCATGCCCGATGCGCCCTCGACCCGCTGCCTGCTGATCTACAACGCGGACGGAACCTATGGCTGCCTGCTGCGGCCCGGACCCGTCGCGCTGACCGAAGGCCAGAAGCGCTTGGCGGCGAAGGCGTCCTGGCTTGCGATCGCCGCCGGTCCGCCTGGGATCCTGAGCCGCCTGTTGGACACGGTCTCGCCCGCCACTCGCCTGGCCTGGATCGCCAAGGATGACCCGGCCTGTTTTCCGCCGGACCTCGTGGCGCGGCTGGCGCGGCGAGCGGACGTGGTGTTCTGCAACGCCGGCGAACGCGCTTGGCTGGAGGCCGGACGCGAGGACCCCGCCTCGGCCGGTCAGTTGCTGTTCGAGACACGCGGCGCGGAGGGCGTGCGGGTCGAGGCGGCGGGAGAGGCGTTCGCGCTGCCGGTCGCCACCCTTACCGTCGACGACGCCACCGGCGCGGGCGACACCTTCGCGGGCGCGGCTCTGGCGGTGCTGGTCGGTGGCGGCTCGTCCCGCGCGGCGGCGCAGGCCGGCATCGCGGCGGCGGGCGCGCTGCTGGCGGGGAGGCGATGACCGACCGGCGGCTCACGGACGTTGCATGCGCCTGCTCGCCGCCTGCCGGGCCTGGCCAGATCGCTGTCAGGCGGACGCGGCGGCGCCGGCGGCCTCGCGGATCGCCGACGCGATTTCGTCTTCGCTGCGTCCCCCGTTGATGGCGATGCGTCCGCCGAAGACGAAGTGAGGAACGGACCTGACCCCGGCCGCCGTCGATCGGACGGCCTCCTGCTCGACGCGTCGGTATTGTTCGGGATCGAGCGCTATGGCGCGGGCTTCTTCGCGTTCGAACCCATGGGCCATGGCGATGTCCGCGAGCACATCGGCGTCCGAGATGTTCCTGGCTTCCAGAAAATGGGCGTCGGTGATCGCGACCGCCAGCCGGTGCTGCGTACCGCGTGCTCGCGCCGCGAGGATGAGCCCGTGCGCCGCCTGCGTCCTGTAGGTCCAGGGCTGGCGGCTAAGGTCGAGGTCAAGGCCGGACGCCCTTGCTTCCGCCTCGGGCCGGGCGAACGACGCCTTCGGATCCGTCACGCCGTAGCGCGCGCGGAGAAGGTCGGGAATGTAGAGGCCTTCCGCTGGCGCATCGGGGAGCAGAAGCACTGGATGTTGGCGGATATCCACGTCCAGATCAGGGAAGCGTTCCGCCAGGACCCTGTCGAGACGGTGATGCCCAATGATGCACCAGGGACAGGTGATCTCGGTGTAAAGATCGATCCGCAGCATGATCTGATTGCTCTGCTTCGCCCGCCGTTAGGCGGCCTTTTCCAGGACCGAGCGAACCTGGGCTTCGGTGGCGGCGATAGCGGCCTTGGCTGCCTCGGGCCCGAAGACGGTGCCTTCCACGCGGATGATTTCGACGTCCGTCAGGCCGATGAAGCCCAAGAGGTGGCGTAGATTGCCGGTCTGGAAATCAAAGGGCGCCCAGTCGCCCTCCGAAAAGACCCCGCCCGCAGCGGTGACGAGATAGACCTTCTTGCCGGTCAGCGACCCCTGCGGCCCGCCGGCTTCGCCATAACCGAAGGTCACTCCCGGCCAGGTGATATGATCGAACCAGGCCTTGAGCTGCGAGGACAGGCCGAAATTGATCATGCCCGAACCCAAGACGATCACGTCGGCGGCCTTCACCTCATCGACGAGCTCCTGGGCGAGGGCGACCGCCTTGACCTGCTCGGGCGTGCGCGCCTCGGGGGGCGTGACGCGGCCGTGAATGTAGGCCTGCGCGATATGCGGCGGCGGGTTGGCCGCGAGATCGCGGGTCACAAGGGCGGCGTCCAAGCGAGCCTTGAGGCCTTCGGCGATCTCGGTCGCGAAACGGGTGGACAGGCTTTCTGCGCCACGCGGGCTGGACGTCACGAGGAGGATGCTGGTCATGATTGCTCCGATGGGAACAGGGCGGTAAATTCTTGTTACCAGCGCTATTAAAGTGACTGCCCAGTCGCTCGCAAGAAGGCACTCCGATGACCCTTAGTGACATTGATTTTCCTACCCCCGGCGAAGGTGACGACTGCCGGGTGGTTCGGGAAATCCTTGATCTCATCGGCGACAAGTGGACCCTGTACATCATCGCGACGCTCAAGGACGGGCCCGTGCGGTTCAATGAACTGCGGCGTCGGATCGACGGCATTTCACAACGGATGCTGACGATTAACCTGCGCGGACTGGAACGCGACGGGCTGGTGAAGCGCACCTTGTTTCCCACTATTCCGCCGCGCGTCGACTACGAGCTGACGGATGTAGGGCGGACGCTTCTCGCGCCCGTCATGGCGCTGGTGACGTGGGCGAACAACAACCAGGAGAACATCAAAGGCGCCCGCGTCCGATACGACGCCGGCTAGTTGGCGCGGTTCTCGATCCTGTGGAAGCTTGGCGATGACGGCCAATGGCGCATGGCGCGGACGTTCAGCATCGACCACGCGCCCGCGTCCTATTGGGCGGAGCAGTATGCGGCCGACCTCGACCCCGATCAGCCCCCAATCAGTCCCATGATCGTCGCCGTCATGCAGATGGTCAGGAACGCCGCCGCCAGGGCCTTGAAGCCGAGCTCGACGACCTCGCCGACCTTGTCGGGAGCCATCGACGACAGGCTGCCGATCAGGATCGCCACGCTGCCGACATTGCCGAAGCTGCCCAGGGCGTAGGTGAGGATCAACAGGCTCTTGGGTGTGAGGGCGCCTGGCGGCAGGGCCATCATGTCGCTGTAGGCCACCACTTCGTTGGCGGCGACCTTGGTGCCTAGAATGGCGCCGACGGTCTGCAGGTCCGACAGCGGCGCGCCGGTCAGCCAGACGATCGGCGTCAGCAGCCAGCCCAGGATCGCGCCGAGCGTCAGCGGCGCTCCAGCGTGAGGAATGGCGCCCAAACCCATGTTGATCAGGGCGATCAGGCCGACGAAGACGATCAGCAGGCCGGCGATGTTCAGCACCATCTTCACCGCGTCCAGCGTGCCGAAGGTCAGGGCCTCGAGGCTGCTGCGATAGGGGCTGGCCAGCACGATCGGCTCGTGGGCGGCGCTGCTTTCGCCAGGGATGATCAGCCGAGCCATGCCGATCGCCATGGGCGTGCTGATCAGCGAGGCGATCAGCAGGTGACTGAACGCATTGGGCACCTTGGCCGAGATCAGCGAGCCCAGCACGATCATCATCGAGCCGCCGATCACCGACAGGCCGTCGACCATGATGATGAAGATCTCGGCCCGGGTCAGGCGCGGCAGGAACGGCTTGATCAGCAGCGGCGCCTCGACCATCCCCAGGAACACGCAGGCCGAGGTCGAGACCCCGACGGGGCCGCTGACCCCGAATAGCTTGCCGAACGCCCAGGCCGCCGCCCGGACGATCCAGATCAGCACCTTCCAATGCCACAGCAGGGCCGACAGCGCCCCGACCAGCAGGATGGCCGGCAGGGCCTGGAAGGCGAAGATGAAGGCCGCGCCGGGATCCTCGACGCTGAACGGCGCGCGGCCGCCGCCCAGATAGCCGAACATGAAGCTGGAGCCGGCTCTCGACGCGGCCTGAAGGGCGTCGACCGCGTGGGTGGCGGCGGCGAAGGCGGCGGTGATCGCCGGGACCTTGGTCAGCAGCAGGGCCAGGGCGACCTGGCAGGCCAGACCGATCAGCACAGGCCGCCAGGGCAGGGCGCGCCGGTTCTCCGACAGCAGCCAGCCCAGGGCCAGGAACACGACGACGCCCAGCAGCGCCCGCGCGGTTTCGTTGTCCGGCATGTCCCCTCCGACCAAGCGTTCGACGAGTCTATAGAGTGAAACGTTTCAAGGAAATAGCGTGCAATCCGAAGGCGAACGTCATCGGTGGATCGAGGCCTCTGATGGCGTGCATTGAGGAAAATGCCCGGAAAACCCGCGAAATAGCAAAGGGTGACGCACGATGGGGCGCCGTGGCCGGCGTGACCGCCTGTGATGAAATTGTCATTGAATTCGAATATGAAACGTTTCACTAAATAGTACCGACATCCGCCGAGGCGGACCTGAGGGGGCTTTGAACATGAAGACGTCCATCTGGCTGGCTTCGAGCGCGTTGTGCCTGGTCATGGCCGCGCCCGCCATGGCGCAACAGGCCGCGGCGCCGGCCGCTCCGGCCGCGGACACCATCGACGAGGTGGTGGTCACCGCCGAGCGCTTCGGCTCGGGCCTGGCCCGCGCGACCTTCACGATCGGCGCCGAGGACATCCAGGAGCGTCCGCTGGGCGCGGAGATCACCCAGGCCCTGGTCAAGGTGCCCGGCGTCCAGGTCTCGACCGGCGACGCGCGGGGCGGCAGCTTCTCGTTCGAGATCTATATGCGCGGCCTGGGCGACGAGCAGATCGGCCTGACCCTGGACGGCATCCCGACCGGCGACAGCCGCTTCAACGGCGGCTCGCCGCCGCAGCGGTTCATCGAGAGCAGCAATATCGGCAAGATCACCGTCTCGCAGAGCGCGGGCGACATCGGCGCGCCGTCGCGCTTCGCCCTGGGCGGCTTCATCGACTTCGTCACCGACGCCCCGCGAAAGGACTTCGGCGCCACGGTCGAGGCGGGCGTCGGCTCGTTCGACTTCCGCCGGATCTACGGCCGGATCGACAGCGGCGAGATCGCGCCGGGTCTGTCGGGCTATCTGACCTATTCGCACCAGGAGAACGACATCTGGGCGGGCCGCAAGAGCCGGGGCAGCGAGCGCGACCACTATGAGCTGAAGGTCGTGAAGGCCTTCGACAACGGCTCGTTCGTCAAGGCGCGAGTCTCGTACAATGACCAGACCGACAACGACTTCAACATCGTCACCAAGGGCGAGTTCGAGGCGTCGCCGCGCAGCGACCGGGCCCTGGACGCCATCACCGGGATCCCGGCCAAGGACATCGACTTCGGCGGGGCCCTGGGCGGCTGGCGCAAGGACTGGCTGGCCTACGCCAACAGTCATTTCGTGCTCAGCGACACGCTCAGCTTCGACGTCAATCCATACTACCAGAACCTGGAAGGCGAGTCGTTCCGCTACCAGGATCGCCAGCGCATCCTGACCGGCGGAAATCCGCGCGCGGTGACCAGCTATAACGCCAATGGCGGCGCCGTGCGTCCGACCCTGACCACCCTGCGCAACAGCAACGTGGTCGGCGGTCCCGCTGACATGCGCGTCACGCCGCGTGACCGCGATCGTTACGGCGTGACCGGCGAGTTCAAGGCCCGCTTCGGCGGCCATGCCCTGCGCTTCGGCGGCTGGTGGGAGGGCGGCGACTCCACGGAGAAGCGCAACTTCTACCCGATCCTCAACTCGGCCCAGAGCATCGCCTACGACCGTTCCAAGCTGAACTATGTCGAGTACGAGCGCTCGGCCTCGGTCGAGACCACCATGCTGTACGCTCAGGACGAGTTCCGGGCCCTGAACGACAAGCTGAAGGTCGATCTGGGCCTGACCTGGTACGACGTGAAGTATGACGCCAAGTCGCCGCTGGAATACAAGGCCAACGTCAAGTTCTCGCAGCACTCGGACATCAATCCGAAGATCGGCGCGACGTATCAGCTGACCGACGCCTGGGAGCTGTTCGGCGGCTACGCCAAGAACTTCGCCGGCATCCCCGAAGACGCCTTCCTGGGCTCGACGGCGGTGATCAACCCCAAGGATCTGGATCCGGTCGAGACCGAGAACCTGGACCTGGGCCTGCGCTACGTGAAGCCGAACATGGCCTTCTCGATCCAGGCCTATGACGTCGACCTGAAGAACAACGTCGGCATCGTCACCCGTGACCCGACGGCCGTCCTGGACCCAGAGGAGATTGTCCGCGGCAACGTCGCGACCAAGGCGGTCAACATCGCCGGCATCAAGACCAAGGGCGTGGAGCTGACCGGCTACTACGATTTCGGCTCGATCGACCTCTACGGCTCGTACTCGCGCCAGGACGCCAAGCACGACAACCCGGCGGTCGGCGGCGATGCGCGCAAGGCCCTGGCCTCCGTCGCCGTGATCGGCGGGGCGGGCGTGCGCGACATTCCCAAGAACAGCGTCTTCGCCCAGGTCGGCTGGAAGCCGCTGGCGGGGCTGAAGCTCGACGCCAACGTCCGCTATGTCGGCGACCGGGTCGGCGGCCACATCGTGGCCCCGACCACCTTCCAGGAGATCGGCGTCGAGATGATCGACGGCTACACGCTGGTCGGGCTGACCGCGACCTATGACCTGAAGCGCGCCGGCGTCCCAGACCTGCGGTTCCAGTTCAACGTCGATAACCTGTTCGACGAAGAATACATCGGCGCGGTCAGCGGCTCGACCGCCACCCAGCCGGAGTTCGGCTACACCGCCGCATCGCCGAACAACCGCACCTTGGACCGCTACTTCGTGGGCATGCCGCGCACCTACACGGTCTCGGTGCGCGCACGCTTCTGATCCGGACGCGGGGCGCCGTCACCCCTTGTTCGGCGTCCTTCGAGGGGCGGGTCTTCGGATCCGCCCCGATCCTTTCTTGACGCTGGCCCTGAAAGCTTTCACCTCCAGGACGAGCAACGGAAATCCCGCATGGCCAAGTCCGACCCGCCGTCGATCGATCCCCCCCGCAGGGCCACGCTCAAGGAGGTCGCCAAGGCCGCCGGCGTGTCGTTGGCCAGCGCCTCCTACGCGATCAATGGCGCCGGCTCGGTGGGCGAGGCCACGCGCGAGCATATCCTCAAGGTCGCCGCCGAACTGGGCTACCGGCCCAACCAGAGCGCCAAGGCGATGAAGACCGGCAAGACGGGCGCCATCGGCCTGATCCTGCCGGACCTGACCAACCCCTTCTTTCCCAGTTTGGCCCAGGTGGTGATCCAGGCCGCGCGGGCCCACGGCTACAGCGTCTTCCTGACCGACACCGAAGGCTCGGCCGAGGCCGAACAGCGGGCGGTCAGCCTGCTGGTCGACCATGGCGTTGACGGGGTGATCTGGTTCCCGATCGCCGACGACGGTCCGGTGGGCAAGCTGATCGAGGGCGTGCCGACCGTGGTGCTGGACCGCAACCTTCCGGGCTATGACGTCATCCAGGCCGACTACGCCGAGGGCGGGCGTCTGGCGGCCGAGCACCTGATCGCGGCGGGCCACGTCAACATCGGGGTGATCTCCGGCCCGCACGCGGCGTCCAGCGCCCGCCAGCGCGCCGAGGGGGCGATCGCCGCGATCCGCGAGCGCGCCAACCTGACCTGGCACGTCCACAACGCCTTCTCGCTCGATCTCGAGCCGGCCGTCGCCGAGGCCCTCGAGCGCCGGAGCGCCACGGCGGTAATCGCCGGCGCCGACCTTATCGCCATCGGCGCCATGCGCCACATCCGGTCGATGGGCCTGTCGGTGCCCGGCGACGTCTCGGTGGTCGGCTTCGACGACATCCCCTGGGCCCAGCTGCACACGCCCGCCCTGACCACCATCGACATGCCGGTCGAGGACATGGCCGCCGCCGCCGTCGAGACCCTGATCCGCCGCATGGGCGCACGCGCCGAGCCGCGCCGCCGGGTGGTGTTCAACGTCGAACTGGTCGAGCGCGAGTCCGTGCGCGTCCTCAAGTGAATCTCGGCGCGGCTCTCGGCCTCGCGCTGGCCCTGAAGCTGGTCGGGACGCTGGATCTGCCCCGCGACCTGAACGTCGACGGCGCGCCGTTCGGCGGGATCTCGGGCGCCGACTACGACAGCCGCACCGGCGACTGGCTGATGATCTCCGACGACCGCTCCGAAAAGGCGCCGGCCCGGTTCTTCGTCGGACGGCTGGACTATGACGCCGGCGGCGTGAAGAGGCTGCGGCTGACGCGGCAGGTCCCCCTGCGCCGCGCGGACGACGCGACCTTCTCCGCGGCGCAAGGGGAGCGCCCCGATGCGGAGGCTCTGCGCATCGACCCTCGGACCGGCGATCTGGTCTGGGCGACCGAGGGCGACGCCCCGCGTGGCTTCGATCCGGCCGTGCGCCGCATGGGCCGCGACGGAACGGCCAGGGGGACGATCCCGACGCCGCCGGCCTTCCGCTTCACGCCGACGGGCGCGCGGCCGAACCTGACCTTCGAGGGGCTGAGCTTCTCGCCAGACGGCCGCTGGCTGTGGCTGGCCATGGAGGCGCCGCTGGTTCGAGACGGGCCGGTCAGCACCGTCGCCCAAGGTGGGCTGACGCGGATGACACGGCTGGATCGCGAAGGGCGGATCAGCGCGCAATACGCCTATCGTCTGGACCCGATCCAGGCCGCGCCGACGCGGCGAGGCGACAACGGCGTCAGCGAGATCCTCGCGGTCGACGATCGCCAGCTCCTGGTGCTGGAGCGTTCGGGCGTCGAGGACAGGCAGGGGCGCTTCACCTACCACTGCCGGCTCTATCTGGTCGACGCGCGGAGCGGCGAGGACGTCGTCACCCGCGCCAGCCTGAGCGAGGGGGCCGCGCCTCGCGTGATGGCCAAGCGACTGCTGGTCAATTTCGATCGCCTGCCTGGCGCTGGGGCCAATCTCGAGGCCATGGCCTGGGGGCGCGACCTGGCCGGACGCCGGACGCTGGTGCTGTTCTCCGACGATAACTTCAACCCGACCGAGGCCGCGCGCGTGATGGTGTTCAGCGTCCGCTAAGCCCTGCTGTGATTATGTAACGCGTTCTCAACTGGCCGCCGCGCGGCTATGAGGGCGTCATGCAACGGATGACGACATGGTGGCGGAACCTGGGAGGCCTTCTGGCCGCCTGCGTCCTGACGCTGCTCGTCGTCGCGCCCACGACCAGCCTGGCCGCCTGCCTGTGCGCCGAGGACGCCGCTGTCAGCCAGATCAGCGCCGTCCAGACGATCCAGCCTGAGCGCCACGAAGACGGCGCGCCGTGCAAGGCGGCCTGCTGCCTGGGCGGTCACTGCCACCATACCGGCTCGCTGCTCGATGCTCCGGTCCTGACGATCACCGCCCCGGCGCCCATCGTCGCCAAGCACGTCATCGCGCCGACCTGCGTCCTGGCCTCGCGCGCGCCTCCCGCCCTCGACCGACCGCCTCGCGCCTGACGGCTCGCGCGCCCTTGGCGCGCCGTCGTCTCATCATCGCGAGGAATCTTCATGTCATCGAACCGATGGCCGCTGCGCGCGGCCTTGGCGTCCGCCGCCTGCGGCGCGCTCTACGGCGCGGCCGCGGCCCAGACCGCGCCGCCGCTGGAAACCCTGCTCCGCGAGGCCTCCGCCCCGCGCCTGATGGTCGGCGAGGCCGAGACGCGCGCCGCCGAGGGCCGCGCTCTCCAGGCCCGCGCCCGGCCCAACCCGACCCTCGATCTGCAGGTCGAGAACGTCGGGGGCGAGGGGCCCTATCGTGACTTCCAAAGCGCCGAGACCACCCTGTCGGTCGGCCAGACCCTGGAGCTGGGCGGCAAGCGCGGCGCGCGGATCGCCACGGCGCGGGCCGAGGTCGACACCGCCAGATCCCGCGCCGGCCTGGGGCGGGTCGCCTTCGCCCGCGACCTGGTCGTGGCCTATGCGACCGCCGAGGCGGCCGGCGAGCGGCTGAACATCGCCAAGGACGGCGTCGACCTGGCCGAAACCGACGCCCGCGCGGCGCGGCTGCTGGTCGACAACGGCAAGGAAGCCGAGCTGCGCGCCTTGCAGGCCAAGGCGGCGGCGTCGGCGGCCCAGGCCGAGGTGTCGCGCGCCGAGGCCGAGCAGGGCGCGGCCCTGGCCCGGCTGGCGGCCCTGACCGGCGGCGAGCGCACCTTCACCGCCGTGACGCCGGGCGTGCTGGACCGCGCGTGGAGCGCGTCGGTGGCAACGGCTGAGGCCCCGACGGTCGCCGTCGCTCAGGCCGAGCAGCAGGTCGCCGCCCGCAAGCTGGACCTGGAGCGCCGCCGGGCCACGCCCGACGTCACGGTCAGCTTCGGCCTGCGCCGGTTGGCCGGCGATGACGCCACAGCCGCCGTGGCGGGGGTCTCGCTGCCCTTGCCGCTGTTCGATCGCAATCGGGGCGCGGTCGCATCGGCGCGGGCCGAGGCCGACGCCGCCCGGGCCCGCCTGCTGATGGCCCAGGCCGACGCGACCGCCGACCGTCGCAGCGCCGAGGGCGAGGCGCGCGCCGCCGACCGCTCCGCCGCCGCCGCTCACGAGGGCGAGGGCGCCGCGCGTGAGGCCTATCGCCTGGCCCGCCTGGGCTACGAGGCCGGCAAGCTGCCGCTGATCGAACTCCTCTCCGCGCGCTGCGACCTGGTCGCCGCACGGCAACGTCACATCGAGGCGCGCCTGGCGCGCGCCAAGGCCTCGGCGGACCTCGCCCAGGCTAATGGACAGATCGCTTTCGGAGACGCCCGATGATCGCCCCTACAGGAAATGGCCGCAGATGGATGATGGCCGGCGCGGCGACCGCGATCGCGGCGGCCCTGGGCCTGGGCTATGGCGCCGGCCGCTTGACCGACAAGGCGCCGGCCGAAGCGCCCGCCCACGAGGACGGTGAGGAAGCGCCGCACGAAAACGGCTTCATCGCGCTCTCGGCCGCCGACGCGGCCAAGGCCGGTGTGCTGACCGTCCCGGTCGGACGCGGCGGTGGCTCGGAACTCGTTCTGCCCGGCCGCGTCGCCCTTGCCGCCAACGCCGCCGCCGCCCTCGGCGCGCCGGTGTCAGGAACGGTCGAGCGGGTGCATGTCGCCGCCGGCGACCGCGTGGCTGCTGGCGGCCCGATCGCCACCCTGCGCAGTGCCGAGGGCGCCGAAGCGCGGGCGGGTGTCGACGCCGCCGAGGCCGGCGCGCGCGCCGCCCAGGCCGCCGCCGCCCGCGACCGCCGCCTGTTCGACGCCGGCGTCGTCGCCCGTCAGGACTGGGAAGCCAGCCAGGCCGCCGCCGAAAAGGCCCAGGCCGAGCTGCGCGCCGCCCGCGCCCAGGCCGCCGCCCAGGGCGCGCCCAGCGCCGGCGGCGTGGCGGTGCTGCGCGCGCCGATCGGCGGGGTCGTCACCCGCATCGACGCGCGGGTCGGCGGCTTCCTGACCCAGGGCGGTCTCGTCGCCGAGATCGCCGACCAGGGCCGGGTCGAGTACGTCTTCGACGCGCCGCCAGCCTCGGCCGACGCCATCCATCTCGGCGACACGATCGCGGTCCAGCGGCCCGATGGCGGCCAGGCCGGCGCGCGGATCGTCGCCGTCGCGCCCAGCGCCCTCGGCGCCGGCGCGGCTGTCGTCCGCGCCAAGCCCATCGCGCCCGCGCCGCAGATCGGCGCGATCGTCTCGGCCCGCGTGGTCTTGGCCAGGGGGCAGGGCGGTCCGACCGTTCCGTCAGAGGCCGTCCAGAGCCTCGAGGGGCGCTCGGTGGTGTTTGTCGCCGAGCCCAAGGGCTTCCGCGCCAGGCCGGTGGTGACCGGCCGCACCGCCGCCGGATCCGTCGAGATCCTCAAGGGCCTGTCCGGCGGCGAGACCATCGCCGGCAAGGGCGCCTTCCGCCTGAAAGCCGAGCTCGGCAAGGGCGAAGCGGGGCACGAGGACTGATCCATGCTGAACCGTCTCATCGACCTTTCGGTCCGCTTCCGCTGGATCGTCGTCCTGCTGGCCGTGGCGCTTTTCGCGTTCGGCCTGCTGCAACTGTCGCGCCTGCCGATCGACGTCACGCCCGACATCACCAACCGCCAGGTGCAGATCAACACCATCGCCCCGGCCCTTGGCCCCGAGGAGGTCGAGCGGCAGGTCACCTTCCCGCTGGAGACGGCCCTGGCCGGCGCACCGGGCCTGGTGGAGACGCGCTCGCTGTCGCGGCACGGCTTCTCGCAGATCACCGCCGTGTTCACCGACAAGACCGATCTCTACTTCGCCCGGGCCCTGATCAACGAACGGTTGCAGGCCGCGCGCGCCAAGCTGCCGGACGGACTGGAGCCCAGCATGGGGCCGCCGGTCACCGGCCTGGGCGAGGTCTATATCTGGACCGTCGAGTTCAAGGGCGCGGCCGCCCGTCCCGGCGCGGTCTATGTCACGCCGGAAGGCGAGACCCTGCGGACCGACATCGAGAAGGCCACCTATCTGCGCACGGTCCAGGACTGGATCGTCGCGCCCCAGCTGAAGACGGTCGATGGCGTCGCCGGCGTCGACGTGCTGGGCGGCTACGTCAAGGAATACGCCGTCCATCCGGACCCGGCCAAGCTGGCCGCGCGCGGCATCAGCCTGCCGCAGCTGGTCGAGGCCCTGGAGCATTCCAACCGCATCGCCGGGGCGGGCTACGTCCAGCGCGGCGGCGAGGCCTATATCGTCCGCACCGACGCGCGGGTGAAGAGCCTCTCCGAGCTGGCCGACACCCCAATCGGTCGCCGGGGCGGGGCGGTCGTCAAGGTCTCGGACGTGGCCACGGTCGCGATCGGCCATGCCCCCCGCCTGGGCTCGGCCAGCGAGAACGGCCGCGAGGTGGTGATCGGCACGGCCCTGATGCTGGTCGGCGAGAACAGCCGCACCGTCGCCGCCCGCGTCGATGCGCGCCTGAAAACCATCGCCGCCAGCCTGCCGCCGGATGTGATCGTCAAGCCGGTGCTGGACCGCACCCGCCTGGTCGACGCGACGATCCGCACGGTCGAGCATAACCTGGCGGTCGGCGCCCTGCTGGTCATCGTGGTGCTGTTCTTCGCCCTGGGGAACTTCCGCGCCGCCCTGATCACGGCGCTGGTTATCCCGCTGTCGTTCCTGATCGCCGCCATCGCCATGCGACGGTTCGGGATCAGCGGCAATCTGATGAGCTTGGGCGCGCTGGACTTCGGCCTGATCGTCGACGGCGCCGTGGTGGTGATCGAGAACACCTTGGGCCGCCTGGCGCTTCGTCGCCAGAAGGAGGGCCGCGACCTGACGGCTGGCGAACGTCTGTCGATTGCTGCCGAGGCCGCCAAGGAAATGGCTCGTCCGGCCGCCTTCGGCCAGGCGATCATCCTGCTGGTCTATGCCCCGCTGCTGGCCTTCGAGGGCGTCGAGGGCAAGATGTTCACGCCGATGGCCGCCACGGTGATGTTCGCCCTGGCCGGGGCGTTCGTCCTGTCTCTGACCCTGGTCCCGGCCTTTACCGCCCTGGTGGTGCGCGAGCCGAAAGGGCATGGCGAGACCCGGGCCATGGCCGCCGTCCGCACCCGGTTCGAGCCGCTGCTGCGGGCCGCCGTCGCGCGGCCCAAGGCGGTGGCCCTCGGCGCGGGCCTAGCCTTGGTGCTGGGCGTCGTCGCCTTCTTCGCCCTGGGCCGCGAGTTCGCCCCGACGCTGGACGAAGGCGACCTGCTGGTCCAGGCCAGCCGCGTGCCCTCGATCTCGCTGGAAGAGAGCCAGGCCATGCAGTTCGAGGTCGAGAAGGTGCTCTCGGCCCAGCCCGAGGTGGCCCTGGTCTTCACCCGCACCGGCACGGCCGAGATCGCCTCGGACCCGATGCCGCCCAGCGCCTCGGACACCTTTGTCATCCTGAAGCCGCGCAAGGACTGGCCCGATCCCGGCCTGTCCAAGGACAGGCTGGTCGAACGGATGGAAGGCGACCTTGGGAAGCTGATCGGCAACGCCTACGAGTTCACCCAGCCGATCCAGATGCGCTTCAACGAGCTGATCGCGGGCGTACGCTCGGACGTGGCGGTCAAGGTCTATGGCGACGACTTCGCGGTGATGAGCAAGACCGCCGATCAGATCGCCGCCACGCTGCGCAAGGTGCCGGGCGCCGCCGACGTCAAGGTCGAGCAGATCTCGGGCCAGCCGACGATCACCGCCAGCGTCGACCGCACGGCCGCCGCCGCCTTGGGCGTCCACGCCAGCGACGCGGCCGACGCCCTGGAGATCGGGCTGGGCGGGCGCGAGGCCGGCCATATCCTGGAAGGCGACCGCCGTTTCGACGTGGTCGTGCGCCTGGACGACGCCTCGCGCGCCGATCCGGCGGCCATGGGCCAGCTGCCGGTCGTCTCGGAGAGCGCGGACGGTGGCGCGTCGACGGCCATCCCGCTGTCTAGCATCGCCCGCTTCGACACCGCCGAGGGGCCCAACCAGGTCAGCCGTGAGAACGGCAAGCGGCGGATCGTGGTCCAAGCCAATGTCCGAGGTCGCGACCTCGGCGGCTTCGTCACGGACGCTCAGGCCGCCGTGGCGCGCGAGGTTCAGCCGGCGCCGGGGTCGTGGCTGGAGTGGGGCGGCCAGTTCAAGAACCTGGAGCGGGCCAGCGCCCGCCTGGCGCTGATCGTGCCGGTAGTGTTCCTGGTCATCGTCGTTCTGCTGTTCATGGCCCTGGGTTCGGTGACGGAGGCGGCGCTGGTCTTCGCCTGCGTTCCCCTGGCCCTGGTCGGCGGGGCGCTGGCGCTGTTGCTGAGGGGGATGCCATTCTCGATCTCGGCGGCGGTCGGCTTCATCGCTGTGTCGGGCGTCGCCACGCTGAACGGCCTCGTGCTGATGCAGAGCATCAAGCAGCGGATCGTCGGCGAAGCCGATGTGGCCGCCGCCGTGATCGACGGGACCGTGGGCCGGTTGCGGGCGGTGCTGACGACGGCGCTGGTGGCGATCCTGGGCTTCATCCCGATGGCCCTGGCGATCGGAGCTGGGGCCGAGGTCCAGAAGCCGCTGGCCACGGTGGTGGTCGGCGGCCTGCTGACCTCGACCGTGCTGACCCTGCTGGTGCTGCCGACCTTCTTCGTCTGGCTGGCCCGGCGCGGTGGCGCGCGGGGGCGGGAAGGCGCCGAATAGTGGCGCGCGGGATCGGTCCGGCGTGCGCACGCGCCGGATCGATCCGCGATACAAACTATTAGAGAGTTTTTCAAGAATCCAATTGACGGTTGTATTAAGCTGATCTTCTCTACCCTGACGAAGCGTGGCGAAACGCCGCGACGCCAGACGCGGGGAGGGGCTGATGATCAAGATCGCCATCGCGGGGGTGGGCAATTGCGCCAGCGCGCTGATCCAGGGCTTGCACTACTACGGCGGTGACGCCGCGCCCGATTGCGCCGGCTTGATGCACGCCGACATCGGCGGCTGGCGGCCCAGCGACATCGACATCGTGGCCGCGTTCGACATCGACGTTCGCAAGGTCGGCCGACCGCTGCGCGAGGCGGTGTTCGCGCCGCCCAACTGCGCCCTGGTGTTTTGTCCCGACCTGCCGCGCGCCTCGGTCAAGGTCAGCATGGCGCCGCTGCTGGACGGGGTGGCCGAGCACATGGCCGATTATCCCGACCACCAGGCCTTCCGACCCTCGGCCGAGCCGCCGGTCGACGTGGCCGCGGTGCTGAAGGCCTCTGGAGCCCAGGTGCTGCTCAGCTATCTGCCCGTCGGGTCCGAGGCCGCCGCGCGCCACTACGCCCAGGCCTGCCTCGACGCGGGCGTGGCCTTCATCAACTGCGCGCCCGTGTTCATTGCCTCCGATCCGGCCTGGGCGGCGCGGTTCAAGGCGGCGGGACTGCCGATCCTGGGCGACGACATCAAGAGCCAGTTGGGCGCGACCATCGTCCACCGCATGCTCTCGCGCCTGTTCGGTGAGCGCGGCGTGGTGATCGACCGGACCTACCAGCTGAACACCGGCGGCAACACCGACTTCCTCAACATGCTGGCCCGCGAGCGTCTGAGGTCCAAGAAGATCTCCAAGACCCGCGCGGTGACCTCGCAAATCGCCCAGGACATCGCCGCCGACAACGTCCACATCGGGCCGTCGGACTACGTGCCCTGGCAGAAGGACAACAAGATCTGCTTCATCCGCATCGAGGGACGCGGGTTTGGCGACGTGCCGCTGGAGATGGATCTGAAGCTGTCGGTCCAGGACTCGCCCAACAGCGCTGGCGTGGTGATCGACCTTATCCGCCTGGCCCGCGTCGCCCGCGATCAGGGCCTGGGCGGCCCGATCGAGGCGCCGTGCGCCTACTACATGAAGCATCCGCCGCAGCAGATGAACGACGAGACGGCCCGAAGCCTGACCGCCGAATTCATCCGCCAGGCCCAGCGCCAGGCCGAGACCGTGTGAGCCGGCGCGATGACCCTGGTGGCGCACCTCTCGGACCTGCATTTCGGACGTGAGCGCGCCGTCGTGGTCGAGGGCCTGCTGGCCGACCTCCGCGTGCTTCGCCCCGACCTGATCATCGTCAGCGGCGACCTGACCGAGCGGGCTTTCCACTGGCAGTTCCGCCGGGCGCGCCGTTTCCTGGGCCGCTTGCCGGCGCCGTGGATCGCCACGCCGGGCAATCATGACGTGCCGCTCCTGCCGCTGTTCGAGCGCCTGGGCCGTCCGACCGCGCGCTTCGCCCAACACATCGATCCCAGCCGCGTCCCGGTGCGCCAGGCGGGCGAGGCCTGGGTGGCCGGCCTCTGCACCGCCCACGGCAAGACCTGGAAGGACGGCGCGATCCAGCCGGATCTGCTGGATGAGGTCGACGCTCTGGCGCGGGGCGCGCCGCAAGGGGCGCGCCGCATCGTGATCGCTCACCATCCCTTCCAGCCGCCGCCGGACGATCCGCGCTATCGGTTGGTCGATGGTTGGGAGGCGGGGCTGCGACAGCTTTCGGCCGCCGGGGTCGACATGGTGCTGGGCGGCCATATCCACCGCGCCTATGCCGTCGACGTCGCCGGCGCGCTGGGGCTGGATCGACCGCTGCTGATCGTCCAGGCGCCGACGGCGGTCTCGCCGCATCTGCGCGATCGGCCCAATGGCTACAACCTGCTCAGGCTGGAGGGCGCGCGTGTCGAGATCGCCGCCCGCTACTGGGATGGACGCGGCTTCACCGAGGAAGCCCTCGGTCGCTGGACCCTGGCCGAGCGCTCGCCGGCGGACCTGAAGCGGAGAGCCGTCGCATGACCGTCCGTCCTCGCGTGCTGATCATCTGCGCCCACTTCCATGGCGACCGCAGCTTCAAGCGCGACCTCTCGTTGCTGCAGCCGCAGGCCGGCCTGCAGATCGGTTCGCTGATCGATCCTGAGCGCTACGAGATCCAGATCTATCAGGAGATGTGGCACGGCTCGCTGACGCCAGATCGTCTGCCGCCGGCCGACATCGTCTTCCTGAGCGGCCTGGCCAAGGACTTCGATCGCCAGCGCCAGCTGTCGTACGTCTACCGCCGGCGCGGCGCCAAGGTGATCGCCGGCGGCTACTTCTGCACGATGTTTCCCGAGTTCGCCGCCCGGTTCTTCGACGCGATCTGCGCCGGCGGTGTCGACTCCGTGCGCGACGTAATGGCCGATCTCGAAGCCGGGGCGCTGAAGCCGATCTACCGCTCGCCCCAGACCGTGCTGAGCGACTACCGGATCCGCTACGACATGCTGGTCGACAACGACCTGCATCCGGCCTCGCATCTGGTCGAAGCCTCGCGCGGCTGCAATTTCAAGTGCGACTTCTGCGTCATCCCAGCCGAGGGCGCGCGTCACACCAAGTATGGGGTCCAGCGCGTGACCCAGGCGATCGACGACGCCGTCGCCGCCAGTCCCTTCTGGTCCCTGCGTCGCTGGCTTCCGACGGTCTGGTTCATCGACAACAACTTCGGCAACGACCTGCGCTATCTGCGCGAGCTGTGCGCCGAACTGGCCAAGGACCGACGACTCAAGGGCTGGGGCGCGCTGGTCACCCAGGACATCCTGAAGAACCGCAAGATCATCGACCTGATGGCGCAAAGCGGCTGCGCGGTGCTGTTCACCGGCCTGGAGTCGCTGGATCTCGACTTCCTGCACCGCCACGACAAGGTGCAGAACCTCTCCAAGACCACCAACTTCGTCGACGACATCGCCTACGCCCAGAGCCGGGGGATCGTGGTGATCTACGGCTATCTGTTCGATCCCAGGATCACCTCGGTCCAGGCCATGCGCGCCCAACTGGACACCATCCTGTCCCATCGGGCGCTGCTGTTTCCCAGCTTCATCGCCATCGTCTCCCCGCTGGTGGGCACCAAGCTGTTCTGGCAGGCGGCCAGCGCGGGCCAGCTGCGGCCGAACCTGCGCCTGCGCGACATCGACGGACAGACCGTGGTCTATCGCGACTGTCAGGACCCGGACGAGCGTCTGACGGCCTTCCTGACTCAGCTGTTCCGTCGGCCCGACACCCTGGTCAATCGGCCCCGGCACCTGCTGGATTTCCTGCGTCGCGCCTGGACCCTGCGCCGCGCCTCGCCGCTGGCCCACGTGGTCCACTTCCGGGCTCACTTCCGGCTGTTCAACCTGGCCAAGGGGCGCAAGGGCGGGCTGACGCTCAACTACATGGCCGGCGAGCAGCCGCTGGACGGCCATTACGACCACGGCCCGCCGGACATCACGCCGGAAGACCGCGCGCTGTACTTCGATCCCATCCTGGTCACCGACGCCGCCGGCGCGCCGGCGTCCTGGCTGGAGCCCTATCAACCCGCGCCCGCCCGGGCCCCGGCGATGGCGAGCTGACATGGACCTGCGCGAGCGCCTCGGTTTCGTCGACAACAACGTCTGGCTCTGGGGGCGCGTGGGCGCCCAGGCCTGGTGGGACGCGCGCCAGGCGCGGGGCGCGCTGGCCCGCGACCCGGACCGCTTCGCCGAGGTGAAGGTGTTCTGCAACTTCATCGGCTATCCGCGCAGCGGCCACAGCGTGGTCAGCTCGATCCTCGACGCGCACCAGGCGGCGGTGTTCTCGCATCGGCTGGACGCCCTGGGTCATCTGAAGGCTGGTGTCGCGCCGGAGGCGGTGTTCCACATGATCGCCCGCAACGCCGAGCGGTTCGCGCGCGACGGTCGCAAGCTGACCGCCTACGCCTATCCCGTCCCCGGCCAGCACCAGGGGCGCGGCGGTCGGCCGACCGTGATCGGCGACCAAGAGGCCAAGTGGGCGACGCTGCGCCTGAGCCGCGACCCCGAGCTGCTGGCCCGCGCCCGGTTCCGCCACGCGCCCCGCCTGGCCTTCATCCACGTGGTGCGCAACCCGTTCGACAACATCGCCACCCTGGCCAACCGGACCCAGAGCGCGCTGGAGTCGGCCATGGAGACCTATTTCCAGCTGTGCGCTGGCGTCGAGCGGGTGAAGGCCCGCTATCCGGAGCAGGTGCTGGACATCCGCCACGAGGAGCTCGTCGCGGCGCCGCGCGCCCAGATCCGCCGCCTGGGCGAATTCCTGGGACTGACGGTCGATGAGCCGTATCTCGAAGCCTGTGCCGGCCTGGTCTATCCGGCCGCCAGCCAGTCGCGCGCCAGCCGATCCTGGTCCGGCGCCCTGGTTCGCGACGTCGAGCAGCGCGCAGGCCGCCATCCACATCTGGCGGGCTACGCCTATGACCGTTGAGACGCGTCGCATGTCCCTGACCCCGCCGCCCCTGACCCTGTTGCCCAAGCACTCGCCGGCCCTGGGGCCGCTGGACTTCGCTCAGGCGGCGCGGCGCGCCCGCGATCCCGACGCGCACCTGCAGGCGCTTTGGCGCGACCGACTGCCGGGCAAGCGGGTGTTCGGCATGCCCGCCGGGCGTCACGCGCTGTGGGCGTTCCTGGACGCCGCCAAGATCCCGCACGAGGGTGAGGTGATCGTCGCCGGCTACAACTACTATGTGATCGTCCGCCTTCTGGTTCAGTGGGGGCTGCGGCCGGTCTTCGTCGACATCGACTTGGCGACGCTGAGCCTGGACGCGGCCGAGGTGGCCAAGGCCGTGAACACCAGCACGCGGCTGGTGCTGGTCACGCACATGTTTGGCGCACCGGCCGACATCGACGCCATCCTGGCGATCTGCCGACCCCTAGGGATCAAGGTGTTCGAGGACTGCGCCCACGCGGCCGGCAGCCGCGATCGCCACGGCCAACTTGGGGCGCGCGGCGACGGCGCGCTGTTCAGCTTCGGGCCCCAGAAGCTGGTCAACTGCTTCGGCGGCGGGATGCTGGCGCTGGACGAGTCCCTGGCCGAGGGCTGGACCCCGCCGCCGCCGCCCAAGGTCTCCTGGGCCGTGGCCGCCTCGACGCCGGCCAAGGCGCTGCTGTCGGCCTGCATGGTCCCGAGCGTCTACCGCTGGACGCTGAGGCCGCTGATCACCCTGGGGCGCTTCCTGGCCGCGCGCGGTCTGCCCTGGCTGCGCGACCTGGCCTCGCCATCCAAGGATCTGGCGGGCTATCGCTTCGACCCGGCCTCGCGGCCGCCCTTCGCGCCGTTCATGCCCTTCCTCTGCGAACGCCAGCTGGGACGGCTGGACGACAATATCGCGGCGCGGCGAGCGGTGGTGGCGCGGATCAAGGCCGCCACCGCGCATCTGGGCTCCTACGAGTTCCTCGACGAGGACCGGTTCGGCCGCGCCAACGGCTCGTATTTCGGGGTCCTGGTCGACGATTCCGAAGGCTTCACGCGCGCCATGCTCGAGGCGGGCGTCGAGGTCGAGCCGCATGAGTTCTATGACTGCGCCAGCCTGCCGCAATTCGCCGCGTTCGCCGCGACCTGTCCGCGCGCCCGGCTGGCCAGCGACCATCTGGTTCGCCTGCCCAGCTATCCGCAGCTGACGGGGCGTCGGCTGGATCGGATCATCCGGGCGATGGAGCGCTATGCGTGGCGCGCCCACCCCGTCGTCACGGAGACCGCGCCATGCTGACCCGGATCAAGTCCGTCTTCGCCCCCGTGGTGGCCGCTCCAGCGCGCGGCCTCATCCGGCTGGGCCTGACGCCCAACGCCGTGACCCTGGGCGCGATGGTGATCTCTCTGGCGCTCTGCGGCCTGCTGGCTTGGACCAAGGCCATCCTGGTGCTGGTCCCGCTGCTGGCGCTGTCGCTGCTGCTGGACGCCCTGGATGGGCCGGTGGCGCGACTGAGCGGCAAGGTCAGCAAGACCGGCGCCTATCTGGACGCCTTGTGCGACCGGGTGTCCGACGGCGCGCTGTGCCTGGCGCTGGCGGCGGCGACCGGCCATTGGAAGCTCTATTTCGTGGTCGCGCTGGGGGCGGGCCTGTTCAGCTACGCCAAGGCGCGGGCCGAGATGGAGGCGCCGATCGGCAACGAGGCCTGGCCAGACCTGATGGAGCGCACCGAGCGCTGCACGGTCCTGCTGGTCTCGGCCTTCGCCTATGGCCTGTTTCCCAACTGGTCGGTGGCGGGGCTGGACCTGCTGGACTGGGCGCTGGCCCTGCTGGCGGCGCTGATCTGGGCGTCGTTGATCCAGCGCGTCCTGCGCGCGGTCGACTGGCTGGAGCGGGTCGACGATCCTACGAAGCGGGCGCGGTCGCCCAGGGCTTCAGGTCGAGCCGGCGCGCGAGGGCCGAGAGCACGCGGCCTCGCGGGTCGTAGGTCCTGACCGTCTCCCGCCAGCGGTCGAGATCGGGATACATCCGGGCCATCTGGTCGGGGCGCAGGCAACAGTCCTTGGTCAGGTTGACCCGGCCGCCGGCGGCGATCACCGCCTCGCTGCCTAGGTCCAGCCAGGCCAGGGCGCGGGGCGACCAGGGGACCTGGAAATTGATGGTCGCGCCCGCCATGGGGAACGACAGCAGACCGCCTGACGCCAGCGGCCCCATCGGCTTGATCACCGCCGCCAGCATGGGCGCGTCATGAGCGCGGGCCAGGTTCACGAAGCGCTCGACCAGCGCCGGGAACGCCCCCTGCGAGGCGGCGAACTGGTATTCGATCATACCCCGCAGGCCGTACAGCTGGTTCCAGCCATAAAGATGCTCGTGCAGGCCCGAATAGTTGAAGTCGCGGCGATGGACGAGCGTCTCGGCCGGGTCTCGGGTCGCGTTCAGGACGAGCTGACCGACGGCCCGCACCGCGCCGGGCGTGATCACCGGCAGGCGGGGCAGGTCGATCCGTCGGGCGATACGCGGCGGCGGCGTGGCGGCCGAGGTGCGATCGGCCTGGAACACCAGCCCGCGCGGCCGGTGCTGGGCCAAGTCGAAGACGGTCGCGAAGGCGTAGTCGGGCGGGGTGTCGGGCCAAAGCAGGGGCCACAGCGCATCGAGGCCCGCGACCTGGCGGCGGCGCACCCTCAGGGTCGGGCTGGCGCGCGGGCGGACCCTCAGGGCGACGCGGGTGATCAGACCGGTCAGGCCCATGCCGCCGAGGGTGGCGTGGAAGAGATCCTCGTGCGCGGTCCGCGAGCAGCGCAGCGTCTCGCCCGAGGCCAACACGATGTCGAGCGCCGCGACGTGACGGCCGAACGAGCCCTCGCCGGGATGGTTCTTGCCGTGGATATCGCCGGCCGTCGCGCCGCCCACGCTGGCCCATTGGGTGCCGCCGTAGATCGGAAACTCGAACGCCGTGCCTTCCAGCCAACGGTGCGCCGCGCCGACACTGTCGCCGGCGTCTAGCCAGAGCAGGTGGCCGAGGATGTCGAGGTCGAACGCGGCGCCTCGGGGAGCTTGGCAGGTCAGGCCCTCGGGCACGCCGAAGGCCGCGTCGCCGAAGCTGCGGCCCGCCCCACGGGGCGCCAGGGACAGCCCCCGCGCGCAGCCTTCCAGCCATCCCTGGCCATCGGGGACGCACAGGCTGTCGCCCGGCAGGACCTTGGACCAGCTGGCGAACGACCGGCGACGCAGACGCGCTTCCTGGGTATGTTTCATGGGCGTCAATCGAACGAGCTGGGATGGGCGGACGCGAGGGGGCGGCGATGATCGAGCTTCTCACCGAACAGGAGTTGGCCGCGCCGCCGTCGACGGTGTGGCGGGCCCTGATGGACTTCCCGGCCTATGGCGCGTGGAACGGCTACGTGCGGCGCATCGAGGGAACGGCCGAACTGGGCGGGCGCCTGACCGTCACCGTCGCGCCGCCCGGCGGTCCGCCGCGGACCTTCCATCCCGTCGTCACCCGGCTGGCGCCGGAGAAGACGTTCGCGTGGCGCGCGGTGATCGGGACGGCGGCGATCTTCGCCGGCGAGCACATCTTCGAGCTGGATGCGACGCCGGCGGGAACGCGACTGATCCACCGCGAGGAGTTCTCGGGTCTGATCACGCCGTTGCACCGGCGCCTGCGGCTGGCGGTGACCCGTCTCGGCTTCGAGGCGATGAACGCCGATCTCGCGCGGCTGCTTCTTCACGATCAGGCTCCTAGGCCGTCGCGTCTTCGTGACGCCCTCGGATCCGCAGCGGTGGAATGACCGCCGAGGTGTCTCCCAGTAGGCGCAGATAGGCCTGGGCGTGATGCTGGGCGCCCACCTGCTGGTACCAGCCGAGACCGGCCTGGTGCGTACCCGCCAAGGCCAGCCGGTTGGCCGGGGGCTGCGCATAGGCCATGCCCGCCGCGCCCAGGGCACCGGCGAACAGGTCGATGATCAGGCTGGCCCCGGTGGGCGTCTGCTGGCCGTGGGGCCGGTAGAGGGTCTTGACCGCCACGAGGTTCGACCAGCCGTTCGGCACGACGTCCAGGGTGTTGTAGTACTGCTGGCTGTCGGGGAAGCGCTGGGCCACCCGGTTCGCGAAGGCGGCGTTGCCCGCGGTCGGCGCGGCGAAGGTGACCAGTCGGATGGGCGTGTCGACGCCGGTGCGCGCGAAGTCGTCGGCCAGCCATACGGCCACCACCGTGGCCAGGCATCCGCCCAGGCTGTGGCCGGTGATCACCAGCTCCTTGGGGCGGGCGGCCGGATCGGCCAGACGTTGGCGCAGGAAGGCCCGCAGGCCCACGCCGCCGCTGCTCAGGTCGTCGAGAACGCGCAAGCCGAGCAGCGCGCCGCCGGCCACGCGCGCCGGCGAGCCGGGATCCCAGGGCAGGGGCTTCTGCTTGAGGACCAGCAGATCCTCGAAAGCCTCCTTGATGTCACCCCAGGCGTCGTGCGTGACGTCGGTGCCGCGCACGACCAGGACCAGCTTCTCGGGTGCGCTCTGGCCAGGCAGACGATAGCCGGCCACGAGCGCCAGGTTGGCCTGCAGCTTGTCCCAGGCTGGCCCCCACTCGACGCGCCAGACGCCGCCCTCGCCCACGCCCACGAAGCGCGGATCGACGAGCTCGGGCGCGATGCGGTCCAGCGGCCCCTGCGAGACGCGGCACAGCTGCATGTAGCGCAGGATGAAGGGGTCTTGCGGCGGCGTGGCGAGGAGACCGGAAGCGCCGCCGACCGCGACCGCGCTCGCGGAAAAAGCCCGTCGCGTCAACGCCATGGCGCTTCCCCTCGTTCGCGCCGAGAATACAACCTATAAGAAAATCTCGCAAATATTCTCGCGTAACGGCGCGGGCCGTCGCGCCGGGCGTCTGCGGCGTCGAGGACGGGAGTGGGAAGACGCGCCCGGCGCTCCGCCTGGGAGCGCCGAGACGTGGCCAGCGCTACTTCAGCGCCAGCCGGCGATTGCGGTCGATGGTCAGGGCGACCAGCGTCGCGATCGCGCCGGAGGCCAGATAGAGGCCGATGGCGGGCAGGCCCCACAGGGTGGCCAGGCCCAGGGCGGCCAGCGGGGCGAAGCCCGCGCCGATCAGCCACGAGAGGTCCGAGGTTACCGCCGCGCCGGTGTAGCGATAGCGCTTGGAGAAGCGCGAGCTGACCGTGCCGGCCGCCTGGCCGAACGACAGGCCCAGGATCGCGAAGCCCAGCACGACGTACAGGGTCTGGCCCAGGGAGCCGCCGTCCAGCAGGCGCGGAGCCAGCAGGCTGAAGCCGCCGATCAGCAGGGCCGACAGGGCCAGCTGGTTCTGGCGGTTGATGCGGTCGGCGATCCAGCCCGAGGCCAGGATGCCGCCGACGCCAACCAAGGCGCCGAAGAGTTCGATGCGCAGGAAGGTCAGGGCCTGGTCGGGGTCATGCAGGATCACCCACGACAGCGGGAAGACAGTGACCAGATGGAACATGGCGAAGGTGGCCAGCGGGGCGAAGGCTCCGATCAGCACGTTGCCGCCCTCGGCCCGCAGCAGCGAGGCGACGGGAGTGGGGCGCAGCTCGCGCTTCTCGAACAGGGCGCCGTAGTCCTCGGTGGCGACGATGCGCAGGCGAGCGAACAGGGCCACGACGTTGATCGCGAAGGCGGCGAAGAACGGATAGCGCCAACCCCAGTCCAGGAAGTCAGCCCCGCCCAGGCTGCTGACGAAATAGGCGAAGAGGCCGCTGGCCAGCATGAAGCCGAACGGCGCGCCCAGTTGCGGGATCATCGCGTACCAGCCGCGCTTCTTCTCGGGCGCGTTCAGCGCCAGCAGCGAGGCCAGGCCGTCCCAGGCCCCGGCCAGGGCCAGGCCCTGACCGATGCGGCAGGCCGCCAGCGCCCAGATGGCCAGCGGGCCGACGGTCGCGTAGCCAGGTAGGAAGCTGATGAAGGCGGTCGAGCCGCCCAGCAGGAACAGCGCCACCGTCAGCTTGGCCCCGCGGCCGAAGCGGCGGTCGATCGCGCCGAAGATCGCCGAGCCGAACGGGCGGGCGACAAAGGCCAGGGCAAAGACCGCGAACGACAACATCACGCCCGTCAGGCGATCGACGAACGGGAAGAACAGCTGCGGGAACACCAGCACCGAGGCGATGGCGTAGACGAAGAAGTCGAAGAATTCCGAGGTGCGGCCGATGACCACGCCCAGCGCGATCTCGCCCGGTCGGACGCCGTGCGCGTCGGCGTGCATCCTGCGCGCGTCGCGTTCCAGACCTGACGATGTGGGGATTGTGAACTCTTGAGCCATGAACTGACGCGCCTATTCCTCGTTACCGTCCCTAGTTCCGCATTTCGCGCCGCCTTCGCGGCGGTCTGGAGGGGAGCATGGGGCCAACGAACACGATCTGGCAAACGCCTTCGTGGCGCTTCGGCTCCGTTCACGAGAGCTTGACCGTTGGCAAGCGGCGGCTTGACCTAGGACAAACGGTCCAATGTCGCACCGCAGCAGAACGGCCTATCGGGCGCCACATGCGTCCGACCTCCAGGCTCACACCCCGTCCTTCGCCAGGCTTGCTGGGCAAGCTGGCCCTGCTGCCCCTGCTGCTCGCCCTCGGCGGCTGCGACTGGGTGGTGATGAATCCGTCCGGCGATATCGCCGTGCAGCAACGCGACCTGATCATCGTCGCGACCGTGCTGATGCTGTTGATCATCGTGCCGGTGATCGCCCTGACCTTGTTCTTCGCCTGGAAGTACCGGCGCTCGAACGAGGCGGCCAGGTACGACCCCGACTGGCACCATTCCACGCGTCTGGAGATCGTCATCTGGGCCGCGCCGCTGGTGATCATCACCATCCTGGGCGCGGTGACCTGGACCAGCACCCACCTGCTGGATCCCTACCGGCCGCTGGATCGCCTAGCGCCAGGCCGCAGCGCCCAGCACGTCAAGCCGCTGAAGGTCCAGGTCGTGGCCCTCGATTGGAAGTGGCTGTTCATCTATCCCGAACTGGGCGTCGCCACGGTCAATGAGCTGGCCGCACCGATCGACACCCCGATCGACTTTCAGCTGACCAGCTCGTCGGTGATGAACTCGTTCTACGTGCCCGCCCTGGCCGGCCAGATCTACGCCATGCCCGGCATGACCACCCAGCTGCACGCGGTGATCAACAAGCCCGGAACCTTCGACGGCTTCTCGGCCAACTACAGCGGCGCGGGCTTCTCGCACATGCGCTTCAAGTTCCACGGCATGAGCCGGGCGGACTTCGACCGCTGGACCGCCGAGGTCCGCAAGGGGAGCGACCGCCTGGACGGCCCGCGCTACCTGGTGCTGGAGAAGCCCAGCGAGAAGGCCCCGGTCCAGCGCTTCGCCACGGTCGACGCGGGCCTGTTCGACAAGGCGGTCAACCGCTGCGTCGAGCCGGGCAAGATGTGCCAGCACGACATGATGCGCATCGACGCTCAAGGCGGCCTCGGCATGGCCGGCGTCTACAACGTCACCACCCTCGAATACGACAAGCGCGTCCGGCGCGGTCAGGAAGGCGGTCTGCACGCGTTTGTCGCCGCGCTTTGCGCCCCAAAGACCGCCCAGCGCTGATCCCAGGATAGAGACCCAACATGTCCGCGGACCTCGCAAAACTCATCTTCGGCCGTCTCACCTGGGACGCCATTCCGCTGCACGAGCCGATCCTGCTCGTGACCTTCGCCATGGTCGCCTTGGGCGGCCTCGCCACCCTGGCCCTGCTGACCCGCTACAAGCTATGGGGCTACCTGTGGCGTGAGTGGCTGACCAGCGTCGACCACAAGAAGATCGGGGTGATGTACATCATCCTGGCCATCATCATGCTGCTGCGCGGCTTCGCCGACGCCCTGATGATGCGCGCTCAGCAGGCCATCGCTTTCGGCGACCAAGCCGGCTATCTGCCCGCCCACCACTACGACCAGATCTTCACCGCCCACGGCGTGATCATGATCTTCTTCGTGGCGATGCCGCTGGTCACCGGCCTGATGAACCTGGCCGTGCCGTTGCAGATCGGCGCGCGCGACGTGGCGTTCCCCTTCCTGAACAACTTCAGCTTCTGGATGACGGTCGGCGGCGCGGTGACGGTGATGCTGTCGCTGTTCGTCGGCGAGTTCGCCCGCACCGGCTGGCTGGCCTATCCGCCGCTGTCGAACCTGGCCTACAGTCCGGATGTCGGGGTCGATTACTACATCTGGGCGCTGCAGATCGCCGGGGTGGGGACCACGCTCTCGGGCATCAACCTGGTCGTGACTATCATCAAGATGCGCGCCCCGGGCATGAGCCTGATGAAGATGCCGGTCTTCACCTGGACCTCGCTGTGCACCAACGTCCTGATCGTGGCGACCTTCCCGATCCTGACCGCCACCCTGGCCCTACTGACCGCCGACCGATACCTCTATACGAACTTCTTCACGAACGACTTCGGGGGCAACCCGATGATGTACGTGAACCTGATCTGGATCTGGGGCCACCCCGAGGTCTACATCCTGATCCTGCCGGCCTTCGGCGTGTTCTCGGAAGTGGTCTCGACCTTCTGCGGCAAGCGCCTGTTCGGCTACAGCTCGATGGTCTACGCCACCGTCGTCATCACGATCCTGTCGTACATCGTCTGGCTGCACCACTTCTTCACCATGGGCTCGGGCGCCAGCGTGAACTCGTTCTTCGGGATCACGACGATGATCATCTCGATCCCAACCGGGGCCAAGATCTTCAACTGGCTGTTCACGATGTACCGCGGCCGCATCCGCTTCGAGGTGCCGATGCTGTGGACCGTAGGCTTCATGGTCACCTTCGTGATCGGCGGCATGACCGGCGTGCTGCTGGCCGTCCCGCCCGCCGACTTCGTGCTGCACAACAGCCTGTTCCTGATCGCCCACTTCCACAACGTGATCATCGGCGGCGTGGTGTTCGGCATGTTCGCCGGCATCACCTACTGGTTCCCCAAGGCCTTCGGCTTCAAGCTGGATCCGTTCTGGGGCAAGGTCTCGTTCTGGTGCTGGCTGGTCGGCTTCTGGGTCGCCTTCACCCCGCTGTACGTGCTGGGCCTGATGGGTGTGACCCGCCGCATGAACCACTTCGAGGACCCGTCCTTGCAGATCTGGTTCGTGATCGCGGCGATCGGCGCGGTGATCATCCTGTGCGGCATCCTGGCCTTCATCGTCCAGATCGTCGTCAGCATCCGCAACCGCGAGGCCTTGCGCGACGAGACCGGCGATCCTTGGGGCGGCCGGACGCTGGAGTGGTCGACCTCGTCGCCGCCGCCGGCCTACAACTTCGCCTTCACCCCGGTGATCCACCAGCTGGACGCCTGGTGGGACATGAAGGCGCGCGGCTACGAGCGCCCGACCACCGGCTTCATCCCGATCCACATGCCGGCCAACACCGGCGCCGGGGTGATCCTGGCCGGGATCAGCACCGTGCTGGGCTTTGCGCTCATCTGGCACATCTGGTGGCTGGCGATCGTCTCGTTCGTCGCCCTGGTGGCCACGGCGATCGCCCACACCTTCAACTTCAAGCGTGACTACTACATCCCGGCCGAGGAGGTCGTCCGCGTCGAGGACGCGCGCACCGAAGCCCTGCGGAGCCTGACCTGACCATGGCCTCTAAAGCCCATGCCTTGACGGAAGCGGACGCCAACCGCTTCCACATGACCGAGGAGCACCATCCGGAGAACGGGACCCTGCTGGGGTTCTGGATCTACCTGATGAGCGACTGCCTGATCTTCGCGGTGCTGTTCGCGACCTATGCCGTGCTGGGTCGCAACTATGCGGCCGGCCCGTCGGGGGCGGACCTGTTCGACCTGCCGCTGGTGGCGGTGAACACGGGCCTCCTGCTGTTCTCGTCGATCACCTACGGCTTCGCCATGCTGTCGGCCCAGGCCGGCCGCAAGTCGCCGACCCTCGTCTGGCTGGCGATCACCGGCCTCTTCGGCGCCGGCTTCCTGTCGCTGGAGCTCTACGAGTTCGCCCACCTGATCCACGAGGGCGCGGGCCCGCAGCGCAGCGCCTTCCTGTCGTCGTTCTTCACCCTGGTCGGCACCCACGGCCTGCACGTGACCTTCGGCATCATCTGGCTGATCACGCTGATGACGCAGGTCGCCCGGCGCGGCCTTGATGACGCGATGAAGCGCCGCCTGATGTGCCTGTCGATGTTCTGGCACTTCCTGGACGTCGTCTGGATCGGCGTCTTCTCGTTCGTCTATCTGCTGGGAGTGCTGTGATGACCGCGCACGACACGCACCACGCCCCCGGCGCCCACGAGGGCCACGGCCACGACGCCGGGCACGGCTCGCTGAAGGACTATGTGATCGGCTTCGTGCTGGCGGTGATCCTGACCGCCATCCCGTTCTGGCTGGTCATGGGCCACGTCCTGCCCACGCCCCAGATGACCGCCGTGGCGGTGATGGGGCTGGCGGTGATCCAGGTCCTGGTGCACATGGTCTACTTCCTGCACATGAACTCGCGTTCGGAAGGCGGATGGACCCTGCTGGCCCTGATGTTCAC
Organism: Caulobacter segnis; assembly: GCF_023935105.1. Lineage (NCBI taxonomy): Bacteria > Pseudomonadati > Pseudomonadota > Alphaproteobacteria > Caulobacterales > Caulobacteraceae > Caulobacter > Caulobacter sp. RL271. Next base: position 3,955,388 of record NZ_CP096040.1, on the reverse strand, counting down.
CCTGATCCTGGTGGTGATCACGCTGAGCGGCTCGCTGTGGGTGATGCACAACCTGAACACCCATATGATGCCGCTCGACGCGCACGACATGAAGCAGATGCCGTGACGACGGCGCGGGGAAGGCGGGCGCGCTCCATCGTCCTGATCGGACTGTGCGCCGCCTTCACCGTGGTCTTCGTCCTGCTGGGCGCCTGGCAGGTCCAGCGCCGGGCGTGGAAGCTCGACTTGATTGTTCGGGTCGAGCAGCGCCTCCACGCCGCGCCAACGCCCACGCCTGGCCCGGACGCCTGGCCCGCCATCTCCCGCGACGACGCCTATCGCCGCGTTCGCCTCACCGGCGTCTTCGACCATGACGCCGAAACCCTGGTCCAGGCGGTGACCGACAAGGGTCCTGGTTTCTGGGTCCTGACGCCGCTGAAGACCGATCGCGGCTTCACCGTGCTGGTCAATCGCGGCTTCGTGCCGACCGAGCGCAAAGCGGCAGCCACGCGAAGCGCCGGCGATGTCGCCGGGCCGGTCACGGTGGTCGGCCTGCTGCGCGTCACCGAACCCCACGGCGGCTTTCTCCGCCAGAACCAGCCGGGGCAGGGGCGGTGGTACTCCCGCGACGTCCAGGCCATCGCCGCCGCTCATCATCTGTCCACGGTCGCGCCGTACTTCGTGGACGCCGACGCGTCGCCCAATCCAGGCGGCTGGCCGCTAGGGGGGCTTACGGTCGTGCGTTTCCCCAACAGTCATCTAATCTATGCCCTGACCTGGTTCGGCCTGGCCCTGCTGACGAGCGGCGCTGGCCTGTACGTCGCGCGCGACGCGCGGCGGAACCACAGCCAAGAGGGTTCATGACGCCGACCGCCAGCATCGTGTTCTCCGGCGTGGCGGGCTGGCTGTCAGGCGCGCGGGCGGCGGACAACGCCAGCGGACCGGCCGACGCCATCGCGCGCCAGAACATGCTGCAGCTGATCCACCTGCGCTGGATCGCGGTGTTGGGCCAGGTGCTCACCATCCTGGCGGTGCATTTCAGCCTGGGCTTCAAGCTGCCGCTGGCGCCGATGATGCTGGTGCTGATCGGGCTGGTGGTGCTGAACCTGTGCAGCCTGTTGCGCCTGAAGCGCGCCACGCCGCTGGGCCGCTACGACCTGTGTCTGGCCCTGGCGCTGGACACTCTGGCCCTCACCGCCCAGCTCTATCTCAGCGGCGGGGCGACCAATCCGTTCACGACCCTATACCTGCTGCACGTGATCCTGGGGGCGGTGCTACTGGAGGCCTGGGCGACCTGGGCGATCGTGGCCCTGACCAGCTTCTGTTTCATCCTGTTGGTGGCCTTCAACCGGCCGATCGTCGCCACCGGGCTGAGCGACCAGGCCTTCTTCGACATGTTCCTGATGGGCATGCTGGTTGGCATCGTGCTGGACGCGGTGCTGCTGGTGACCTTCGTCGACCGCATCAACGCCAATCTGCGCCGCCACGACGCCCGCCTGGCCGAACTGCGCCAGCGGGCGGCCGAGGAGACACACATCGTCCGAATGGGCCTGCTGGCCTCGGGCGCCGCGCACGAGCTGGGCACGCCGCTGGCGACGCTGGACGTGATCCTGGGCGACTGGCGGCGCATGCCGATCTTCGCCGACCAACCTGACCTGCTCCAGGAGCTGGAGGACATGCGCGGCGAGGTCCAGCGCTGCAAGACGATCGTCACCGGAGTCCTGCAATCGGCTGGCGAGGCGCGCGGCGGCGAGGTGCGGGCCAGCACCCTGCGCGCCTTCCTGGACGAGGTCGTGGCCGACTGGCGCGCGACCCGCGGCGGCGAGGCTCTGACGTACGAGACCGATCTGATCGCGCCGACGCCGATCGTCGCGGAATCGACCCTGAAGCAGGTGATCCACAACGTCCTCGACAACGCCCTGGACGCGTCGCGCCAAGCGGGTTCGGGCGGCGCGCGGCTGTGGGCCGGCGTGCGCGAGAATCGGCTGTTGATCGAGGTCGAGGACGACGGTCCCGGCTTCACCGACGAGACGCTGGAGAACTTCGGCAAGCCGTACAACTCGACCAAGGGCCGGGCCGGCGGGGGTCTCGGCCTCTTCCTGGTGGTCAACGTGCTGCGCAAGCTGGGCGGCCGGGCCAGCGCCGAGAACCTGGCCGAGGGCGGCGCGCGCGTGGTGCTGGACCTGCCGCTGTCCTCGCTGGAGATCGGAGCGCCCCGTGGCTGAACGCAAGCTGATCATCGTTGAGGACGACGAGAAGTTCGCCGCCACCCTCAAGCGCTCATTCGAGCGGCGCGACTATCAGGTGGTCCATGCCCACGGCCTGGACGAGGCGATGGCGGCGCTGGAAACCTTCGCGCCGACCTATGCCGTGGTTGACCTGAAACTGGCCGGCGAGTCGGGCCTGGCTTGCGTGCGGGCGCTCAGCGAGCGCGACCCGGCGATGCTGATCGTGGTGCTGACCGGCTTCGCCAGCATCGCCACGGCGGTCGAGGCCATCAAGCTGGGTGCCCGCCACTACCTGGCCAAGCCCTCCAACACCGACGACATCGAGGCGGCCTTCCACAAGGGCGAGGGCGATGTCGACGCGGCGATCGTCGAACGCGCCACCTCGATCAAGGACCTGGAATGGGAGCGCATCCACCAGACCCTGGTCGAGAGCGACTTCAACATCTCCGAGACGGCCCGGCGCCTGGGCATGCACCGCCGCACCCTGGCGCGAAAGCTGGAGAAGCGGCGGATCAGCTGACTACTTCGCCACCACCCTGGGCAGGGCGGTAATCGGCTCTAGGACGATATCGCGGAAGAAGGTCTCGGCGCCCTCCGACTGCAGTTGGATGGCGCCGTGGGTCAGCGGCTGGCCGTCGGTTCTCAGGTCGCGGACCTCCATCACCGGAACGCCGTTGACCACATGGACCGCGCGATCGCCGAGGACGTAGAGATCCAGGGTGTTCCATTGGCCGGCCGGCTTCTCGGCGTCGCTATAGGCCTCGATGTTCCAGTCGGCCGCGCCGCCCTTGGCGGTGACGACGCGGCCGGTGGGCGAGTAGCGCAGGTTCGGCTTGATGATGCCGGGATCGTCGACGGCGTTGGCGGTCGCCGAGATGGCTTCGCCGACCGGCACGACCATACCGATCGAGCCGGTCATGATCTCGAACTCGACCGCTTGGCTCCAGGTGCCCCAGACCACGCCGGGCGCGCCGTGCGAGTGGTAGAGCAGGCCGTTGTTGGGCGCCTGGGTCTCGCGCGGCGCCCACCGGCCCTTGCCCCACTTGTACTGCAGGCGCAGGTGATAGTTCTTGAAGTCGCCCTTGTGGACCAAGCTGCCCCAGATCCTGCCGTTGACGTAGAGGGCGGGGCGACCGTCCTCGGCCACCACCTTGAAGATCTCGGCGCTCCGGGCCGTCGCGCCGATCGGGGCGATCGGCGGGCGCTTGTAGGTCACGGCGGGGTCGGCATACCCCAGCCAGGCGTCCCAATCCTTCAGGTCCTGGCCATTGAACAGCGACACAGACGGGCCGGCGGCTTTGGGGACATCCGTCAGCGCCAGACGGGGCTGCGCGACGGCGGGCGCGGCGAGCGTCAGGGTCAGGGTGAAGGCCAGGGTCTTGAACATGCGTCCTCCCGCGCCCTATGTCGGGCTTGACGTCACCCTAGAAGGCAGCGCTGTCATGACAACCCCCGTCGATCAGGGGAGGTGGCGCGAACCGCGTTCGACGAACGGCGACGCTTTGCCACAGAGGATGGAACCTAGAGCGTGGTAATCCCTTTATGCATCGGCGCCGCGCCGGCGTGGAAACCCAATTTGGGGCGATTTTCGGGCGGCGTCCGGCGAAGGGGTTGGCCTTGTAAAGGGTTGTTAAGCATCAAGGCTCGACGAGGATGACCTAGGGTAATAACGACACTTTGCGCTCTAGGGGCATGAGCCTCTTTCTTTATTCAAGTTTTCGAACTCGGCGGTGTGGGCATGGCGACGTATTCTTTTTCCAAGATCACCGCCGCTGAGGCAAAGCGCTTCAACATACTGAGCTACGACACCCTGGTGTTCACCACGGGCTCGGCGGCCGATGTCGAGATCGCGTTCTTCCCGCAGACCAACGGCTATGGCTCGTATCAGCTGACGCTGGGGACGCGGACGGTGATCTTCCCGCAGGCTGGCGTGAATTTCGGCCTTCCCGCCGCGGCGACGGCCGACCGGATTCTCTTCTCGGACGGCTCGCACCTGGTCATCGGCGGAGCCGGTGACGACTTCTACGAACCGTCCGCCACGGCGGCCTCCCACGTGATCGCGGCTTTCGGCGGCGCGGGCGACGACACGCTGTTCGGCGGCGACGCGAACGACCGGCTGGTCGGCGGTGACGGCAAGGACACGCTCGACGGCGGCGGCGGAAACGACCTCCTCGACGGCGGCAACGGCGACGACTCCCTGAGCGGCGGCGATGGTGACGACACGCTGAACGGCGGCGCCGGCAACGACACTCTGCTGGGCGGCTCCGGTCATGACATCCTGAACGGCGGCGCCGGCAATGACATTCTGGACGGCGGTTCGGGCAACGACATCCTGAACGGCGGAGCCGGCGCGGATACGCTGATCGGTGGTCGCGGCAACGACACCCTGAACGGCGGCGACGGCGCCGACATCCTGCAGGGCGGCGCGGGCGCCGACATCCTGGTCGGCGGCTCCGGCGACGACACGCTGAACGGCGGCACGGGAACCGACACCCTGACCGGCGGAACCGGCGCCGACGTGTTCGTGTTCGGCGCCTCGGATTCGCTGCCGTCGGCGCCCGACCAGATCCTCGACTTCGACGGCGAGGACTCGCTGGACTTCACGGGCCTGGGCCCGGCCACCTCCCTGAACTATCAGCACCTGACGAACGCGGCGACGTACGACGGCGCCCTGGCCGCGGCCAACGCCGCCTTCACCGCCAAGGCGGCGCTCATCTATGTCGGCGTCCAGGTCGGCGACGACTTCTATGTATTCGTCGACAGCCTGGCCACGCACGAGGTCGGTTTGGCGGTCGTGCTGCGTGATGTTTCGGCGTTCGATCCCTTGACGGGCATCATCTAGGCGGGCTGCTCGAGCGGTCGCCGAGTTATGGCCGCGCGGGACTGTATCGTGTGCGACATAAGTACGCGCCCGCTGTTTTGGAGGTTCGGCGAGGACGATTCCGTATTAGTGAAGCGGAGCTATCCAAGCTCACCGAACGTTGGAATGCGGCGAGCCGAAGTAAAGAACTTGAGGCAGATCACGGCCGTCGTTTGAGCGAGCATGAATAGGGTAGAGACAATGATTGCCACCCTCTTGAGCGTTCCCCGTTTTGGGTTTTTTTAGAGATCTATCAGGTCGTGAAGCCTTGACCTGAACGGGGTTCGTTAGTGTAGATCGGTCTACCTTGTGGTCTGGCAAAAAAACCGCAAATGAAGTTCGGGCGACTTTTGTCGAAGTTGCCGAATGAAAGTATAATTTTGGTTGCGGTAAGCTGAAATAACTAGTGGCGTTAGGCGAAAACTGTTTTGAGTGCGGCGTTTTATCCGAAAAATCGGGTGGGCTGCGACAAAATAGCGAATATTTCTTTACGTCTTCGATGGTCTAAATTTGTGGCTGCGAATTCACTGCTGACTAGCAATTGTTCGCGCCGTGTGGAATGTAAGGAAACAGACCGGTGAGTGACGTGAGCGCCCTCATGGATAAGTTGAAATCCACCATCAGCTACAAGCAGTTCGACGCGCCGCGTCCGGCGGACGCCCACACGTGGCCCGTGATCGAGAAGATGGCCCGCGCGAAAAGCGCCATCGCCTCGGGCGAGAAGGCGACCCCGGTCGCCCTGGCCCCGATCGTCGCTCCGGTCGTCGCGCCGCCTGAGGCCGCTGCGCCCCGGATCGCCGAAAGCTCGCTCTTTGACCGCCTGCACGCCGAAGGGCGTCCGCGGATCGAGACTGGGGAAGTCGAAGCGCACACCAGCGCCCGCTTCTCGCGGTACGCCACCGCCAAGACTGTTGACGATGCGCCGCAGGCCCTGTCGGCGATCTTCGAGCGGATCGGACGAAAGGCCCGCTAAATGGTCCTGGTCGTTGTGTCGTCGCCGAAGGGCGGGGTGGGGAAGACGACTCTTGTCGCCAACCTAGCCGTGGCCCTGCGTCGACGCGGACGCCAAGTCACCGCCGTCGATTTCGATTCCCAGAACGCCCTGCGTTTCCTGCTCGCGCCGGAACACGAAGACGACTTCGGCATCGCGCGCTGCACGGCGCGCGGCCTGCCGTGGACCTCGGCGGTCGTCGCCGGCCGGGGCGGTGTCCGCGTGGCGCCGTACGGCGAGGCCACGACGCCCGAGCGCCTGCGCATGAAGGACCTGCTGGAGGAGGACGCGCTGTCGGAAGCGTTGTCCAGCCTGATGCGGTCCGACGACGAGATCATCATCGCCGACACCACGCCGGGCGAGGGGCGCATCCAGCAGCGCCTGGAATCCCTGGCTGATCTGAAGCTGATCGTTCTGCTGGCCGACGCGGGCTCCATGGCCCTGGCGCCGGCCTATCGCGATGGCCTCCTGCTGAGACCCATCACCGAAAATCCGACCACGTTCGGCGTGCTCAATCAGGTGGACCCGCGCCGCAGGCTCAGCCGCGACATCTCGGAGTTCATCGCCACCCACGCGGCCGACCGGTTCATCGGAATCGTCCACTATGACGAGGCGCTGGCCGAAGCGGCCGCGCGCGGCGAGTCCATCGTCGAGGCCGCGCCCCAAGGTCTTTCGGCCGGGGACATCGAGGCCATCGCCGGTCGTCTGGACCGCCTCACGTCGCGAGAGCCCGTCGCATCATGAACTTCACCGGAATACCGGGACTAGACGACGGCCTCTTCGGCCGCGTCGTGGCGTCCGCGCCCGCGCGTTACGTGATCTTCGCCCTGGCGGCGGCCGTGGTCTTCCTGGCGGTGACGGTGCCCCTGGACACCAGCGGGCAGTTGATCTTCGGCCTGGGCGTCTTCGCCGCCTCCGCCGCCATCGGCCAACTCAGCCAAGGGCGGCGGATGACCATCGGCCTGGTGGTGATCTCCACGGCGCTGTCGACGCGCTACATGTGGTGGCGCACGACCCAGACCCTGCATTTCGACAACCCCCTGGCCGGGTTCCTGGGGACGGGCCTCTACATGGCCGAGCTCTATGCCTGGCTGGTTCTGGTTCTGGGCTACATGCAGTGCGTCTGGCCGCTGGACCGCAAGGTCCGGGAGATCAGCGGTCCGCCGGAAACCTGGCCCACGGTGGACATCTACATACCGACCTACAACGAGAGCCTCGAGATCGTGCAGGACACGGTGTTCGCGGCGATGGATCAGGATTATCCGTCCGATCGCTTCAAGGTCTACATCCTCGACGACGGCCGCCGGCCCGAGTTCGAGGCTTTCGCGCGCGCGGCGGGCTGCGGATACATCACCCGCGACAACAACAAGCACGCCAAGGCCGGCAATCTGAACAACGCGATCCCGCAGACGACGGGCGAGCTGCTGTGCATCTTCGACGCCGACCACGTGGCGACGCGGGCGTTCCTGCAGCTGACGGTCGGCTGGTTCCAGGCCGATCCCCGACTGGCCCTGCTGCAGACGCCGCACTACTTCTATTCGCCCGATCCGGTTCAGCGGAACATCCGGGCCGTCAAGGACATCCCGGGCGAGGGCGACCTGTTCTATGGCGTCGTCCAAAAGGGTAACGACTTCTGGAACGCGACCTTCTTCTGCGGGTCGTGCGCGGTCATCCGGCGTGAAGCGCTGGAAAGCACCAACGGCTTCGCCGGCGAAACGGTCACCGAGGACGCGCACACCGCGCTCAAGCTGCAGCGCATGGGCTGGAACACAGCTTATCTGAACACCCGTCTGTCGGCCGGCCTGGCCACCGAGCGCCTGGCGCTGCACATCGGCCAGCGGGCCCGCTGGGCGCGCGGCATGACGCAGATCTTCCGCATCGACAATCCGCTGTTCGGGCGCGGCCTGAGCATCGGTCAGCGGCTCTGCTACCTGAATGCGATGCTGCACTTCCAGTTCCCGCTGCCGCGCATCGTGTTCCTGACCTCGCCGATCGCCTATCTGATCTTCGGCCAGAACATCATCGCCGCGGCCGCCTTCACGATCGTCACCTATGCGCTGCCGCACCTGCTGCTGGCCGTTCTGGTCAATGAGCGGATCCAGGGGCGCTATCGCCGGGCCTTCTGGGGCGAGGTCTACGAGACGCTGATCTCGTTCCACTTGGTGGGCCCCGCCGTCCTGCCGCTCCTCGATCCCAAGCGCGGCAAGTTCAACGTCACCGACAAGGGCGGCCTTCTCGAGGAAGGCTATTTCGATTTCAAGGTCCTGCTTCCGCTGCTGGTCACCACCGGCGTGCTGTTCGGGGGCATCGGCTCCGGGATCGTCAAGCTTCTGCTGCCGCAGTATTTCGACGCCCAGCTCTCGACCGTCATGCTGAATGTCGGCTGGTCCAGCTTCAGCCTGCTGATCCTGATCACGGCGATCGCGGTCGGACGCGAGACGCGCCAAGTCCGCAAGCACGAGCACCTGCTGGTGGAGCTGCCGACGCGGCTGTATTTCGACGACGGCCACGTGATGTCGACCACGACCATGAACGTCTCCATGGGCGGCATGGCGGTTCCGATGCCGGAAGACGAGGTCATCGAGGGGCGCGAGGTGACCCATGTGGAAATCTTCGCGGCGGAAAAGGCATTTGGATTCCCGGTCAAGATGATGGGGAGCGGGAAGGGCGGGCTGAGGTTTATGTTCACGGACATGACGCTGGAGTCGCGACGCCAGCTGGTGCGCGTTGTCATGGGGCGCGCCGACGCCTGGCCGTTGGTCGATGATCAGGTGTCCTGGTCGGCCTGGCAGTCGTTCATGGACCTGATGCGCGCGAGTATCTCGATCCTTCTCTGGTGGCGTTATCGCGACACGCCGCGCGCCTCGGTGGCCTTCAGGCGGGCCGGCGCGTCGTCGGGCGCGGCGATCCTCGCCCTGGCGCTGGGCTTCGGCCTCCTCGGCGCCGACCAGGGCCATGCCCAACCCGCGCGCGCTCGCGCCGCCGCCGCGGCGACGGCGACCGCCGAGCCGGCCAAGGCCACCGCCGCCAGCACCGGCGGCGTCCGTACGGTGGCGATGTCGCTCGAGGACCTCAATGTCAGCCGCCCGCTGCGGCTCATTGGCTCGTCGGGCGAGGCCGGCATTCCGGTCAATCTCCGCCAGGACGAGGTGGTCACCCAGGCCCAGCTGACGCTCAACTTCGCCTATTCGCCGCAGCTGCTTTCGGATCTCAGCCACCTGACGGTGCTGCTCAACGACGAGGTCGTCGGCACGGTGCCCCTGACGCCCGACGGCGCCGGCGGCGTGATCGTCACCCTGCCGATCGATCCGGGCCTGTTCACCAGCGAGAACCGCCTCGGGTTCCGCTTCATCAGCCACTACACCCGCAACTGCGAAGACCCGCTGCACTCGACCCTGTGGGCGAACATCAGCAACACCCGCAGCCGCCTGGTGCTGACGCTGCAGCAGCTGTCGACTGGCGACACCCTGTCGCGACTGCCCGCGCCGTTCTTCGACGCTACGGAAGGCCGATCGCTGCGGCTGCCGTTCGTGTTCGCCGGTTCGCCGTCCAACGACCTGATCACCGCCGGCGCGGCGGCGTCGTCGTATTTCGGCATGAACGCCAGCTTCCGGGGCTTCTCCTTCCCGGTGCTCTACAACGACCTGCCCAACGGCGACGCCGTCGTCCTGGCGCGCGCCGGCAGCCAGATCGGCGGCTGGGTCGTCCCCGAAGCCAGCGGTCCCGCCATCAGCCTGATCCGCAATCCGCGCAACCCCTACGCCACCTTGCTAGTCATCACCGGCGGCTCCGACCAGGACGTCCTGGCCGCCGCGCGGGTGCTGGCCACCTCGCCCAAGAGCCTCTCGGGCCAGACCGCCCAGATCACGCCGCAAGGCATCACGCGCCGCCAGCCGTACGACGCGCCGCGCTGGGTCGACACGCGGCGTCCGGTCCGCCTGGGCGACCTCGTCGGCCAGTCGTACCTGGAAGGCGCGGGCATGCGGCCTGGCCTGCTGACGGCCGAGTTCCGCACCGCGCCCGACCTGTTCTTCTGGCCTCGCGCCGGCGCCAAGCTGACCTTTGGCTATCGCTATCCGGCCGGGTCCTGGCTGGACTATTCGATCTCGCGCCTGGATGTGCTGGCCAACGACAAGTACATCCGCTCGATCCAGCTGCGCCCCGAAAAGGCGGCCGACAAGGTGCGCGACTTCATCGGCGCCTCGGCCATCCAGCAGAGGGCGTCGGTCGACATTCCCGGCTACAACATCTTCGGCCAGAACCAGCTGCAGTTCTATTACGACCTGCACAGCAACCGTAAGGGCGCCTGCCAGGGCGAGCTGCCCACCGGCATCCGGGTCGGCATCGACGCCGACTCGACGCTGGACCTGTCGGGGGCCCACCACTTCTCGCGCATGCCCGACCTGGCCTTCTTCGCCAGCTCCGGTTTCCCGTTCAGTCGCGTCGCCGACCTGTCGGAGACCGTGGTCCTGATCCCGCAGCAGCCCCAGCCGGAAACGCTGGAAGCGTTGTTCACGATGATCGGCCGTATCGGCGACTCGACCGGCGCGCCGGCCGTGGCCGTCACGATCGCGCGTCCGGGCGACGCCCCGAGCCTGCGTGGCCGCGACATCCTGGTCGTGGGTCCGCTGTCGCTGGCGGCTCAGGCGTCCGAGCTGTTCCAGAACGCCCCCGTGCGGGTCGATGGCAGCCAGCTTCGCGTGGCCTCGAACTCGCCGATCGACCGGCTGTTCTCGCGGTTCGGCTCGAACGTCGACCAGCGCAACCCCGCCGCCGCCGACGCGGCCCTGGTGACGATCAGCGACTTCGCCGGCGTCTCCAGCTGGCGCTCGCCGTTCGACAGGAGTCGCGTCGTGGTCGCCGTGCTGGCCGGTTCGCCGTCACGTCTGCCCGAGATCGTCAACGCGATGGCCAAGCCGGAGGCCAATGCCGCCATGCAGGGCGATCTGGCCATTTCCACCAACAAGAGCTTCAATAGCTTCCAGGTGTCGCCCGGCTTCTGGTCTGGTCATCTGCCCTGGTGGGTGGCCATCATGTGGTGGTGCAGCCGTAACCCGCTGATCCTCGGCCTGGCCGTGATCGGCGCGTCGATGGTGATCGGTCTGGGCTTCTGGGTGGTCCTGGCCGCTCATGAACGCAAGCGTATGTTCGACAGCGAGGGGGGCCAGCGGTGAAGACCTCCGTCTGCATCTCCCTGGTCTCGACGCTGATGGCCTCCACGGCCATGGCGCAGGTCCAGCCCCGTCTGCCGACCGAAAAGCCGGCCGCCCGACCGCTCGTCCCGACGACCAAGGCGCCGACGCCGCAGGTCGAGAAGGCCCCCGCCGTTCAAGGCGGGGCGGTCCAGGCGCTGCTGAACCAGGCGGCCGCCCAGCGTAAGCGTGGCCGCAAGGATCTCGGGGCCCAGGCCCTGCAGCGCGCCCTGCGGGAAAGCCCTAACAATCCGCAGGTGCTGCAGCGCCTGGCGGCCTATGCGCTCGAGGATGGCGATTTCACCGGCGGCGAGCGTTGGACGCGCCAGTTGCGCGCGGTGGTCGGCGACAGCGACGCGCGCGTCGTCGCCCTCACCAAGGACCTGAAGTCCCGCGCCACGGCCGCCGCGCCGGCCGAGCCGGCGGTTCCGCCGTTCGCCGACGTCCGACAGGGCAAGCAGGAAACCCCCGCCAAGCCGGCTCCGCCGATCGACCCCAGCGGCGTCTCGCGCGCCGCCGGTTTCGAGGCGCTGGAGCGCAAGGACCTCGCCGGGGCCGAGCGGCTCTTCAATCAGGCGCTGCGCGAGCGGTCGAACGATCTGGACGCCGCCGGCGGCCTGGGGATCATCCGCCTGCAGCAAGGGCGCTTCGCCGACGCCGAGGAGCTTCTGCAGCGCGCCAGCCGAGCGGCAGGCGGCGAGCAGCGGTGGGGCGAAGCCCTGCGATCGGCCCAGTTCTTCGGTACGCTGTCGCGGGCGCGCTCGGCTTATGAGGGTGGCCGCTACGCCCAGGCCGAACAGATGCTGAGGCCCCTGGCCGCCGGCCAGAACCAGGACCGGGTGGAAGCCCAGGTGCTGCTGGGCCAGAGCGTGGCCGCGCAAGGCCGATCCGCCGAGGCCGAGACGGCTTTCCGCGCGGTGCTGAGCGTCTCGCCGCAACGCCCCGAGGCCATCGCCGGCCTCGCCCAGGCCTTGGCCGACCAGGCGCGTTACGACGAAGCCAGCCAGGTCGCCGCCAGCCTCACCGGCCCGACGGCTGGCCAGACCCGCGCGGCGATCGAGCGCGCGCGCGCCACCGAACTGGAAAAGCGCGGCGACATCTTCGGCGCTGGCGCGGCCCTGTCGGCAGCGCTGACGGCCAACCCGTCGAACCCGTGGTCGCGCTACGACTACTCCCGTTTCCTGGCCGAGCAGGGGCAGGGCGCCGAGGCGCAGTCGCTGATGACGCCGCTGTACCAGTCCAGCGATCCCGAGGCCTTGCAGGCCGCGGCGCTGTTCTCGGAATCGCAGGGCCGCAACGAGGAGGCCGTGGGCCTTCTGCGTCGCGTTCCGGAAGCCAGCCGCAATCGCGCCGTTCGTGACCTGGTCGCGCGTGTCGAGGCCCTGAGCGCCATCGAGCAGGCCAAGCGCTGGGGCGCCCAAGGGCGCAACGTCGACGGGGTCACCCTGCTTCGCGGCTACATGTCGCGTACGTCACCCAGCTTCGCCGTTCGCGGCCGCATCGCCGAGACCCTGCTGGATCTCGGCGACGCCTACCAGGCCACGGCGCTGGCCCTGGAAGCCTCGCGCCAGCCGCCGGCCAGCTTCAAGCCGTCCGAGGCCTCTGGCTACCTGGCGGTCCTGGCCCAGACGGGGCAGGACGCGGCCGCCATCAGCCTGCTCAACGCCGCCGCCCAGCAGGCGCCGCAGAGCGAGTACCGCACACTGGCCGCCCTCTACAGCGGCCGTCGCGCCGACCGGCAAAGGCTGGCGGGCGACTACGCCGGCGCGTTCGACACCCTCTCGCAGGGCTTCATGGTCGCGCCGCGCGATCCGACGCTGCTGGCGGCCCTGGCGCGTCTCTATGACTCGGGCGACCTCGCCCAGCAGGCCGCCCAGACCTACGACGTCCTGCTGACGATCAATCCGAACGACCAGGACGCCCTGGCCGGTTCGGCGCGCGTGGCCGTGCGGGCCGAGGACTACGGCCGCGCCGAAAGCCTGCTGCGACGCGCGATCGCGCTGAAGCCGAACGACCCCGAACTGTACTACCAGATGGGTCAAATGGAGCAGGCGCGCGGCCGCGAGCGCGCGGCCCTCAAGATGTTCGAGCGCGCCCAGGCCATGCTGGCGCGAGGGCAGGGCGGACAGCCCGGCTCGCCGGCCGGCATGGGCGGCGCGCTGGGACCCAATCCGTTCGCCGCCCGCGCGATCGCCCAGGCGGTCGACGCCCCGACCTACGGCGCGCCGGCGGCGGTCTCGCCCGCGGCCTATGGCGCGGCTCCGGCCCTGCCGCAGCTGCCGTCCCCCGCCGCAAGCCAGCCTTCGGCCTATGCCGCCTACACGCCCGCGCCCGCGCCGAGCGCCAACTACGGCGGCGGTCTGATCAATTCTCCGCAAGGCGCGTCGGGCGACTACGGCGGTGGCGCCAGCCTGCCCGCCAACTCGAACTCTCTGGCGCCGCCCGCCGCTATCTACGGCAGCGCCAACGCGGCGCCGACCTATGCGCCGCCGGCCTACACGCCAGCGCCCACCTATGCTCCGGCGCAGGCCTACGCCCCGGCTACGCTGGCGCCGCTGCCGACGCCCAGCCCGGCCTACGCGCCGCCGCGCGCCTATGCGTCCTCGGGCGCACAGGTGATGAGAAGCCCTGTACCCGCGCCGTCGGTTCCCGACAGCGCCCTGCCGCTGCCGACGAAGGTCAACCGCGACATCGCCGCGCTCCGTCAGTCGACCGCGCCGCAGTTCGAGGGCGCGGCCACCCTGCGCGCGCGCAGCGGCGAGGAGGGCGCCAGCCGCCTGTTCGAGGCCAGCACCCGCATCGCCGCCTCGGTCTCGCCGTTCGGCGTCGGCCGCCTGGGCGTGGCGATCAATCCGGTGGTCATCAGCGCCGGCGCGCCGAAGGACGTCACCGCCGAAAAGCTCGGGACCAACCCGCTGGTCGTCGCCGAGGCGACGGCCGCGGGCAACGTCATCGTCCTGCCCAGCCTGGACAGCCGCAGCCAAAGCGGCGCCGGCGTGTCGATGTTCTATGACTCGGGTCCGATCTCGCTGGACGCGGGGGTCACGCCGCTAGGCTTCATGCGGCCCACCTTCACCGGCGGCGCCACCGCGCGGCTGAGCCTGGGCGAGGGGCAGATCCGTGTGACGGCCGAGCAGCGCCCGATCACCGACAGCGTCCTGGCCTATTCGGGCGATCGCGATCCTCTGACCGGCGTGGAGTGGGGCGGCGTGGTCCGTCGCAACGTCAGCCTGGGCGGCTCGGCCAACTTCGGCTCGGGCGGCGCCTATGCGGATGTCGCCTATCGGCGCCTGAACGGTCGCAACGTCGCCAGCAATACGGGCTTCGAGGTCAATGCCGGCGCCTATTTCCGCCCGATCGACAGCGACGGCAACCAGCTGCAGATCGGCCTCAACGCCAACATGCAGGCCTACGACAAGAACCTGCGCTTCTTCAGCTTCGGCCATGGGGGCTACTTCAGCCCGCAGCAGTTCGTCAGCGTCGCCCTGCCGGTGACGTACTCGATGGAACGCGAGCGCTGGCAGGTGAAGGCCGGCTTCAGCATCGGCGTCCAGGCCTACAGCGAGGACAGCGCTCCGGTGTTCCCGAACAATCCGGCGGCTCAGCAGGCGCTGGAATCCTACGCGTCCGGGGACTCCACGATCCTGGCCCGCTACGACTCGGCCAGCAAGACGGGCATCGGTCTGACCGGCCTGTTCTCGGGTGAATACAAGCTGTCGGCCGGCACCGCCGCCGGCGGCGAGATCTCGGCGGACACCTTCGGGATCTACAACGAATACAAGTTCCGCTTCTATCTGCGGCGGATCCTGGCAAGCCAATAGGAATATCCGATGTTGAAGAGCCTCTCGTCCCGGGGAGCGCCGCCCGAGGCGCCGAAGACCGACACGGCGGAGCTGCGCTATCTGGCCGACCGTCAGTTCAGCCCGCAATGGCGGACCGTTCTGATGACCATGGCCGACGAACTGTTCGAGAACTTCAGCGCGGAAGAGGCCTGGGGCTTCTACCGCCAGATCGGCCTGCGCGTCTCCGGCGAGGTCGCCTTGCCGACGGTCAAGACGCTTGAGGAGCTGGAAGGGTCGCTGAACTCGGCGCTGGCCGTGCTGGACTGGGGCTTCGTGTCCCTGTCGCTGGACCACAGCGCGATCTCGATCCGTCACCGCGCCTATCCGGGTCAGCGCGTGGAAGACCCGAGCGGCCACTGGCGCCGGGCCTTCGCCGCTCTGCTGGAAGGCGTCTACACGATCTGGCTGCAAGGCCAGGGCGGGCGCGCGGACATGAAGGCCACCTACCGCGACACCGGTGGCGACGATGCGCTGGACTTCTCCTATGGCCTCTAGGCGGTCAGCCCTGCTGCTGATCGCCGCCCTGGGTTTTCAGGCGGTGACCATGAGCGCGTGCGCCGCCCCCTCGTCGCCCAAGAACTGGACGGCGTACAAGTCGCGCTTCGTCCTGCCCGAGGGGCGGGTCGTGGACACCGGCAACGGCAATGTCAGCCATTCCGAGGGCCAGGGGTTCGCCATGATCATGGCGACCGCCTACGACGACCCCGACACCTTCAAAAAGCTCTGGTCCTGGACCGACAAGACCCTGTCGCGCCCGGACACGCGGCTGTTCCGCTGGCGCTATGTTCCGACCGGCGACCTGCACATTCCCGACCCCAACAACGCGCTGGACGGCGACATGCTGATCGCCTGGGCCCTGCTGCGCGGCGGCGAGCGTTGGGGGCGACCCGAATACGTCCAGGCCAGCGCCGAGATCCGCAAGGCGATCCTGGCCAAGCTGCTGGTCCGCCAGGGCGACCGCACCCTGTTAGCGCCAGGAATCGACGGCTTCGTCCGTCCCGACGGCATGATCTTCAATCCGTCCTACGCCGTCATGCCGGCCCTTGACGCCTTCGCCGCGCGCGAGCCCCGCTCGCCGTGGCTGGGCGTTCGCGACCAGACGCTGCGGGCCCTGCGCGACGCGCGTTTCGGGACGGTGGACCTGCCCGTCGACTGGGTGCGGGTGGACAGCGCGGGCGGCATGTGGACCGACCCCGACCGTCCGCCGCGCTTCGGCTTCGACGCGGTCCGGGTGCCACTCTATCTCTACTGGTCGGGCCGCGGCGGCGACGCCGCGCTGGACCCCGTCAAGCGCTGGTGGTCGTCCTTCCGTCCGACGGGCAAGCCGGCGCCGGCCTGGATCGACGTGCGCACGGGCGAGGTGGCCCCGTTCGCGGCCTCGGTCGGCATGGCCAGCGTCGCCGACTTGGTGCTGACGGGCCGCGCGGCGACGGCGTCGATCGACAACGAGGACTACTATTCATCGTCGTTGCTGATCCTGACCCAGATCGCGGCCCAGGAACGACGCGAGCGGCCCGCATCGGCGCGCAAGCCCTGACTTCGCGCTCCGAGGGTGGGAAGCGTGTTGATACACGGATCTTGACCATACGGAGAACGGTGGTCTGGAAAATACAGTTTGATTGAGTGCTCGCCTTAGCCGCGAGAGTGATTTTGGTTAATGCTTCATAAGTGTGCGATCGCCCGGACTTTCCTAGATTTGGGGAGGGCCGAGGTGGTTATCTTGGTAAAGCTGTGTTAAGTACATTCAACGTGAGTTGCCCTCGGCTTGACTAGGGCCTGGCGAGAGGCGGAGATTTCCATGGTCGGAAATGTGGCGCGAGGACCGGCGACATCGTCGCCCGCCCATCGCTCGAGCACGCCTTATCTGATCCTGCTCGCGATCGTGGGCATGATGGCCGTCGGCTATCATCCCAGCGCCAAGTCCGCCCAGATCGAGACCCCGCTGGCCTTGCCGCGGATCCGCCAGATGGAGCTTGGCGGCGCGCAATGGACCGTGAAGCGCCACTTGGAAGTGTGGGACAACATCAGCTTCCGCAACGAACATATCGAACACCGCCAAGGTCGCGTCGCCGTCTGCGGCGAGGTCCAGGTGGGCGCCACCGGCGAATTCCAGCCGTACGTGGTCGTCAATGGCCGCGCCGCGCTGGCCAGTGATAACGGCAGCGATCTGCACCAGGTCTGGCTGGAGTTCTGCGCGGTCTGACGCGCCTGGGCGGACCCGCGTTTGCCTCCAAGATAATCAAGAAATTCAAGTCTCTAGAGCCTTCTGGTGCGCCGATTGGCGCGGCTGTGGGCCGTCTGGAGTCTCTGTCTCGTCCAGCCGGCGATCATGACCGGCTCTCGATCCGCGTCGCCCGCCCGGCCAGGACGTTCGTCGCCATCCGTGTGTCAATACTGACTGACGAGTAAGTCAATATTGACACATGCGTCAGCGTGGCGCCAAGGTGAACGTCGTTCGCGGAACAACGCCGAGAAAGGCGTGGCCGGCGACAGGGAGGGAACCATGAAACGCATCGCCTATACGCGTCTGCGCTGGCGCTGACGATCGCCGCGCCCGCCATCGCCCAGACCACTTCTGCCCAGACCACTTCTGCCCGGGCCACTTCCAGGCCGGCTCCGGCGGACGCCAAGCCTGTCGAGCAGGTCGAGGAGGTGGTCGTCACCGCCACCCGCCGCAGCGAGCGCCTGCAGGACGTGCCGCTCAGCGTCACCGCCTTCTCGCAGACCGAGCTGACCAAGAAGGGCATCGTCAACTACGACGGCATCGCCCGCGAGACGCCCGGCGTCGTGCTGAACAAGGCCAGCGACAACAACGTCCGCTTCACGGTGCGGGGGATCTCGACCAACGGCTGGGGCGCGGGCCTGCAGACCACCACGACCATCTATGTCGACGAGCTGCCGCTGACCACGATCGGCAACACCGTGACGCTGGATCCCAACCTCTACGACGTCGAGCGCGTCGAGTTCCTGCGCGGGCCGCAGGGCACGCTGTTCGGCTCCGGCTCGCTGTCGGGCGCCTTGCGGATCCTGACCAAGAGCCCGAACCTTTCGTCCTATGACTCCTCGGCCCTGGCCGACCTGGGCTACACGCCGGACGGCGAGGGCGTGCGCCAGCGCTACAACGCCATGGTCAACCTGCCCATCGTCAAGGACGCCATGGCCCTGCGCCTGGTCGGCTTCTATCGGGACGAGGACGGCTACGTCGACAACCTGGGCACCGGCGTCAAGAACGCCAACAAGCTGAAGGACTGGGGCGGCCGGGCCATACTGCTGATGCAGCCGAACGAGCGCCTCAGCCTCCGCCTGCTGGCCTCCTACGAGGACAGCGATCCCAAGGACTCGTCGCTGACCACGCCGTCGCTGGGCGAGCGCAAGCGCTACAGCACCGTTCCCGACCAATATACGACGAAGACCAGCATCCTGAACGGCACGCTGGACTACCAGTTCGACGGCGCGCGGCTGACCAGCTCGTCGACCTTCTCGAACGCCGACGGGCTGTTCAACGTCGATCTGGGCGGGACCTTCAACCTGGCGGTGCCGTTCTACCTGTTCGACACCGCGACCACGAAGACCTTCGTCCAAGAGGCGCGCCTGGTCTCGGATCCGGGCGGCCGCTTAGATTGGGTGGCCGGCGGCTTCTACCTGCATCGCGAACTGGACCTTGAAGGCGAGGACCGCACGGCCCCGGCCTTCCTGGCCGCGCGCGGCATCACCGGCCTGCCGGGCGCGGTCTTCGCCAAGTTCGGCAGCGAGACCCGCACCTATGAGTTGGCTGGCTTCGGCGAGCTGACCTACCACCTGAATGACAAGCTCTCGGCCACCGGCGGGCTGCGCTACGGCAAGTACGGCGGCACGGTCGACACCCACGCGGGCTTCAACTCGGCCTATTTCACCTACGCGCTGGTGGGCCTGTCCGGGCCGCTGGCCCTGGTTCCGAACGCGGCGGCGACGACCAAGTACCCCTCGGCCAAGAAGGCGTCGTGGAAGGCCAGCCTGACCTACAAGCCTTCGCGAGACCTGACGACCTACGCCACCGTCTCCACCGGCTACCGTACGCCTGTCTACAACGCCCGCGCCGGCAGTGTCAGCACAGTCAACCCCAGCGATCTGGTCATCCCGGCGGGCGCGGGTTCGGACAACCTGACCAACTACGAGGTCGGCCTGAAGGGCCGCTTCCTTGACGGCCGGATGAGCGCGGCCCTGGCGGCCTACTACATCGACTGGAAGAACATCCAGGTGCAGGCCAACCGTCAGTCGGACTCGATCCAGTTCGCGACCAATGTCGGTCGCGCGGCCAGCAAGGGGCTGGAGGCCGAGGTCACCTTCGCCCCGACCAAGGGCGTTCTGCTGGGCGTCAACGGCTCGCTTAACCAGGCCAAGGTCACCGAACTGACTACCCAGGAGGCGACCATCTCCGGCGCGGTGGACGGCGCGCGACTGGCCTCGCCGCACGTGCAGGGCTCGTTCTTCGGGACATTCACCTACGCGCTGAACGGCCAGACCCAGGGCTTCACCAGCTTCCAGATCCAGCATGTCGGCGCGTTCCCGAACGGCTTCCCGAACACGCCGGGCAAGGCCGGGGTGGTCAGCCCGCTCTACGGCCACACCGACCGCTATACCTATCTGAACCTGCAGACCGGAGCGCGGTTCGGGCCGGATCACCGCCACCCTCTATGGCGAGAACCTCGGCAACAGCGGGGCGACGGTCTACATCCACCCAGAGGCCTTCGTCTCCAGCCGCTACGCCATCCTGCGGCCACGCACCTTCGGCATCCGCCTGGGCTACAACCTGTGAGCCGGATCTGGGCCTGCCTGGGCCTGATCGCCGCGCTGCTGGCCGCCGCGCCGGTCCGGGCGGACGAGGCGCGGCCCCGGGTGTCGATCCGCCAGGGCGTCCTGCAAGGCGTCCAGACGCAAGGCATGACGGCCTATAAGGGCGTGCCCTACGCCCAGCCGCCGGTTGGCCCGCTGCGCTGGCGGCCGCCTGCGCCGGCGGCCGGCTGGTCAGACGTGCGCGACGCCTCGGCGTTCGGCAGCGCCTGCCTGCAGCCCCCGCAGTCGCCGACCGGCCTCTATTCGGGCGGCATGGCCCCGATGAGCGAGGACTGCCTGAGCCTGAATGTCTGGACGCCCATCGGTGCGAAGAAGGCGCCGGTGATGGTCTGGATCCACGGCGGCGCGCTGGTGGGGGGCAGCAGTTCCGAGCCGCTCTATGACGGCGCCAAGCTGGCCAAGCAGGGGATCGTCCTGGTGTCGATCAACTACCGGCTGGGCCTGTTGGGCTACCTGGCCCACCCGGCGCTCAGCGCGGAGTCGCCCCAGCATCTGTCGGGCAACTACGGCCTGCTGGACCAGATCGCTGCGCTGCGCTGGGTGCGCGACAACATCGCCGCGTTCGGCGGCGATCCGGGGCAGGTGACGATCGCGGGCGAGTCCGCCGGGGGGCTCAGCGTCATCGCCCTGATGGCCAGTCCTCAAGCGAAGGGCCTGTTCCAGAAGGCCATCGTCCAGAGCGGCTACATGCCGACCTATCACGCTCTGCATGACGAAGCCCTGGGCTTGCCCTCGGCCGAGGCCGGCGGCGCGGCGCTGGGCAAGATGGCCGGCGCCAGCACCGCCGAGCAATTGCGAGCCGCCGACCTCGTCACCCTGTTCAAGGCGGGACTGGCCACGGGCTGGCAGCCCGAGCCGGTGATCGACGGTGTCGTGCTGCCGCGCCAGCTGGTCGAGGCCTTCGCGCGCGGCGAGCAGGCCAAGGTCCCGGTCCTGGCCGGTTTCAACGAGGGCGAGATCCGCTCGCTGCCGTTCCTGATGCCGCCGGCGCCGGCTACCTCGGCCGCCTATGTCGCCGACGTCGAGAAGCGGTTCGGCGACAGGGCCAAGGCCTATCTCGCCGTCTATCCTGGCGTGGATCCGAAGGCCGACGTCATGGCCTCGATCCGCGACGGCCTCTATGGCTTCGCGGCCCAGAACCTGGCGCGCCAGCAGGCGGCGGTGGGGCAGCCGGCCTATCTCTACTATTTCCGCCACGGCACGCCCGCCCAGGCGGCGCGCGACCTGAAGGCCTTTCATGCCAGCGAGCTGCCCTACGTCTTCGGCCAGGTCGGGGAGGGCGCGAAGCTGGGACCGAACTGGCCACGCCCGCCGCTGACCGCCGAGGAGACGGCGCTGTCGGACGCCATGATGGCCTACTGGGTCTCGTTCGTTCGCACCGGCGTTCCGACGGCGTCGGGCGAGACGGCGTGGCCGCGCTTCACGGCCCGGGAGCGCAGCTACCTCGACATCGACGTCCGGCCAGTCGCCGCGCGCGACCTGCATCCCGCCGCCTTCGGCTGGGCCGACGCCCTGGTCGCCGAGCGGCGGGCGCACGGCCGCGCCTGGCGGCTCGACATCGGCTTCTCGGCCTTTCCGGTGCCGTCCGTTGACGCCCCCGACGCGAAGCGGCAACCAGAGGCGCGATGAGCATCGATCAGACCCAAGCCCCCAAGGCGCCCCGCGCGGGCAACCACAAGGCGCGCGTGCGCGAGCAGACGATCGAGCGGATCCTGGACGCCGCCGAGCAACTGTTCGCCGAGTTCGGCTATCACGGCGTCACGCTGAAGGATGTCGCCGCGCGCGTCGGGGTCAGCTCGACGCTGATCCACTACCACTTCGCCGGAAAGGAAAGCCTCTACGAGGCCGTCTGGGCCCGCAAGGCGCCGATCTCGGCGCGCAACCGCCTGGAGGCGATGCGCCGCTATGCCGAGGCGGTGGGTGACAAGGTCACGGTCGAGGGCGCGCTGCACGCTTGGATCGACACCGACCTGAACGTCCAGCTGCACGACACCGACCAGTGGCTGGCCTTCGGCAAGATCAGCGCCCAGGCCAACAGCGCCGCCGGCTGGGGCGCCGAGAAGATGACCAAGTACTTCAACCCGGTGGTCCTGGCCCTGATCGACCTGTTGAAGAAGGCGATGCCCGACTGCGACGAGGCGACGATCTTCTGGGGCTATCACTTCGTCTCGGGGGCCATGACCCACAACATGGCGCGCACCGGGCGGCTGGACGAGCTGTCGCACGGCCTTTGCTCGTCCAACGACTTCGAGTCGATCCGCCGGCACATGGCGACGTTCATGGCCGCCGGCTTCCACGCCATCTGCCAGCAGGGCCGCGCCGGGGATGGCAAGGCGTGAGGCCGGCCCGGACGGGCCCGAGGCATCAGTGGAACTTAAAGCCTACTAAATCGATCTGATTTAGGCCTGAGGCGTATCGGGTCCATGGTCACGGTGTCGCCGGGAGGGGCTCGGCGGCCGCCAGCCCGTGACCTTCGATGCGCCTCCGGAAGCGACCGTTCTCCCTCGCCGTCGCGTCAGTCCTCCTCGATGAGGCTGCTATGCTTGGTGTCGGGCATGCGCAGATAGACCACCAGCGACACGGCGATCATCGCGGTGACGTAGATATAGAAGCCGCGCTCCAGGTGCTGGCTCTTGAACCACAGCGCCACGTATTCGGCCGTGCCGCCGAACACGGTATTGGCCAGGGCGTAGGGCAGGGCCACGCCCAGGGCGCGGATGTGGGCGGGGAACAGCTCGGCCTTCACTACCGCGTTGATGGCCGTGTAGCCGGTGACGATCACCAGGGCGGCCAGCACCAGCAAAAAGGCGACGAACGAGCTGGTCGTGGTCTCCAGCGTGCGGAAGATCAGCCAGGTGAACGCCACCCCGGCCACGCCGAAGCCGACCATCAGCGGCTTGCGCCCGACGCGGTCGGACAGCGCCCCGGCCAGCGGTTGCAGCAGCATGTAGATGAAGAGCGCCGCGGCGGTGATCTCGGTGGCCGCCTCGCGGCTGAAGCCCGAGGTGTTGACCAGGAACTTCTGCATGTAGGTCGAGTAGGCGTAGAAGGCCAAGGTGCCGCCGGCGGTCAGCAGGACCACGGTCAGCGCCTGGCGCGGGTGGTGACGGAACAGGGCCCAGCCGCTGGAGACAGCCATGGCGCCGCGTTTGGCGGCGCTTTGAGCCTTGGCGAAGCTCTCGGTCTCGGCCAGGCCCCGGCGGATGTAGTAGACGGCCACGGCCAGGACGCCGCCGGCCGCGAACGGGATGCGCCAGCCCCAGGCCTCCAAATCCTTCGGCGTCAGGACGGCCTGCAGGCCCAGCAGCACGCACAGCGCGATCAACTGGCCCGAGATCAGGGTCACGTACTGGAAGCTGGAGAAGAAGCCGCGGTTCTCCTTGCCGGCCATTTCGGACAGATAGGTGGCCGAGGCCCCATACTCGCCGCCGACCGACAGCCCCTGCAGCAGGCGAGCGACCAGCAGGATGATCGGGGCGGCGATGCCGATGCGGTCATAGCCGGGCGTCACCGCGATCAGCAGCGAGCCGGCGCACATCAGGGTCACCGAGAAGGTCAGCCCCGCCTTGCGGCCCTTGCGGTCGGCGTAGATGCCCATGATCCACGCGCCGACCGGGCGCATGACGAAGCCGACCGCGAAGATCGCCGCCGCGCTCAGCAGCTGGGCGGTCGGGTCATCGGACGGGAAGAAGCTGGGCGCGAAATAGAGGGTGAAGGCCGAGTAGACGTACCAGTCGTACCACTCGACCAGATTGCCGGCCGAGCCGCCGATGATCGACTTGATCCGTCGACGACGATCCGAAGCTTCACTCAAGATGGTTTCCTCCCGGCGTCCGCCGCCCTCGGCGGGAGCCTGTCGCGCTCCGGCCCTTATCCGGGTCAAACGGATCGCGCGCGGATTTCCGCCATGTCTTCGAAAATTCGACCGCGCGGGGGCGGCCCGGCGCCCAGAAAGCTCGCGCTGGATCGGCCAAAGCGCCGCGCGCCGGTCATTGGCGCGCCGGCCGCCTCCAAAAATCTTTTCGTCGTCGACACGGTCGGTGAACGGAGTTTTTCTGAACGGGGCGCCGCCGCGCGCCCTCGAGCCGAAGGGGCCCCCGCATGGACGGTCTGACCGAGCGCCTGGACTGGTTCAAGAGCGTGATCCTGCCGCACGAGGCGGGACTGCGCGCGCGCCTGCGCCGGCTGTGCCCGCCGGGCTTCGACGTCGACAATCTTGTCGCCGAGAGCCTGGCCCGCGCCTACGCGGCCAAGGACATCGGCCGCATCGGCGCGGCCGGGCGTGGCTATCTGCACACCATCGCCCGAAACCTGCTGATCGACGCGATCCGCAAAGACACGGTGGTGTCGCTGGACTTTATGGCCGACCTCGACACGCTGCGAGTCGACGACACGTTCGAAGCCTCGCTGACCGCGCGCGACGAGCTGCGCAAATTGCAGGCGATCATCGAGACCCTGCCGCCGCAGTGTCGCCAAGTGTTCATTCTGCGGCGGGTGCACGAAGTTTCTTTCCAGGAGATAGCGGATCGCATGTCGCTATCCGTTTCGACAGTCGAGAAGCATCTTGCTAGAGCTGTGATGCTCGTGGCCAAGGCGATGTCCGAGCGCGAGGAAGGCAGTTTTGACCGCATCACCCGCAGGTCCGGAAAGACGGCAGGCGATCGAGGCGCAGGCGTCGGAGTTCGTCGTTAGGCTGCAAGGCGACGTCGGCGCGCGCGAGCGGCGCGCCATCCACGACTGGATCGAGGCCGATCCCCATCACGCCGTGGCCTTCGCGCGCATGGAGGCGGCCTGGGAAGCGGGCGAGCGCCTGCGGGCCTGCCCGCCGTCGGTCGAGAGCGCGCCCGAATCCGAGGCGGCCGAAGCGCCGCGTCCCTTTCTGTCCCGACGAAACATCTTGGTCGGTTCGGCGGCCGCCACCCTGGTGGCGACGGTCGGCATGGCGATCTGGCGCTACGCCCAGGACGTCGAGCTCTATCGCACCCGCCTGGGTGAGCGACGCGAGGTGCGCCTGGCCGACGGCTCGCGCATCCACCTGAACACCGCCTCGACGGTCGAGGTCTCGCTGCGCGAGGACAGCCGACGCGTGCGCCTGGTCAAGGGCGAGGCCCTGTTCGAGGTGGCCCATGACCCCAGCCGGCCGTTCCTGGTGGACGCGGGGGCCGCCAAGCTGCGCGCGGTCGGCACTGCCTTCAACGTCCGCATCCGCGAGGCGGTGGTCGAGTTGACCGTGACCGAGGGCGTGGTGGCCGTGGCCGAGAACGTCGCGGCGGTCCGAAGTGTCGACGCCCGTCACGTGGCGGCCGGCGACGGGGCGGTGATCCGCGGCGGCGCGGTGGCGCCCACCGTGCTGAACCCGAACCTGCTGCGCCAGCGCGTGGCCTGGCAGGACGGGGTTATAGAACTGGACGGCGAGACGCTGTCCCAGGCCGTGGACGAGTTCAACCGCTACCGTGACCGGCCGATCATCGTCGGCGACCCGCGCCTGGCCAACCTGCGCGTCGGCGGCCGCTTCGAGGTCGACGAGGCCGCCAAGTTCCTGACCGCCGTCGAGGGCAGTTTCCCGGTCCAGGCGATCACCGCCAACGACGGAAGCATCCTGCTGGTGATGCGCTCCTAAAAATTTTCATTTCCCGGATGGCGGTTCTCGCCCCGGCCGCCCGTTCGACTGGTTGACACGGTTCAACCGCGCTTGGGGGCGTCGTTTATGTCTAAGTCCAGTTTCTGGTATCGCGGCGGGCTGATCGCCACCGTGGCCATGGTCGCGCTGCCGGCCGCGGCCGCCGAGAAGGCTACCGACTTCCACATCGCCGCCCAGCCGATGCAGAACGCGCTGAACGCCCTCTCGCAGCAGTCGGGCGTGCGGTTGCTGTATCCGTACGACCAGGTCGCGGGCCTGCGCTCGCCGGCGGTGACCGGCCGGATGTCGACGCGCGAGGCGCTGCAGAAGATCATCGAGCGCTCGTCGCTGCGGGTGGCGATCATGCAGGACGGCCTGATCGCCCTGACCGCGACCCCGGCGCCGGGCTTGATCCGCACCAGCGCGCCCGGCGCGGTCTCGGTGGCCGAGGCGATCCAGGCCGATCCGGTCGCGCCCGCCGCCGCCGAGGCTCCGCAGGAGGTCGAGGAACTGGTGGTCACCGGCGCCCGGGGTGCGGCCCGTACGGTGATCAAGAGCGCCACGCCGATCGACGTGATCGGCTCGGCCGAATTGGAGCGCACCGGCCGCGCCGGCGTCTTCCAGGCCATGCAGACGCTGGTGCCGTCGTTCAATCTGCCGGCCCGCGCCGGCGGCGGCACCTCGACGGTGATCTCGACGGGCGGCCTGCGCGGCCTCAACCCCGACCAGACCCTGGTGCTGGTCAACGGCAAACGCCGCCACAAGACCGCGCTGATCAACTCGGTCTCGTCGTTGTACAACGGCTCGGTGCCGGCCGACCTGGACCTGGTGCCGACCTCGTCGATCGGCCGCATCGAGGTGCTGCGCGACGGCGCCGCCGCCCAGTACGGCTCGGACGCCATCGCCGGCGTCATCAACATCATCCTGAAGGAGACGCCCGGCGGCTCGGTCAGCGTCACCCACGGCGAGAACTTCGATCGCAACGACGGCAAGTTTACCCAAGTGGTCGGCAACTACGGCTTCAACCTGGGTGACAAGGGCTTCCTGAACCTGTCGGTGGCGACCAAGGATCAGGCCCTGTCCAACCGCGCCATCCCGGTCGCCTCGACGATTCAGATCTATCCGAAGATCGGCACGGCCGCCGACCCGCGCGAGGCGACGGTCGACCGCCTGGTCACCCGCAACTACGGCGTCCTGCCGCAGTGGGGCGTGAACCTGGGTTACAACGGCCACTACGAGGTGGGCGAGGTCGAGGTCTATTCGTTCGGCACGCTCAGCAAGCGGGTCTCGGACCTGCCGTTCACCTTCCGCGCCCCCAACAGCGTCAATGCCCTGCCGCAGCTCTATCCGGAGGGTTTCCGCCCGAACCTGGTGATCCGGGAGCAGGACTTCGACCTCGCCGTCGGCGCGCGCGGAACCTTCCACGGCTGGTCGTGGGACGTCTCGTCGACCTTCGGCAAGGACCTGGCCAAGGAGCGGGTCTCCGAGAGCCTCAACGCCAGCCTCGGCCCGAGCAGCCCGACCAGCTTCTATGTCGGCAAGCTGGTGTCGTCGGAGTGGGTCAATTCGATCGACGTGACGCGCGGATTCGGCCTGGCCAACGGCGGTGATGTCCAGGTCTCGTTCGGCGGCCAGTATCGTCACGAGACCTATCAGGTCGGCGCGGGCGAGCCGCTCAGCTACGCCGCGGGGACCTACGTGATCCCGGCCGGCCAGCCATTCGCCGGCCAACGCCCGGCGACCGGGGCCCAGGCCGCGCCGGGCTTCCAGCCCAGCGACGCCAGCAAGTCCAAGCGCAACAACTACGCGGCCTATGGCGAGGTCGGCTACACCCAGGGCAAGCTCTTCCTGGGCGCGGCCGTCCGCTACGAGAACTATGACGACGCCTCGGGCGACACCGTGGTGGGCAAGGTCAATGGCCGCTACGAGCTGACCGACTGGCTGGCCGTGCGCGGCGCGGCCAGCACCGGGTTCCGCGCTCCGGGCCTGGCCCAGGAGAACTATGCCGCCAGCTCCAGCCAGTTCCGCCTGGTGAACGGCGTCCTGGACCTTCTGCAGATCAAGACCCTGCCGGTCGGCTCCAAGGAGGCTGTCGCCCTGGGCGCCAAGCCTCTGACGCCCGAGACATCCAAGAACTACAGCCTGGGCGTGACGCTGGAGCCGCTGCCGCGTCTCAGCGTGACCATCGACGCCTACCAGATCGACGTCGACGACCGCATTGCCATCACCAGCACCCTGACGGGGGCGGCGGTCAGCAACATCCTGATCGCCAACGGCCTGCCGGGCTCGCTGAGCGCCCAGTACTACACCAACGCCATCGACACCCGCACCAAGGGCGTCGACGTGGTGGCCAGCTGGCGCCAGGACCTGGGTTCGTTCGGCGCGCTGCGGGTGAACCTCGGCTACAATCACAATGAGACGAAGATCACCCACATCATCGACAATCCGCCGGAGCTGGCGGCGTTGGGCGCGAACTACGTGCTGTTCGACCGTCTCAGCCAGAGCTACCTGACCAAGGCCTTCCCGAAGGACAAGGTCTCGCTGGGGGCCAACTGGTCGTGGAACAGGCTGAACGTGAACCTGCGCGAGACGCGGTTCGGCGGCTACAGGATCGAACAGAACACGGTCGCCAACGACCGTAGCTACGGCGCCAAGTGGATCACCGATCTGGAAGCCAGCTACCAGGTCACCAAGACCGTGACGGCGACGGTCGGGGCCAACAACCTGTTCAACATCTACCCGTCGGCCAACGGCGTGTTCAACGCCACGATCGGGTCGGGCCAGTATCCCGGCACCTCGCCGTTCGGCTTCACCGGCGGATCGTACTACGCCCGTCTGCAGTGGGACTTCTGAGCATGCGCAAGCGCACCTTTCTGGGCCTGTCGCTGGGGCTGGGCGTCGGCAGCCTGACGGCGGGCCTTTCGCAAGCCGCCCCGAAAAGCTTCGCGGGCCGGGGCGAGATCCTGTGGGACCGCTATGGCGTCCCGCACATCTACGGCAAGGACGACGCGGCCGTGTTCTACGGCTTCGGCTGGGCCCAGGCCCAGAACCACGGTGACGTGGTCATCCACCTGTACGGCGAGGCGCGGGGCAGGGCGGCCGAGTACTGGGGCGAGAGCTTCGCGGACTCCGATCGCTGGATGCTGGCCAACGACGTTCCCCGCCGGGCGGCGTCCTGGTACCGGGCCGAGAGCGCGGCGTTCCGGGCCAATCTCGACGCCTTCGCCGAAGGGATCAACGCCTACGCCAAGGCCCATCCGGACAAGATCGATCCGGCGGTGAAGGTCGTGCTGCCGGTCACCGGCGAGGACGTCATGGCCCACGCTCACCGGCTGATGCAGTACATCTACATCGCCCCCCGCGAGAAGACGCTGGGCGGGTCCAATCCCGCCGCCAACGCCGGCTCCAACGCCTGGGCCGTGGCCCCGTCGAAGTCGACCAGCGGCAATGCCATGCTGCTGGCCAATCCGCACCTGCCCTGGCCGACCAGCTACTTCACCTATTTCGAGGCCGACCTGAACGGGCCGGGCTACCAGATCTACGGCGCCACCCAAGTTGGCCTGCCGGTGCTGCGCTTCGCCTTCAACCAGCGGATGGGCTTCACCAACACGGTCAACACCCTGCTGGGCTCGACCAACTACGAGCTGAAGCTGGCCGACGGCGGCTACGTGTTCGACGGCAAGGTGCTGCCGTTCCAGACCCGCCAAGCCAGCTTCAAGATCAAGGGCGCCGACGGGGCCCTGCGGACCGAGACCCTGACCATCCGCTCGTCGGTCCATGGGCCGGTGTTCGAGCGCCCCGACGGCAAGACGGTGGCCCTGCGGGTCGCCGGCCTGGATCGTCCCGGCGGCCTTTCCCAATACTGGGAGATGGGCCTCTCCAAGAGCTTCGCCCAATTCGAGAAGGCGCTGCGCAAACTGCAGGTAGCCAAGTTCAACATCGTCTACGCCGACAAGGAAGGCCACATCCAGTTCCTGGACAACGGCATCCTGCCCAAGCACGACAAGGGCGATCTGGCCTATTGGAACGGCTTCGTGCCGGGCGACACCTCGGCCACGCTGTGGACCGACATCCTGTCCTATGACGACCTGCCCAAGGTCACCGACCCGGCCAGTGGCTTCGTCCAGAACGCCAACGACCCGCCCTGGGTGTCGACCTGGCCGCAGGCGATCCGCTACGAGGATTTCCCGCCCTATGTGGCGCCGAACGGGCCCATGTCGCTACGGGCCCAGCAGTCCACGCACCTGCTGGCCGACAAGGCCAAGCTGTCGTTCGAGGACTTCGTCGCCCGCAAGCACTCGCACCACACCCTGATGGCTGACCGCGTGCTGCCCGACCTGATCGCGGCGGCGCAGGGCGATCCGGATCCGGAGGTGCAGGCCGCCGTGGCGCTGCTGAAGGGCTGGGACCGCCAGACCACCGGCGACAGCCGCGCGGCCCTGCTGTTTGAGACCTGGGCGGCCAAGTTCTCGCCCAACAACTTCCTGGTCCAGGCCAACTACAAGGTCAAATGGTCGCCGGCCGATCCGATCTCGACGCCCAACGGCGTCGCCGATCCAGCCAAGGCAGTCGAGTTCCTGAAGGCGGCCATCGCCGAGGCCAAGGCCAAGTACGGGGCCATCGACCGCCCGTTCGGCGAGGTCTCGCGCTTCGCCATCGACGATGTCGACCTGCCGGGCAACGGCGGCTTCGGCAACACGGGCCTGTTCCGCACCATCACCTGGGGACCGCTTAAGGACGGCCGGCGCCTGCCGCAGCACGGCGAGACCTGGGTGTCGATGGTCGAGTTCTCCACCCCCATCAAGGCCGTCGGCCTGATGAGCTACGGCAACGCCAGCCAGCCTGGCTCCAAGCACCGCGCCGATCAGCTCAAGCACCTCTCGGAAAACACCCTGCGCACCCTGTGGACCACCCGGGCCGAGGTCGAAAAGAACCTTGAAGCCCGCACACCCTTCTAGACCTTCGGAGACGCCAAGATGCTGAAACGATCCCTGCTGCCCGCCGTCCTGGGCGCGACCCTGCTGATGACCGCCGGCCAGGCTCTGGCCGCCAACCCGCACGACGGGGCCTGGGTCTCGGTCGAGGAGAAGTCCTACTGGAGCGACGGTAACCTGCCCAAGGGCTTCAAGCTGACCATCAATCTGAAGTTCGGCGACAACAAGCTGGAGTACCACTCGGTCAACACCACCGGCGGCCGCGAGTTCAAGACCGACTATCTGACCAGCCTGGACGGTACGCCCGCCATCTTCAACGACCAGGCGCGCTTCAACCAGGTGTCGGTCAAGCAACTGGGGCCGGACGAGTTCCAGATCCTGAAGATGAAGGACGGCGACGTGATCGTCGGCGAATTCTGGACCTTCCGGCCCGACGGCAAGACGCTGGTGCGTCGCGGCGTGGGCAAGTCGCCCGAGGGCCGCTCCAAGGCCTACCAGGAGACGTTCGTCCGCCAGTAGGGACGAGCCAGGCGGATTTCCGCCCATCGCGTGGGAGGAGGGCGTCGGAAACGACGTCCTCCTTTCGCGCGCGCCGTGATCTGTAGCGCCGCGAAGTCGCGAACGGACGTCCAGACGGGCGTCCGTTTTCGCATGCGCGTATTTTCAGGAAGCGGGGTTCTCGTCGTATTGGCGGGGGTCCAAGCTGTGCTTGGACCCCCATGGTGCCGCCGGGCAGGATTGAACTGCCGACCTCAGCCTTACCAAGGATGCGCTCTACCACTGAGCTACGGCGGCGACGAGGAGGGGGCGTATAGCGAGGAGAATCGCGAACGCCAAGCCCAAAATCGCCTTGACCGGACAACTTTGTCGCCGCACCCCCGGCGCATGCCGATCAGCGACGACAAATCTACGCGCGAGGCCAAGCTGGCCGAGGCCCTCAGAACCAACCTGCGCAAGCGAAAAGCCGCGGCGCGCGGAACTTCTGGCGAATCCGACCCGGCCAGCGCGGCGGCGCGCGCGGCGCCGACGCCGTATAGCGCCGTTCGAAACTTGCTGGGGATAAGTCACCGCGACGGAAGCCGGGTCGCGCTGGTGCTCGAGCTTTCCGCGCCTTTCCCGAATCCGGACGGCGTGGACTGGGCGGTCGCCGTGCGGCTGACCGGCGACGGCGGCCAGTTCGACACCGAGCATGGCAAGGCCGCCTTCGGCCGCGACGGCCTGGCGGCGACGCGCAAGGCGCTCGACCTGGCGCAGGTGGCCCTGGACCTGGCCAGCACGACCCACGATCTGCGCTGGCCCGGCGACGAGCGCTCCTACGATCTGTCCGCGCCCCTCTGAGGGGCCGATTTAGTGGGGCCAAATATGGGGCGAGCCCTTGCAACCCCTCTTGCAACGGATAGAACGCCCCCCTCACATGTGAGCCGCGCGGCGCCCCCACCCCCGCGCGTTCGAGGGACCTTAATGGATCGCATCGCCATCACCGGCGGCGCGCGGCTGAACGGATCGATCCCGATCAGCGGCGCCAAGAACTCGGCCATCAAGTTGATGGCGGCCAGCTTGCTCACCGACGAGCCGCTGCGCCTGACGAACATGCCGCGCCTGGCCGACACCCGGTTCCTGGGCAAGCTGCTGACGCGCCTGGGCGTCAGTGTCACCGAGAGCGACGGTCCCGACGGCCAGCAGACCATCCTGCACGCGCCGGAGATCACCAGCGGCTTCGCGCCCTACGACCTGGTGCGCCAGATGCGCGCCTCGTTCAACGTGCTGGGCCCGCTGGTCGCCCGTTCGGGCCAGGCCAAGGTCTCGCTGCCCGGCGGCTGCACCATCGGCGCGCGCCCCGTGGACCTGCACCTGCAGGCGCTGGAGGCGCTGGGGGCCAAGATCGACCTGCATGAGGGCTACGTCTACGCCCAGGCCCCGCGCGGCCTGAAGGGCGCGGAAATCACCTTCCCGTTCGTGTCGGTGGGCGCGACCGAGCACGCCATGCTGGCCGCCGTCCTGGCTGACGGAACGACCGTCATCCACAACGCCGCCTGCGAGCCCGAGCTGGTCGACCTGCAGGAATGCCTGAACGCCATGGGCGCCAAGGTCCAGGGCGCCGGCACGCCGACCGTGACCATCACCGGCGTGCCCCGCCTGAAGGGGGCCAGCCACGCGGTGATCCCCGACCGGATCGAGATGGGCACCTACGCCGTCGCGGCCGCCATGGCCGGCGGCGAGGTCCGCCTGACCAACGCCCGTCCGGGCCTGATCGACGCCCTGCTGGAAAAGCTGAAGGAAGCCGGCGCTGGCGTCGAGGAGACCGCCGATGGCTGCATCATCCGCCGCAACGGCGAGCGCCTGAATGCCGTCGACATCGAGACCGCGCCGTTCCCGGGCTTCGCCACCGACCTGCAGGCGCAGTTCATGGCGCTGATGACGACCGCGAACGGCGAGAGCCGCATCCGCGAGACCATCTTCGAGAACCGCTTCATGCACGCCCCCGAGCTGATGCGCCTGGGCGCGGACATCTCGGTCTCGGGCGGCGAGGCCCGCGTGCGCGGCGTCGCCCAGCTGGAAGGCGCCGAGGTCATGGCCACCGACCTGCGCGCCTCGGTCAGCCTTGTGATCGCCGGCCTGGTCGCCCGCGGCGAGACCACGGTCAGCCGCATCTATCACCTGGATCGCGGCTTCGAGCGCCTGGAAGAGAAGCTGGGCGCCTGCGGGGCCCAGGTCCGCCGCATCGTCGGCGACGGCGAGCCGGAGCTCTAGGCCATGGCGAAACCGAGCAAGCCACTGCGCCTGCTGGCCCAGGACGCCGACGACCTCTCCGTGCTGTCGGCCGCCCTGCAGGACGCCGTCGCCAAGATCGGCGACATCCGCTGGGACGCGCAGAGCCGCACCCTGACGATCGCCTGCAACCGCTTCCGCTGGGAAGGCGAGGGGCGGACGGGCGAGCGCGTGCGTTCGGCCCTGCAGTTCGGCGACGTCTCGGGCGTCCAGGCGCGCAACCTGCGCCGCGACGCCAAGGGCGCGATCGTCGAGTTGCTGTCGATCGGCTTCGAGCCGGCCGAGGAGGCGCCGGCGGGCGTCGTCACCCTGACCTTCGCGGGCGGCGGCGACATGCGGGTGTCGGTCGAGTGCCTGGACGTGGCCCTGGCCGACGTCTCCGACCCTTGGGCCACGCCTCGGACGCCGGGACACGCGGACTAAGAATTGGGCGCCTGCTCAGAGGTTGAGCGGCGTCTTTCTTCTGATCTTTCCGTAGGCAGAGCGAATGCCGCGGTTTTGTCCCACGCTCTAGTGATCGGCCGGCCAATTCGCCTGCGGCGCGAGTGCTGTTAAGTTAACGTCACGCGCCCGACAGAAGCGCGCTCGTTAGGGACGCCTCGATGGCCAGAAGGTCAGCCTACTCGACCGTTTTCGCTTCATGCGACATCGCCAGGCCGGACATGCCGGTGTCGCGGGGCGGGCTCCGCTTCGACTGGGCGCGGGTCACGGCGGTGGCGCTGTGCCTGATGTTCTGGGCCGGGGTGGTGGCGATCACCTCCGCGGCGCTGGGCTGAAGCCACCGAACGGCGTTCCGTCGATTGCCAGGAAGGGCGAACCCCTCCTAAGCTTCGCCGCATGCGCGCCCCCGACAGCGATCTGTGGAACGAGGATCTGGCCCCGACCAGCCAGGAGCAGCGCACCTGGCGCTGGCGGCACTTCGCGGCGCTGTGGCTGGGCATGGTCATCTGCGTGCCGGCCTACATGCTGGCCTCGGGGCTGATCGAGCAGGGGATGTCGGCGGGGCAGGCGGTGGCGACCGTGCTGCTGGGCAATCTGGTCGTGCTGGTCCCGATGCTGCTGATCGGCCACGCCGGCGCGCGCTGGGGCGTGCCCTATGCGGTTCTGGCCCGGGCCTCGTTCGGCTGGAAGGGCGCTCGGGTCCCGGCTGTTGCAAGAGCGATCGTCGCCTGCGGCTGGTACGGCATCCAGACCTGGATCGGCGGCGGGGCTCTGCTCACCCTGCTGGGCGTCATCGTCGGCCGCAAGCTGGAGGGCGCGCCGCTATCGCTACTGGGCATTGGCCTGGGCCAACTGCTGTCCTTCTTCGCCTTCTGGGGCGTCCAGCTCCTGTTCGTCACCAAGGGGCTGACGGCGGTGCGCAAGCTGGAGACCTGGACCGCGCCGATCAAAATCTTGATCTGCGGCCTGATGGTCTGGTGGGCGGTCAGCAAGGCCGGCGGCCTGGGGCCGATCTTGCACCAGCCTTCGGCCTTCGTCGAAGGCGGGCCCAAGGCCGGCCAGTTCTGGAGCGCCTTCGCCCCGGCCTTGACGGCCATGGTCGGCTTCTGGGCGACCCTGGCCCTGAACATCCCCGACTTCACGCGGTTCGCGCGCCAGCAGTCCGATCAGATCATCGGCCAGGCCGTGGGGCTGCCGGCGCCGATGGGCCTGCTGGCCCTGGTCAGCGTGGTGACGACCTCGGCCACGACGATCGTGTTCGGCAAGGCGATCTGGGACCCGGTGCAACTGGCCGGCGACATCGGCGGGATCGCGGTGGTCGTGGGCCTGCTGATCATCAGTCTCGACACGGTGTGCTGCAACATCGCCGCCAACCTGGTCGGGCCGGCCTACGACTTCTCGGCCCTGTGGCCCAGCAAGATCAGCTATCGCACCGGCGGCTGGATCACGGCCGGGATCGGCGTGCTGATCATGCCCTGGAAGCTCCTGGAGACCACCCAGGGCTACATCTTCACGTGGCTGGTCGGCTATGGCGCGCTGCTGGGGCCGATCGCCGGGATCCTGATCGTCGACTACTGGATCGTGCGGAAGGCCCGGCTGGCGGTGGACGACCTCTACGCCAAGGATGGCGACTATGCGTACCGGGGCGGCTGGAATCCGGCGGCGGTCACGGCCCTGGTTCTGGGCGTGCTGCCCAACCTGCCGGGCTTCCTGGCGGCCGCCGCGCCGCACCTGTTCGGCGGCGTGGGGGCGTTCTGGATGGGGCTCTACACCTACGCCTGGTTCGTGGGCCTGGCGATCGCGGCGACGGTGTACGGGGTGATGATGCGGAGCTCCAAGGCATAGGCTTTCCGCCAATCCAATGCGTGTCATCCCGGAAGCCTCGCAGAGGCTATCCGGGACCCAGGGGCCGCCGCACCGCGATCGCCCCTGGGTCCCGACTCTCCGCTTCGCTGCAGCCGGGATGACACGAAAGGGATTGCCCGTTTCCAGGCTTTCTCACTTGCTTGCCGGTAAAATTACCGCATTTAGACCCAATGCGCCGCTTCTCCTTCACCGACCCCGACTTCCATGCCACCTTCAAGGCCTTCCTCGACGAGCGTCGCGGCTCGCCGGCCGATGTCGATGCCGCCGCCGCGACGGTGCTGGACGCGGTGAAGACCCATGGCCTCGAGGCGGTGCTCGACTACAGCCGCAAGTTCGACAAGGTCGAGCTGACCGCTCAGACGATCCGCGTCACGCCGGAGGAGATCGAGCAGGGCTGGGCCGACACGCCCGCCGACGTGCGCGAGGCCATCGCCTTCGCCGCCGCTCGCATCCGCGCCTATCACAGCCGCCAGCGGCCGGTCGACCAGGCCTGGACCGACGAGGCCGGCGTCGCACTGGGCTGGCGCTGGACGCCACTGGAAGCGGTGGGCGTCTATGTCCCCGGCGGCCGGGCGGCCTATCCCTCCACCGTGCTGATGAACGCCGTGCCCGCCCAGGTCGCCGGCGTCGACCGCATCGCCATGGTCACCCCGCCCGGCAAGCTGCAACCCGCCGTGCTGGCCGCCGCCAAGGAAGCCGGCGTCACCGAGATCTGGCGCGTGGGCGGGGCCCAGGCCGTCGCCGCCCTGGCCTATGGAGCCGGACCCATTCAGCCGGTCGACAAGATCGTCGGCCCCGGCAACGCCTATGTCACCGCCGCCAAGCGCCGCCTCTATGGTGTCGTCGGCATTGACGCCCTGGCCGGTCCCTCCGAGATCGTCGTGGTCGCTGACAACAAGAACAATCCCGACTGGATCGCCGCCGACCTCCTGAGCCAGGCCGAACACGACCCGGCCGCCCAGTCGATCCTGATCACCGACGATCCGGCCTTCGCCGCCGCCGTCGAGCAGGCCGTGACCGAGCGCCTCAAGACCCTAGCCACCGGCGAGGACGCCGCCGCCTCGTGGCGCGACCACGGCGCGGTGATCATCGCCCCGCTGGACGAGAGCCCGGCCCTGGTCGACGCCATCGCCCCCGAGCACGTCGAGTTCGCGATGGACGATCCCGAGCGGCTGTCGGACCGCGTCCGCCACGCCGGCGCGATCTTCCTGGGCCGGGTGACGCCCGAGGCGATCGGCGACTACGTGGCCGGCTCGAACCACGTGCTGCCGACCAGCCGCGCTGCGCGCTTCCAGTCGGGCCTGTCGATCTACGACTTCATCAAGCGCACCTCGATCGTGAAGTGCGACACGGCGTCGTTCGGGATCCTAGGACCGCACACGGTGGCCCTGGCCAAGGCCGAAGGGCTGCCCGCCCACGCCCTCTCCGCATCCGTGCGGTTGCCTTCTGGCGACTGACGCGCGAACCTCCCGCGTCAGATGAGCACCGACGACCGCGCCAGCCACAAGATCAAGTCGATCGAGATCGACGAAGACAGCCTCGCGGCCGCCTCGCGCGACCAGGAGCAGGAGCGCCAGGTCGCGATCTTCGACCTGCTGGAAGGCAATTACTTCGAGCCGGCCGACGCGCCGGGCGGTCCCTATGACATCCGCCTGTCGCTGATCGAGAATCGACTGGCCTTCGACATCCGCGGGCAGGGCCCTGAGAACGAAGGGTGGGAGCGCCGTCATCTGTTGTCGCTGTCACCGTTCCGGAGCGTGATCAGGGACTATTTCATGATCTGCGACAGCTACTACTCGGCGATCCGGAACTCGACCCCTCAACAGATCGAGGCCTTGGACATGGGCCGGCGCGGCCTGCACAACGAGGGTTCGAACCTGCTGCGCGAGCGGCTGGACGGCAAGGTCAAGACCGATCTCGACACCGCCCGCCGCCTGTTCACCCTGATCTGCGCGCTGCACTGGCGAGGCTGAGCTCGTGGGGGAGCTGCCGGACGCCGTACTGTTCAGCTGTAACTACAACCGTGTGCGCTCGCCCATGGCCGAAGGGCTGTTCAAGCGCTTCTACGGCAAGCAGGCGTTCGTCGACTCGTGTGGCCTGAAGCCGGATCCGGCGGGGGAGGGGATCGACCCCTTCGTCGTGGTGGTGATGGATGAGCTGGGCCTGGACGTCTCCGACCACAAGCCCAAGACCTTCGCCGAGCTGGAGGACGACAGCTTCGACGTCGTCGTATCCCTGACCCCAGAGGCCCAGCACCGCGCGGTGGAGCTGTCGCGGGATCGCTCCGTCGCCATCGAGTACTGGCCGACCCACGATCCGACCCTGGTCGACGGCTCGCGCGAGGCGCGGCTGGAAGCCTATCGCGAGGTGCGCGACGCCCTGGCCGCACAGATCAAGCAACGTTTCGGGGCGCCATCGACGTTTGGGGGGTGAATGCGCTATAGAGGCGCCTCGCCGCGAAAGGCCTCGTTCTGACTCGATGTCAGGCGGGGGCTCGCGGCTGTCCGATTCGTCCCTTTGAGAGGCCTGATGGCTAAGGAAGAACTGCTCGAGTTTCCCGGTACGGTCAGCGAATTGCTGCCGAACGCCACGTTTCGCGTGAAGCTGGAAAACGATCACGAGATCATCGCCCACACCGCCGGCAAGATGCGCAAGAACCGCATCCGCGTGCTGGCCGGCGACAAGGTCCTGGTCGAGATGACCCCCTACGACCTGACCAAGGGCCGTATCACCTACCGCTTCAAGTAGGACGCCGATGGCTCCCGAGACGGCCGCCCAAGCGGCCGCCGGGCCGGCGCTGGTGCTGGCCAGCGCGAGCCCCCGGCGCCTCGACCTGCTGGCCCAGGTCGGCGTTACGCCCGACCGGGTCGACCCCGCCGACATCGACGAGATCTCCCTTGCGCGACGAGACTCCGCGCCGCCATGCCCTGCGCCTGGCGCTGGAGAAGGCGCGCGTGGTCGCGGCCCGCGCGCCGGGCGACTTCGTGCTGGCCGCCGACACGGTGGTCGCCGTCGGCCGGCGCATCCTGCCCAAGGCCGAGACTGAGGCCGATGTCCTCTACTGCCTGAAGCTGCTGTCGGGTCGGAACCACAAGGTGCTGACAGGTGTCGCCCTGGTCGCCCCGGACGGCCGCGAAGCTTCGCGCCTGGTCGAGACCAAGGTCGGCTTCAAGCGCCTCTCGGACGCCGAGCGCGACGGCTATGTCGCCAGCGGCCAGTGGCGGGGTAAGGCCGGCGGCTATGGCGTCCAGGGCTTGGCGGGTGGCTTCATCACCGACCTGCAGGGCTCGTATCCCAGCGTCGTGGGCCTGCCGTTGTACGAGACCCTGAACCTGCTCACGGGACTAGGCTACCGCGGCAAGAGCGAACAGCCATGAGCGAGCGCCGCGCATACCTCTACAAGGGCGTCGGCGAGACCGTCGGCGTCGTGACCCTGGACGGCCGGCCCGAGCGGCTGTTCGTCGAGTGGCCCTCGGACGATCCGCTGGACGCCGAGGGCGTGCGCGGCGTCGCCCGCGTCAGGAAGATCGAGAAGGCCTTCGCCTCGGCCTTCGTCCAGCTGCCTGGCGGCCAGGACGTGATCCTGCCGCTGAAGCCCGACATGCCCGCGCTGATCGAGGGGGGGCTGGTCGAGATCGAGATCAAGACCGCCTCGCGGGCCGGCAAGGCCGCCGTGGCCCGTTTCGTCGGGGAAGGGCAGGGCGAGCCGCGCGTGCTGACCTTGGCCCCGACGATCGAGGAGCGGCTACGCCATCATGTGAAGGCCGGATCGCCCACGACCGGCGACAAGGCGCTGGCGGCCGTCGAGGAGGCCGAGGCCGACGCCCTGGCCACCCTCTTCGCCCTGCCGGGCGGTGGCGACATCGCCGTGGAGACCACCCGAGCCCTGACCGCCGTCGACGTCGAC
Source organism: Caulobacter segnis (assembly GCF_023935105.1). Lineage (NCBI taxonomy): Bacteria > Pseudomonadati > Pseudomonadota > Alphaproteobacteria > Caulobacterales > Caulobacteraceae > Caulobacter > Caulobacter sp. RL271. Next base: position 3,915,926 of record NZ_CP096040.1, on the reverse strand, counting down.
CTGGGCGCGCGCGAGATCCAGCGATTCGAAGCGCGCCGCGCGCCAGGCCAACATGGCGGCCCTGAGCGTCGCCGCGCGGGTCCTGCGCCTGAAGGGTCTGGGCGGAATCATCGTCTTCGACCTGGTTGGTCGCGGCCACGACGGCCAGGCCCTGACCACGGCCGCCCGCAACGCCTTCGCGCCGGATAACCCCGGTGTGGGAATCGGGGCGATCAGCAAGTTCGGCACGCTGGAGATGATCGTGCCGCGCCGCGCGCCGCCGGTTCTGGACCGGCTGTTGAGCGAACGCGGGGCGCCGAATCCCCGCCACGTCGCGCGGCGGCTGGCCCGGGCCTTGGAGCGGGAAGGGCGGGCTGACCCCGGCGGCCGCCTGACGGTCCGCTGCGCGCCCGCTGTCGCCGAGGCCTTCGCGGCCGAGCTGGACGCCGGCGTCGCCGAGCGCCTGGGCCGCCGCTTCGTCGTCGAATCCCGATCGGACCTGCCGGTCGATCATATCGAGGTGTCCGCCACATGAGCACGGGTTGCCCCATCTGCGGCAAGCCGGTCGAAACGGCTTTCCGTCCCTTCTGCTCGAAGCGCTGCGCGGACGTCGACCTGCAGCGCTGGCTGAGCGGTCGCTATGTCGTCGAAGGGGGCGATGACGACGACGAAAATCCCCTCTCGGAAGACATCCACAGAGAATGAAAAAGGGCGCTGGACTTCCCGTTCGGCCTCACTTATAGACCCGGCTCCTCGCTTCACGGCGGGTCGCCGAGGCGGTTTCCACCGCCAAAGCCGAAGATGCCTGGGTAGCTCAGTTGGTAGAGCAGCGGATTGAAAATCCGCGTGTCGCTGGTTCGATTCCGGCCCCAGGCACCATCTTCTCCCTCTCCGGCGCAAAGTTCCGACACTCTCCGACGGGCGCCCCGAAGACGGTGTCGTCCGGGCTGTCGCTTTTCCGTCATCCAGGCTGTTGATCCGCCAGGCTCGGGCGCCCATCTGCCGAGCGGACGGGCGCCTTTTTCATCGACCGATGTTTTGTTGCCTTGCTGCAGTGCAGCATCGCTGATCCCGTTATTCGGGGCAAAACCGCCCCTTTTTCCCGAAAACCCTTTTGTGCAGCGCGGTAAGGCCCGGTGCGCCGGGCCATCTACGACGATTTTGTGCCCAAATGATCCCCTTGACGGTGCGAAAAGGGGTTGCCAAAGGACCACAGCCGCAATTCTAACATTGCGGTAAGACCGGAGCCCCTCACAGGGCCTCGGTCGCACGCGCTTCGAAACGATCCTTCTGGAGGCCAGTCCTCGTGAGGGGCGTAACGGGTCGAGCGCAGCGAAGCGGGTCCGCCAGGTTTGGAAGAGCAATCGACCTCCAGGTGGGCTATTCAGAGTTAGGGTGGAGACGCTCTCGCGCGACGACCCTCGGTCCAAACGTGCTAGACCAATCAGGAACTGGCGACAGATGCTCGACATTAAACGGAAGACCCCCCTCATCGCTCTCGTCGGCGCCATGGCGCTGATGGCGAGCGCTCCGGCTTTTGCCCAGGACGCCTCGGCCCCGGCCGCCGCCTCCTCCACGCAAGCCGCTCCCGCCGACGCCGCCGCTCCGGCCGCGACCCCGGCTCCGGAAGCTCCGCCGGCCGACGCCGCCGAAGCTGAAGGCGAAAAGAAGGGCGGCCACTCGCTGACCCCGGTCGGCATGTTCCTCGCCGCCGGCGCCGTCGTTAAGGTCGTCATGATCGGCCTGCTGCTGGCTTCGGTCTTCTCGTGGGTGCTGCTGCTCACCAAGATTTTCGAGTTCGCTGGCCTGAACAAGCAATCGGACAAGTTCCTGGAAGCCTTCCGCGGCGCTCGCTCGATCGCCGACATCGCGCGCATCAGCTCGTCGGAAGAATTCGAAGGCAACCCGATGGCCGACATGGCCGCCGCCGCCTCGCAGGAAGTCGAACTGTCGCGTCAAGCTGGCCTGCAAGTCGCCGGCGAGCACCGTGACTCGACGCTGGCTCGCGCCACCTACGCCATCAACGCGGTGCAAGCCTCGCTGGCCAAGCGCCTGTCGGGCGGCATGGTGTTCCTGGCCTCGGTCGGTTCGGCCGGTCCGTTCATCGGTCTGTTCGGTACGGTGTACGGCATCATGACGTCGTTCATCGGCATCGCGAACACCAACACGACCAACCTGGCCGTCGTCGCGCCGGGTATCGCCGAAGCCCTGCTGGCTACCGGTATCGGCCTCTTCGCCGCTATCCCGGCCGTTATCTTCTACAACTACTTCCAGACCCGCATCTCGGGTTACGGCACTCGCTCGGAAGGTTTCGTCGCTGAACTGATGAACGCCATCTCGCGTCAGCTCGACAAGGGGGCGTAACACCCATGGCCGCCAAACTCTCAGGCGGTGGGGGCGACAGGTTCAACGTCGAACAGAACAGTGAGATCAACGTCACGCCCTTCGTGGACGTCATGCTGGTCCTCCTGATCATCTTCATGGTGGCGGCTCCGCTCGCCTCCGTGTCGGTCGAAGTGAACCTGCCCGCGGCGGTGGCGAAAGCAACTCCCAACCCGCCGAAGCCGGTCTACATCTCGATCAAACAGTCGGGACAGGTCTATATCGGTGATAACGAGACCTCCGTGGACGAGTTGGGACAGGACCTTGTGAAGAACATGGGCCGTCGCGACCCGACCAAAGAGCGCATTTTCATCCGGGCCGACGAAAAGGTTCGCTACGGGGCTTTCATGGAGGTGATGAACACTCTCCAGGATAACGGCTTCTACAGCGTGGCTCTCGTTGGACGGGATGATAGCTAAGTAGGGGTGCTGCATGGCTGAACAACAAACGCCCGAGCATCGCCACTACGATCCGCTCACTTCGGATGGTCCCCGGCGCAAAAAAGGCGCTGGACCCTTCACCATCGCCCTGGCGGTGGTTCTGGGTCTGCACGGATTGCTCTTCGCCTATCTGGCGAAGCAGAAATTCGAAGCGGTGATGCAGCAGTACTCGGACGACGCCGTGGATGTGGAGCTGCCTCCGCCTCCTCCGCCGCCTCCGCCTCCGCCGCCGCCGCCGCCGCCGACCAACGAGCCGCCGCCGCCTCCGGCCGTGGTGCAGCCCCGTCCTCCGGTGGCTCCGCCCCCGGATGTGACGCCGCCGCCGCCGCTGCCGATCCCGCCCGTTGAAAAGCGGGTCGAGACGACGGCTCCGCCGGTGATCTCCTCCGTGCCGCCGGTTCCCACGAACCCGCCGGCCCGGGCGTCGGTGATCACCCGTCCGGACTGGGCCCGTAAGCCCTCCGGCGACGACATGGCCCGGTACTATCCGGACCGTGCTCAGCGGATGGAAGTCTCGGGGCGCGCGACGATCTCGTGCACCGTGACGGCCAAGGGGACTCTGGAAAGCTGCTCCGTGGTTTCCGAGAACCCTGCGGACATGGGCTTCGGCGACGCTGCCCTGCGTCTGTCGCGCCTGTTCCGGATGAAGCCTAAGACCCTCGACGGCGCGCCCGTCGACGGTGGTCAGGTGACCGTCCCGCTGGTGTTCCAAGTCCCGCAATAGGGCCTGGATCAAGGCGAATACCAGAAGCGCCCCGGAGTTTCGGCTCCGGGGCGTTTTTCTGTTCCGGAAGCGTTTTCTGACCGGGGGGCGTTTTCCTGTTAAAATCGGCCGGATCGGCGCTTGATCCCAGGGGCCGATCCGACTAAAGACGACGCCTCGCGATGAGCCGGCTTAGCTCAGTTGGTTAGAGCGCTAGATTGTGGATCTAGAGGTCCTCGGTTCGAGCCCGAGAGCTGGTACCATCGCAAGACTTTGAAAAGCCCGGGGCCTGCCCCGGGCTTTTTGCTTTTCCGTCGTCTTCTCGACCCTTGCCTCCAAAATGTCATTGGTGTGGGATCGAACAGCTCTGCTTCGCGTTGAGAACTCCGATGGGGACAGGCGTATGGTTTTGGGTTTCCCGCCGAGCGCCCTGGGGTCTAGGCCCAGTTGGCGTAAGTGGCTGTCGCGGTCTGTCGCGACGGTCCTGACGGCGTGCGCGCTGACCGGCGCGGCCCAGGCCGGCGAGCAAGAACCAGGCTACGCCCTGAAAGCCGGCTACCTGGCCAAGTTCACCCCGTTCGTCGACTGGCCCGATGCGGCCTTCGAAGGCCCCACCAGTCCGTTCCACCTGTGTATCGGCGGCCATGATCCGTTCGGCGTGGCCATCGACCGGGTGGCCGGGGGGCTGCGCGTCGGCGACCACCCGGTGGTGGTGATCCGCCTGTCGCCCGTCGCCAAGGGCGCGGATTGCCACCTGCTGTTCCTGAGCGCCTCGCGCCGGCAGACGCCTCAGCAGATGCTGGCCGCCGTCGCCGGGCGGCCCGTCCTGACCGTCGCCGATGAGACGCTGGATGCGCCCGGCGCCGTGGTCCAGTTCGTCACGCTGGAGAGCCGGCTGCGCTTCACGATCCGCGCGGAGATGGCTCAGTCGGCCGGCCTGACCTTGAGTTCCAAGTTGCTGGCGCTGTCGGCCCAACCGCGGGATGGCGGCAGATGATCCCACCGGCGTCGCGATCCCGCTGGCGACCCGCCTTCACGGTGTCGATGGCGATCGGCGTGGCCGTCGCCATCGTCGCGGCCGCTTTCGCCATGGCCGCCTATAACGAGCACCTGAGCCAGCAGGAGCGTTTCCGCCAGGCCGAGGTGCAGTTGCGCATCCTGGCCGGCAGCATGGCCGCGCCGCTGGCCTTCGACGATCGCTCCGCCGCGCGGGAATATGTCGGGGCCCAGAGCTCCAATCCGGACGTCGAGGCGGTCGCCGCCTACGACATGGGGGGCGGGCTAGCGGCTAGCTACGTCCGCGCGGGCGCGCCGCCGCCACCGGTCCGCAACGTCCCGGGGCCGCCGCGCGTGGAAGGGCCCCGGCTGGTGCTCACCTCGCGGGTGACCGAAGGCGACACGGTGCTGGGCTCGGTCTATTTGCGCACCGTGCTGGAATCGCCGGCGCGGCGGGCCATGCGCTACGCCGGCTTCGCGTTGCTGATCGTGATGGCGGCTTTGCTGGTGGCCGTGCTGGGCGCGGCCAACGCGCGCGAGGCCGAGGCCTATCGCAAGCTGCGGGCGGAGATCCGCGAGCGCGAGAAGGCGGAAGAAGCCCTTCGCCAGTCGCAGAAGATGGAGGCCATGGGCCAGCTGACCGGCGGCGTGGCGCACGATTTCAATAACCTGCTGATGGTCGCGTCCAGCGGCATCGACCTGCTGGACCGCACCACCGATCCCGCGCGACGCGAGCGTCTGCGCCAGGGCGTGCGCCAGGCCATCGACCGCGGCGCCAGCCTGACCCAGCAGCTGCTGGCCTTCTCGCGCCGCACGCCGTTGAAGCCCGAGGTCGTCGACATCGCCGCGCGGCTGGCCGGCATGCACGCCCTGCTGGACCGCTCGCTGCGCGAGGACGTCAAGGTCGAGATCGCGCTGCCGCCCGACCTGTGGCGGGTCGAGGTCGACGCCTCGCAGCTGGAGGTGGCGGTGCTGAACATCGCCATCAACGCCCGCGACGCCATGCCTGACGGCGGGACGATCACCATCGAAGCTCGCAACGAGCCGTCGGGCCGTCCGGACGGGCAGGGTGACATCGTGCGCCTGGCGATCCGCGACACCGGCGTCGGCGTCGCGCCCGAAATGCTGACCCGATTGTTCGAACCGTTCTTCACCACCAAGGCTGTGGGCAAGGGCACGGGCTTGGGCCTATCGCAGGTCTATGGCTTCGCCCGGGCTTCGGGCGGCGAGGCAGGTGTCGACAGCAAGCTGGGCGAGGGCACCACGGTCTGGCTGCGTATTCCGCGCTCGACCAAGGCCCTGGTCGCCGAGCCGATCGTGATCGCACCCCGCAAGCTGGAGCCAGCCGGCCGCCACCGTGTCCTGCTGGTCGAGGACGACGACAGCGTTGCTCAGCTGGTCGAGGAGATGCTGCGCGAACTGGGCTACGACGTGGCGCGGACGGCCGACGCCTTGGCCGCCCTGGACGTCTTGCGGCGCGACGGCGCGTTCGACCTGGTGTTCAGCGACATGGTGATGCCCGGCGACCTCGGCGGCCTGGACCTGGCCAGGGACATCTCGCGCCTGCGGCCGACCCTGCCGGTGATCCTGACCACCGGCTACAGCGCGGCGGCGGCGGCGGCGACCAACGAGGGCCGGCGGGTTCTGATCAAGCCCTACCGCATCGAGGCCCTGGCCGCCGAGCTGGACACGGCCCTCTCGGGTCCGGCGCGGGCCGGCTAGCGCTAGGCCCGCCTCGGGAAAGTTCGTTTGCTCGACACTGCGAACGTCTCTCAAAATCTCTTTTGATCCTGGGTGTTTACGGAGTTTGGAACGCCTTGCGCGGCGAGGGTGTTGGTTGGCGGTCGGGGACATTGAGGGAGATTTCCATGGCTGCCGCTACCAAGACCGCCACCAAGTCCGCCAAGCCGCGCAAGACCACCCGTCGCACGGGCCGTCGTGACCCGCTGGCCATCCGCCTGCTGAAGCAGGATCACCGCGAGGTCGACGCGATGTTCGACGAGTACGAGCAACTCGAGAGCGACGCCGAGAAGCTGGCCCTGTTCAACAAGATCGCCCTGGCCCTGAAGGTCCACACCCAGATCGAGGAGGAGGTCCTCTATCCGGAGAGCCGTGGCGAGGTCGAGGACGACCTGATCGACGAGGCCTATGTCGAGCACGACGGCGCCAAGAAGCTGATCGCCGAGATCGAGGCGATGAAGCCGGGCCAAGAGTTCTACGATGCCAAGGTCAAGGTGCTGGGCGAGTACATCAAGCATCACGTCAAGGAAGAGGAACAGCCCGGCGGCTTCTTCGCCCAGGCCAAGAAGGGCGACGAGGACCTGGAAGCCATGGGCGAGCGCATGAAGGCCCGCAAGGAAGAACTGATGGCCCAGCTGGGCGGCAAGAAGGCGAACTAGCCGTCTGGCTTCACCTCCCCCGCGATGCGGGGGAGGTGGCCCGGAGGGCCGGAGGGGGCAGGCAGCTCGGCATAGGCCGGCGACGCCCCCTTGTCTGTTGATTTGGTGGCATTGTGACGGGGTCTTCCGGGACGCTCGCTTGGCGGAGGAACGCCAAGCGAGCTGTCGGCGGAGGGGCCGTTTGCCCCCGAGCGTTTGAGTGCTGGGACTGAGCAGGGCCGCCGCCGACGTTTCATGACCCGGATGGTTGCAGGGACGGATGGGTCCGAAGCCACAAGGATGGGTCGATGGAACGGGTGGAGCGTAACACGAAAATCGCCGGGATCGACGTAGGCAAGCGCTGGCTGGACGTCGCCGTCCATGGTCAGGGCGAGACGCGCCGGTTCGGCAACGACGAGACGGGCCATGAGGCGCTGATCGGCTGGTTGACCGAGCAAGGCGTCGTTCGGGCGGGGCTGGAGGCGACGGCGGGCTACGAGCGCCAGATCCGGACCCGGCTTGAAGCGGTGGGCCTTGAGGTCGTGGTCCATCAGCCGCTGGAGGTTCGGCTGTTCGCCCGGCTCAAGCGCTGGAAGGCCAAGACCGATGCGCTGGATGCGGCTTTGATCGCGGCGGCGACGGCCCAGGTCGACACGGTCCGCGCCGCCCAGGACCCGCGCCTGGTTGAACTGGCCCAGCGCCTGACGGCCTACGAACAGATCACGGATCAGGCGGCGGCCATGAAGACCTTCATGGAGCACGTCGACCTGCCCGACCTGATCCAGACCCTGGACGAGCAGATCCAGAGCCTGTCGGACCTGAAGGCCAGGCTGGCCGATCAGATCCTGGAGCAGATCAAGGCCTGTCCAGACCTTCTGACGCGTCACCGCCTCTTGATGTCGCTGCCCGGCGTGGGACCGATCGTGGCCGCCAGCCTGCTGATCCGCATGCCCGAACTGGGAAACCTCCGGCGCGGGCAGGCCGCCGCCTTGCTCGGCGTAGCGCCCTTCGATCGACAGTCGGGACAATGGAAGGGCCAGGCCTTCATCGGCGGCGGACGGGCTCGCCCGCGCCACATGCTCTACCTGGCCGCCATCGCCGCCAAGCGCTTCGACCCTGGCTTCAAAGCCTTCGCCCAGCGCCTGCGCGACGCCGGAAAACCTCCCAAGGTCGCCATCGTCGCCGTCATGCGAAAGCTCATCGAAGCCGCAAACCTCGTGCTCGCGAGGCAACTCCCCTGGAGGTCTGTCGCACCCTGAACAACATGGTTGCTCAGTCACTCCGAGACAGCTCCCCCAAACGGGGAGCGGATTTCCAACCTCACACCCCCGCCAGTTCCCCCGCCAGCCTCAGGTCCTGCACGAACTCGGCGTAGGCTCGCGCCCTGGCCTCCTCGTCCGGGACGCGCAGCAGGAACGCGGGGTGATAGGTCACCACGCCCCGCGCCTGGCCGGACAGCTGCAGCGCCTTGCCGCGATTGGCCCCGATCGGGGTCGGCTTGCCCATCACGCCCAGCGCCGCCGTTGCGCCCAGCATCACGATCACGCGGGGCTTCACCAGTCGTCGCTCGGCGTCCAGCCACCAGCGGCAGGCGGTGACCTCGCCCCGGTCCGGGGTCCTGTGAAGGCGTCGCTTGCCGCGTGGCTCGTGCTTGAAGTGCTTCACGGCGTTGGTGACGAATGTCCGGTCGCGCGGCACGCCCGCCTCGGCCAAGGCTCTGTCGAACATCTGACCCGCCGGGCCGACGAAGGGACGCCCGGCCAAGTCCTCCTGGTCGCCCGGCTGCTCGCCGACGAACATCAGCGCCGCCTTCGGCGCGCCTTCGCCCGGCACGCCTTGTGTGGCGTCGCGCCAGAGGTCGCAGCGACGGCAGACTTCGACCCCGGCCGCCACGTCGTCCAGCGAGGTCGGCAGCGACCCGTCATAAGAAGCGTCTCGGGCATGGCGCAGGGCCGCCTTCAGCTTGCGTTCGGGCGGCTTGGACGGACGGGCGGCGACCATGGCGGCGGCGCGCTCCTGGGCGGTTTCGATCAGATCCGGAATGAGCGCCGCCTCCGGCAGGTTCCGCCAGTAGCGCTTGGGCATCTCCTGGCGCATCTGCCTAGGGTTCAGGCGCGCGGGATTGAAGATTGAGGCGTAGTAGGTGCGCCAGAGCTCTTCCTGGGCGTCCTCGGACGGCGCGTCGGCCGGATCGGCGCCTTCGGACACCGTCAAACGCTCGCGGTCCCAGGCCACGCACGCGTCCGGTGTCAGGATCGTCCAGTCCAGGTTGGTGAAACGGCGCACGAAGAACGGGGCCGTGGCTTCGGTGACCCGATGGGCGGGCTCGAACCAGGCGGCGTAGGTTTCCGCGGAGCGGCTTCCCACCGCGCCTTCGATCAGGCGAAAGCGGACGAAGGCCTTCATCTTGTGCGACGCGCGGCTGACGGCCTTGGCCATGTCGCGCGCCCTGGCCATATCGGGATCGGCCGGATTGTCGATCAGCCGGGGCTCGCGCTCCAGCCGCCACAGGATGCGGTAGAGCAAGGCGAGGCGATCGGGGGCGCGGTGAAGGATGACCTGCTCGGCCAACTCGACGAAGGCGGCCGGGACCGTGAAATGGGCCGACGCGGGCGCCGGCGTGGGGGAGGGCGGCGCCAGATCGAACAGCTCCCGCTCCACCGTCCACACCACCGCCTGGGGCGCCACGCCTTCCGCCCGCAGCGTCCGGGCGGCCGCGCGCCAGCTGGTGAAGTCGATCTCCGAGGCCAGACGCGCGACCCGCATCAGAACAGGCTCAGCTGTTGGGGCTGGACCAGCGCGGCCCTGAGGCTGTCCCGGTCGGCCAGGGCGCCCGGGGTCCAGTCGGCGGTGACCACGAAGGCCCTGGCGCGCTTCAGGACGGCCCCGACCCGCTTGAGGTCGTCCAGGGTCAGGCGCGTGACCTTTCGGGCCGCCAGGATGCGTTCCACGGCCTTTGCGCCCAGGCCCGGCACGCGCAGCAGGGTTTCCTTGTCGGCGGTCTGGACGTCGACCGGGAAGCTGGCGCGGTTCTTCAGCGCCCAGCCGGTCTTGGGGTCGACCGACAGGTCCAGGTCCTCGCCCTCGGCCACGATCTCGGGCCGCGTGAAGCCGTAGAACCGCATCAGCCAGTCGGCCTGGTACAGGCGGTGCTCGCGCAGCAGCGGCGGCCGCGCCAGAGGCAGGCGGTGGCTGGCGTCCGGGATCGGGCTGAAGGCGGAGTAGTAGACCCGCCCCAGGCGATAAGCCCCGTAGAGGTTGGCGCTGCGGGCCAGGATGTCGCCGTCCTTGGCCGCGTCGGCCCCGACGATCAGCTGGGTCGACTGGCTGCGGGCGAACGACCGCCTGCCGGCCCTGCGCGCGGGCTCGGCGTGGTCGTCGATGGCCAGGCGCATGCGGCCCATGGCGCGCTTGATGTCGGTCGGGCTTTTCTCGGGCGCCAGAGCGGCCAGGCTGTCGTCGCGCGGCAGCTCGATATTGATCGACACCCGGTCGGCGTAGAGCCCGGCCTCCGCCGCCAACTCGGGCGAAGCCTCGGGGATCAGCTTCAAGTGGATGTAGCCGCGAAAGTCATGGTCCAGCCGCAGCGACTTCGCCACCCGGACCATCTCCTCCATCGTGTAGTCGCCCGTGCGGATCACGCCGGAGGACAGGAACAGGCCCTCGATATAGTTGCGCTTGTAGAAGTTCAGGGTGAGGTCGACGACCTCCTTCACGCTGAACCGCGCCCGGGGCGTGTTCGAGGACACGCGGTTGATGCAGTAGGCGCAGTCGTAGATGCAGAAGTTGGTCAGCAGGATCTTCAGCAGGCTGATGCAGCGGCCGTCGGGGGCGTAGGCGTGGCAGATGCCCATGCCCTCGGTGGAGCCCATGCCCTGACCGCCGACGGACGTTCGTTTCTCTGCCCCGGAGGACGCGCAGGACGCATCGTACTTGGCGGCGTCGGAGAGGATGGCGAGCTTGCGCCTGAGATCGAGAACGGCCATGCGCGGCACGTTATCGTTCTTGATTTGTTCTGGAAAGTCTTCACGCGCGACAAGGGCGCGGAGCACAATGTCGCGCGTGAATAGCAACGTCGAGAAGCGAACACTTGTAGCGCCCGCTTCTCGCCGAAAAGGCTTAGCCGTTGACGGCGTCCTTCAGTTGCTTGGCCGGCGTGAAGGCGACCTTCTTGCTGGCGGCGATCTCGATGGTCGCGCCCGTGGCCGGGTTGCGGCCGGTGCGGGCCGGCTTGGCCTGGACCTTGAACTTGCCGAAGCCCGGGATCGAGACTTCTTCGCCCTTCACGGCGGCGTCGGAGATCGACTTGAAGACGCCGTCGATGATGGCCTTGGCTTGGGTCTTGGTCAGCTTGTCGTCAGCGGCGACAGCGGCGTCGACCAGGTCGGAAACGTTCGTCATCTCTAAGCTCATGTCCTGTGAATCAGGGAAATGCGAGCCTGCCGAGGCGTTTCGCGTTTGTCACCCGTTAGGGAAGGTTAAAACGCCGATTCATGGGGGCAAAACGCCCGTGGGGCGGGGATTTTTTCGGAATCGTCGTCTCTGGAACGGCCAAGTTCGGGGCAAAAGCGTTAATGATGGTCTCAAAGGTGGACCATCGGGCGACTCGCGGCATGGGTGATTCTGAGCGGGAATCGCGTTCGCGGAGTGGCTTAACGCCCTTCGAAGCACGCGCATTCGTCCTTCTCCCGCAAGGGGAGAAGGAGCGTTCGACGAGCATTCACTGCTCTGCGTCCCCCTGAAAAGCTGCCGTATGCTGTCTTCACTTCGTCGCGAGAAAAGGGCGCGTGGCCAGCGACCATCGTGGCGGCGGGGCGCGATCGAGCGGGGACAGGTCCGAGGGGGATACTCGGAGCGGCGGCCCTGTGTCGCGATCAATTCGACAAGACCGGAACGCCGCCCGCGCCCAGTCATTCCTCCTTTCGAACCCCGCGAGGAGACCTTTCATGACCGATGTCGACAACGGATGGGACGAGCAGGACGGCGCCGAGGCGATGGATGACGACGTCATCGGCAAGGACGGCGAATTCCGCACCTTCGAGGAACTGCCCGACGTGCTGGATGTCACCCAGGCCGAGGGCGACGAGGACGACGATGACGCCCTGATCGGCGAGGAGCTGGACGACGACGAGATCATCGCGCTGGAGGAAGACGAAGCCGGCGATCCCGACGACGAGCGGCCCGAGGTCTTCGACGGCGAATAGGGGGCGCACGATGGCGGCGCGCAAGCTCGCGGCCTACCAGGCCAAGCGCGACTTCAAGCTCACGGCCGAACCCTCGGGCGAGGTCGAGGTCGCCGCGTCCGAGCGGGCGCGCTTCGTCATCCAGAAACACGACGCCACCCGGCTGCACTATGACCTGCGGCTGGAGCACGAGGGCGTCTTCCTGTCGTGGGCGGTAACCAAGGGCCCGTCGCGCGATCCGCACGACAAGCGCCTGGCCGTCCATGTCGAGGACCACCCCCTGGCCTATGGCGACTTCGAGGGCACGATCCCCGCGGGCCAGTACGGCGGCGGCACGGTGATGCTGTGGGATCGCGGCTGGTGGGCGCCCGAGCCGGGCTTCGACCTGGAGAAGGGCCTGAAGAAGGGCGAGATCAAGCTGGTCTTCGCCGGCGAGCGGATGAAGGGCGGCTATGTCCTCGTTCGCATCAACAACGACAAGTTCGCCAAGGGCGGATCGAGCGGCAAGCGCGAGAACTGGCTGCTGATCAAGCACCGCGATGAGTTCGCCATCGAGGGTGACCTCGACTTTCTGAACGACACGTCCTTCTCGATCGCCTCTGGTCGGACGATGGAACAGATCGCGGCGGGCAAGGGCAAGGCCCCGACGCCGTTCATGACCGCCAAGGCCGCCGCGTCGGACGCAGTGTGGAACAGCAATCGTTCGCCCGAGGCCAGCGCCGAGCGGGCGGCGGAAGAGACCGGCGCGCCCAGGGGCCGCGAGGCCAAGTCGCCGGCGCCCGCCGCTAAAGCGTCTTCTAGGGCGGCTCCAAAGGCGACGAAGAAGGCCCCCATGCCGGACTTCGTGCCGCCGCAGCTGTGCAAGCTGGTGGACCGCCCACCGGGCGGCGGGGACTGGGTCCACGAGATCAAGTTCGACGGCTATCGCATGCAGTTGCGCATCGAGGGCGGCAAGGTGACGCTGCGCACCCGCACCGGCCTGGACTGGAGCAAGCGGTTCCCCGACCTGGTCTCCGAGGCTGAGGATTTGCCCGACAGCCTGATCGACGGCGAAGTCGTCGCGCTCGACGAGTCCGGCTCGCCGACCTTCTCGGGCCTGCAGGCGGCGCTGTCGGAGGAGAAGACCGAAGAGCTGATCTTCTTCGCCTTCGACCTGCTGCACGAGCGCGGCGAGGATCTTACGGACCGCCCGCTTTCGGAGCGCAAGGCGCGTCTGAAGGCCCTGCTGCCGGCCTCCGGGCAAAAAGGGGGCGAGCGCATCCGCTATGTCGAGCACTTCCAGAGCGGCGGCGAGGCGGTGTTGCAGTCGGCCTGCAAGATGTCGCTCGAGGGCGTGGTCTCCAAGAAGCTGGACGCGCCGTACCGCTCGGGCAAGCCGGGGACCTGGACCAAGGCCAAGTGTCGCGCCGGCCACGAGGTGGTGATCGGCGGCTGGACCACCACGGGCGAGGCCTTCCGCTCGCTGATCGTCGGCATCTACAATGACGAGGGCCAGCTGGCCCATGTCGGCCGGGTCGGCACGGGCTTTAGCCGCGACAAGGTCGCCAAGCTGCTGCCGGCGCTCAAGAAACTGGCGCGCAAGACTTCGCCGTTCGGCGGCCAAGGGGCGTCCAAGGGGGGGGCGCCACGCGGCGGGGCCAACATCCACTGGGTGGATCCGGAGCTGGTCGCCGAGATAGAGTTCGCCGGCTTCACGGGAGACGGCTCGGTGCGCCAGGCGTCGTTCAAGGGACTCCGCGAGGACAAGCCCGCCAAGGCGGTCGAGGCCGAGACGCCAGCGCCGGTCGAGGACGTCGAGCTGGCCCAGCCTAAGGTGACGACGGCCACGCCAAGACGCGCTGGCGGCAAGGCCCAGGTGCTGGGCGTGGCGATCTCCAATCCCGACAAGCCGCTGTGGCCCGACGCCTCCGACGGGACGCCGGGGACCAAGCTGGACCTGGCGGCGTATTTCGAGGCGGTCGGGCCCTGGATGCTGGAGCACGTCAAGGGCCGGCCCTGCTCGGTGATCCGCATGCCCGACGGCATCAAGGGCGAAACGTTCTTCCAGCGCCATTCGGGCAAGGGTGTCTCGGCCCTGATCGACGAGGTCACGGTCAGCGGCGACCGCAAGCCTTACCTGATGTTCAACACGGTCGAGAGCCTGGTCGCGGCGGCGCAGTGGGGGGCGACCGAGCTGCATCCCTGGAATTGCCAACCCGGCGAGCCCGAGGTTCCGGGACGGCTGGTCTTCGACCTGGATCCCGCGCCGGACGTGCCGTTCGACGCCGTGGTCGAGGGGGCGCGGGAGATCCGCGACCGGCTGGAGGCGCTGGGGCTGGTCCCGTTCTGCAAGACCACCGGCGGCAAAGGGCTGCACGTGGTGACGCCCCTGAAGGGGAGCAAGGTGGACTGGGACGCCGCCAAGGCCTTCGCCCGCGAGGTCTGCGCCCGCATGGCCGCCGACAGTCCCGAGCAGTACCTGATCACCATGGCCAAGAAGGAGCGGGGCGGGCGGATCTTCCTGGACTATCTGCGCAACGACCGCATGAGCACCGCGGTCGCGCCGCTGTCGCCACGCGGTCGGCCCGGGGCGCCGGTCTCGTGGCCGGTGGCCTGGACCCAGGTGAGGAAGGGGCTGGAACCGTCGCGGTTCAACATTCGCACCGCGCCGGGGCTGCTGAAGGATCTCGACGCCTGGGACGCCTATGCCGACAGCGAGCGCGACTTGGCGGCGGCGATCAAGAAGCTGGGGACGAAGGGCTCGCGGTAGGGATCGCCCAAATACCCGTATTCCCGGCGAAAGCCGGGACTCAGATTCATCCTGAGCGCACCGGTTGGTCGCGCCGACAACCGCGCCAAGACCTCCGACGCCCTGGGTTCGATCTGGGCCCCGGCTTTCGCCGGGGAAGCGGATTGGAGGGATCAGCTCGCCTTCTTCCTCGGCGCGGCCTTGTGCGCCGGCGCCTTGGTCGCGGCCTTCTTCGCCGTTGGCTTGGCCTTGGCCGGGGCCTTGCCCAGGCTGGCGCGCAACGCTTCCATCAGGTCGACGACATTGGTGTCCGCCGGCTCCTCGACCACCACCTTGCGGCCCTTGCCCTTGCGCTTTTCCTTGATCAGGGCGCGCAGGGCGTCCTCGTAGCGGTCGTTGAACTGCTCCGGATCGAACGGGCCTTCCTTCTGCTCGATGATCTTCTGGGCGATCTGGATCATCGCCGCGTCGGGCTTTTGGTCTGGAATGGCGTCGAAGAAGGCGGCCGCGTCGCGAACCTCGTCGTGGCTGCGCAGGCTCCAGGCGACCATGCCGTTGTCACGCGGCTCGATGGCCAACAGCCGCTCGCGCTGGTGCATGACCACGCGGCCCAGGGCGACCTGGCCTTCCTTGGTCATGGCCTCTTGGATCACGCCATAGGCCTCGGCCGCCAGCTTGCCGTCGGGGACCAGGAAGTACGGGTTGTCCCAGTACAGGCGGTCGATCTCGGCGGCGGGCACGAAGCGCTCGATGTCGATCGTGCGCGTGCTCTCCAGGCGAACGCTGTCGATCTCGTCCTGGGTGACGACGATGTACTCACCCTTCTCGTACTCGTAGCCCTTGACGATGTCCGAGCGCTCGATGGGGCCCAGGTCCGGGTCGGTCGGGATCATCCGGATCCGGTTGTGCGTCTTCTTGTGCAGCATGTTGAAGCGCACGTCGCCGCCCGTGTCGGTGGCGGTGTACATCGCGACGGGACAGGTCACGAGCGACAGACGCAGGTGGCCCTGCCAGGTGGGACGGCCGGCGGCCATGGGCGTTTCTCCTCGGTCAGGCTTCGGCGTACGAGGCCTGGGCGGCCTCGAGGAAGCGGATCACGGCCAGTTCGAAGGCGCGCTCGGAGCGCCCCGCCTTCAGCGGCAGCACGCCCTGCTGGTAGGCCTCCAGCACCAGCGGGTGGATGTACGAGCCCCGGCAGACGGCGGCCGTGTTGCCCAGGAGGCCTGCCACCGCTTTCACGCAGGTGTTGACGTTGCGCTTGGCCTCGGTGGCGCTGCCGGCCTTGGGGACCAGGCATAGGGCGCGGGCGGCGGCCAAGGTGCCGGCCCAGGTGCGGAAGTCCTTGGCCGAGAAATCCTCGCCGATCGTGGCGCGGATATAGGCGTTGACGTCGGCGCTCTCGACCGAGCGGCGTTGGACGTCGTCGTCCAGGTACTGAAACAGCCGCTGGCCGGGCACGTCCTGACAGGCCTTGACGATGCGGGCCAGGCGGCGGTCGCGGAAGCCGGTCACGTGGACCTTGCCGCTCTTGCCCTTGAACTGGAACGTACCCCCGACACTGGACAATTTGGCGTGGCGGTCGCGTAGCGTCGTCAGGCCGAAGCTCTTGTTGGCCTGGGCGTATTCCTCATTGCCGACCCGGATCAGGGTCAGCTCCATCAGGCGGACGACGGCGGCGATGACCTTGTCGCGCGGCAGGCCTCGCCGGGCGAGGTCCTTCTCGACGCGGGCCCGCAGCCTGGGCAGAGCGCGGCCGAAGGCGATCATCCGCCCGAACTTCAGCCCGTCGCGGTCGCGCCGCCAGGCGTCGTGATAGCGGTACTGCTTGCGGCCCTTCTGGTCGCGGCCGGTCGCCTGGATGTGGCCGCGCGGCGAGGGACAGATCCAGACGTCGGTCCAGGCCGGCGGAATGGCCAGCAGCCGGATGCGCTCCAGCGTGGCGGCGTCGCTCACGCGGTCACCTTCGGGATCGCGATAGTCGAAGCCGTCGCCGGCCTTGACCCGGCGCAGGCCGGGATCGTCGTCATTGACGTAGAGAAGGCCGGTCGAGACCGGCGGGAAATCGATCGTGTCGCGCGGCATTTGGCCAGCCCTTCGTCACCGCTCCGTCGCCGGATCAACGGGGCGGGGAGGGCGTGGTTCCGGCCACGAAAAAGGCTCGCGACGCGAACGCCGCGAGCCTGGGATTTCGCCGCTGGGCTAGGACTAGAACTCGTAGCGTAGCGAGACCTGCATGTACCACAGCGACAGGCCCGTATTGCGGGTCTTGGTTACCGTGGTCGGGACGCTGGAATAGCGGTAGCGATCGCAGGTGGCGCTGTTGGTCCCGACGGCGGCGCCGTTCGCGTCGGCGCAGTCGACGCGGGCCAGGGTGTTGATGTCATTGTATTCCGACACCAGACCCCAGTCGCGGTTGATCAGGTTCAGCAGGTTGCGCACATCGACCTGGACCTTCAGCTTGTGGCCGTTGATCAGGGTCGGCAGTTCCTGGCTGAACTGGGCGTCCAGGCGGTTGACCGGCGCGTTGGTGTTGGAGTTCTTCTCCACCAAGCCGGTCGGCAGGTTGAACTGGGTGACGTACTTCCTGAACAGCGCCAGGTCGTTCGCCGTGGCGAACCGGACGATGCCGAAGTCCAGGCCGCTGGCGCCGCCGTTGCCGCTGAGGTCCGGCACATACAGCATCTGGGCGGTGCGGTTGACGCCGAACACCTGGCTGCGGCCCGACTGGCGGTCCTGCATGTAGAAGCCGAACGGCCGGCCGTCCTGGCGCTCGGCGAAGAGCGTCACGCGGGTCTCGTTGTCGCCGAAGAACTTCTTGCGATAGCTGAACTCGGCCTTATAGCGGTTCTTGATCTCGTAGACCGAGCGGCCCAGGTAATCGCGGTTGGGGTCCATGCCGGCGGCGACGCCGCCGTACAGCGAGCCGGCCGTGGTGCCGAAGAACAGGCCGGCGTTGATGTCGTTCATGTTCTGGCGTGCATAGCCCAGCGAGACGTCGCCGCCCCAGTCGAAGCGCTTGGAGATCTGGGCCGAGGCGGTCCAGCTCTCGCCCTTGTCGGCGTTGGTGACGATGACGTCGCGGTTCGAGCCGAGGTTGGTCGACCATTTGCCGGGCGTCGTGGCGGCCAGGCCGTCATAACGGATGCGGCCGTCCGGCAGGAACTTCTGCACGCCGTCGATCACCAGCGGCTGGGCGCGGCTGTCGTAATAGGTGATCTCGTTTTGGGCCTGGGTGGCGATGTAGTTGACCGTGGCGGTCCAGCCCTCGGTCCACTTGCCCGACCCGCGCCACTCGCCGGACAGATAGAGCTTCCACTGACCCGGCATCTCGAAGCTGGGCGACAGGGCGATCACCTCGCTGAGCGGTGGGATGGTCGGCGATCCGCTCAGGGTGCCTTGCTGCAGTTGCTGGACGACCGACGGGACGGCCAGGCCGAACTTGCTGTCGGTGTTCAGCCCGTCTAGCGCCGTCGAGCCAATGGCCTGGGTGAAGCCGGGCGTGCCGCCGGTCTCGGTGAAGGTGCCGTTGCTGTTGCGCTGGATGGTGACCTGGCTGGTCGCATAGCCGGTATTGTAGAACGAGATGCCGGTCAGCACGTCGGGCGAGCCGCCCGCGAACAGGCCGAAGCCCCCGGTGAAGCGCAGGTTGTCGGTCGCCTTCCAGTCGGCCGAGACGCGCGGCATGAAGACGTGCAGGCCGTCGATGGTCTTCTGGTTGGAAAAGCCGTTCCGGCTGGTGAAGTTCGGGTTCAGGATCGGACGGTCCGGCTCGTCGTACCAGTCGAAGCGGACGCCCGCCGAGACCTGCAGGTTGTCGGTGATGTCCAGGGTGTCCTGGGCGAAGCCCGAATAGGTCCAGTAGGTGCTGTCGAAGGCCGCGGCGTTCGGATTGCCCGTCACGGAGTTGGCGTAGATCAGCTGGCTGGCGCGGCCGGCCTGATAGTCGGCGATGGAGTCGAAATAGTACTGGCCGCGCGCATTAGGCACGAAGACGTCGAACACGTCGGCCTTGCGGGCCTGGGCGCCGAACTTGAAGCGGTTCTCGCGCCAGCTGTACTCGGCCGTCGCCTGATAGCGGGTCTCCTGCTCGTCCAGGGCGTTGGCGTGGCGGAACTGGTCGGGGCCGAAAAAGACCTGCGAGAAGCCGGCCGCGCAGCTGGTCAGGGTGGCGTCCGAGGTCGGGGCGGCGCAGATGCGCACGTCCGAGAAGTTCTGGCCGCCGGGCGGGTTCTGGCCGTTGCGGTAGTCGCGATAGGTCGCTTTCAGCGTGGTCGACAGGTTGTCGGTCCAGTTGGAGTGGATCTCCAGCGTCGTGGCCTCGTCGCTGTTGGCCTGCTGGTACCAGTGAGAGAACAGGGAGGCGACGCCGGCGGCCAGGTCGGTGCGCTGGAACGAGCTGCTCTCGGCGTAGCGGTAGGTCAGGCTGGCGCGGTGCTTGTCGCTGATGTTCCAGTCGATCTTGGCCGAGTACTTCTTGTCGGTGACCGGCGCGGTCAGTGGGATGCCGCCCAGGCTGTAGTCGCTGGCGTAATTGTTGTTGTAGGTGCTGACGATCGAGTCGAACGTCGCCTGGGTCAGGCCATTCGAGAAGGTGTTGACCGCGCCCGAGCCTGGCGCGCCGAACTGGGTGGTGTCCAGGGTCTTGTAGGTCTCGTAGCTGACCGCGAAGAACAGCTTGTCCTTGATGATCGGGCCCGACAGGAACCCGCCGTAGTTCTTCTGGCTGATGGTCTGCGGCACGCGGGTGTCGCTGTAGTGACGGCCGACCATGCCCTCGTTCAGGTAGTTCACGAAGCCGACACCGTGGAAGCTGTTGCCGCCCGAACGCAGCACTAGGTTCAGAGCGCCGCCGACGAAGTCGCCATTCTCGACGTCGGTCGGCACGGCCGCGATCGCGAACTGCTCGACCGCGTCTAGGGTGACCGGGCCACGCGCCGTACTCATGCCACCCTGGGCCAGGCCGAAGTTGTCCTGGGCCGAGACGCCGTCGACGGTCAGGCGATTGAAGCGCGGGTTCGAGCCGGCGATCGAGATGCCGCCGCCATTGGTGCCGCCACGGGCGCCCGACAGGTCCTGGGCCACCAGGATGTCGCGACGGGCGAAGTCACGCGGGTCGCGGGTCACGGTCACGACCGAGTTCAGATCGTCGCGGTTCAGGACCGTCTTGGGGCCCTGATCATTGTTGCCCCGGCTGGCGGCCGAGACGACCACGGCCTCGACCTCCGCGTTGTCGCCCAGCTCGACGGCCAGGTCGGTGGTCTTGCCCAGGCTGAGGAAGAGGTCGGTATAGGTCTTGGCCCCGCCGTCGGGCGTGGTGACCGTCACCGTATAGGGACCGCCCACCCGCAGGCCGCGCGCGTCGAACGCGCCGCTGGCTCCGGTCATGGTCGCGCTGCGCGTGCCCGAAGGCGTGTGCAGCACGGTGACGCTGGCGTTCGCGACGGCCACCCCGTTGTTGTTTACCTGCCCGTGCAGGGCGGCGGTGGTCTCCTGAGCATAGACTGCGCTCCCCATCGCCAGCGCCATAGCGCCAAGGGCGGCCCCCGCCGCCAATCGCTTCATCGAAACCATGTGAATCCCCTCGTTGCGGTCACGAAACCGCTGGAAAACATCATGGTGATTTTTCACATCGACACAGACAGGAGCCGGCGCGTCGAGGGGCGTCCGCGGACGCCTTGCCTGCGAATTGGACGGCGTTCGCCGATGAACGGTCGTTCGCTAGGCGGGCGACGCGACCGGCAGCGACCACCAAGTAAGAATTTACTTCGTGTGCGGACCGTCGAACTGAGTCGCGGGGTCGTTTCGGCCAAAAGAAAACCCGCGTCACCGGCAGAGTGCGCGGGCTCTTTCAGGCCGGCTTGCGCGGGCGAATTTGGCGACTACGGCGCCTCGTCGTCCACCATGGCGCGGACCAGGTCGACGACCCGGCGGCGCAGGCGGCGATCGGCCAGGCGCGGGAACAGGCTGGCCAGCTCCAGACCCTCGGGCGTGGAGACGAACTCGGTCATGCGCTGGGCGAAGCCGTCGTCGATGCCGCCGTCGGTCTCATCGAGGCCTTCGAAGAAGTAGGACACCGGGGCCTGTAGTAGCTTGGCCGCGTCGTACAGCTTGCTGGCGCTGATGCGATTGGCGCCGCGCTCGTACTTCTGGATCTGCTGGAAGGTGATGCCGAGGGCGTCGGCGACCTGGGTCTGGCTCAGGCCCATCATCTTACGGCGAATTCTCAGCCGAGCGCCCACATACAGATCAACGGGGTGGGCCGGTTCGGCTGCGGGTCGATCGTTCATCCGCCTCAATTCCCTCCAACGCCGCATGGCGGCCTCGTGCCAATATTAACGGATATAGACCGAGCTTGGCCGCGTCGTCACGTCCGGGCGTGCACGGAACGGGTCTTCGCGCCAAAGTGTCGCGCTCGATTCACTACCGTTAACGATGATTAAGCCGCGCCTGACGTGGTCGTTCCGGACTTGACGTCCGTCTTCCCGGAAGGTGTTTGCGCGCCATGAACGTTCAAACTGGGGCGCGTATCGCCGTGGCTGGGGCCGGGGCTTTGGGATCAGCCGTGGCGCTGCGCCTGGCGCGGGCGGGCTTTTCCGTCACCGTCTTCGACTCGGCCCCCTCGGGCGAAAACGCCTCGGGCGTGGCGGCCGGCATGCTGGCGCCGGTCAGCGAGGCCCTGTTCGATCCGGTCTCGCGCGATCACCTGGACCTGATGCGCCGCGCCCGCGACCTGTGGCCGGCCTTCGCCGAGGACCTGGGACTCGAGATCGTCCGAGCGGGGGTTCGAATCGAGGGCTCCGAATCCTGGCGGGGTCAGGTCGATCGACGCCTGCGCGACCTGGGCCTGCCCTCGGCGGCGACCATTGCCGAGGACTGGCGCATCGAAGCGCGGCCGGCGCTGCGAACGTTGCGCGCCGCCGCCGAGGCCGCCGGCGCCCGCTTCGAGGCGCGCTTGGTCGAGTCGTTCGCGCCGGGCGTCCTGCGCCTGAGCGGTGGCGGCGTGGAGGCCTTTGACGTGCTGGTGCTGGCCACCGGTCCCGGCGTCCGCGCCGGACGCCTGGCGCCCGAGACCGCCGCCCTGGCCCCGATCAAGGGCCAGATCCTGCGAACGGACGCGGCGACGGACGATCCGGCGGTGGTGCGCGGCGAGGGCGTTTATCTGGCGCCCGGCGAGACGCTGGCGGTCGGCGCCACCATGGAGGTCGGTCGCGACGATCTCTCGCCCGACGCCTCGGCGACCCAGGCCCTGCGGGCGGCGGCCTGGGCCTTGCGCCCGGACCTGGATCTGGGCCAGGCCGAGGTCGAGGTGGGCGTGCGCGTCACCACGCCCGACGGCCTGCCTCTGGTGGGTTGGAGCGCGGCGCCCGGCGTGCTGCTGGCCGTGGGCGCGCGGCGCAACGGCTGGCTACTCGCGCCGCTTGTGGCAGACATGGTCGCGGCGTATCTGAATGGTGATAACCCGGGCCCCGACGCCGACGCCATGGACGCGCGTCGCTTCGAGGAGCCCGAGACCTAAGAGAACCAAGGCGCGCAGGGGAGTAGGGCCGGATGTCCGGATTGTGGTTGACCGAAGAGCAGGAAGCCATTCGCGAGGGCGTGGCCAAGGTGTGCGCGGCCTTCGACGACGAGTACTGGCGGCGCACCGACGAGACCGGAAACTTCCCCGAGGAATTTGTCGCCGCCATCGCCGAAGGGGGATGGCTGGGCGTGGCCATGCCCGAGAGCGTCGGCGGGGCGGGCCTAGGGCTGACGGAAGCGGCCGTGATGATGCAGACCGTGGCCCAGTCGGGCGCGGGCTTCTCGGGCGCCAGCGCGATCCACCTGAACATCTTCGGCCCGATGCCGCTGGTGAAGTTCGGATCGGACGAGCAGCGCGAGCGCCTGCTGCCTCGGATCATCTCGGGCGAGGACAAGATGTGCTTCGCCGTCACCGAGCCGAACTCGGGCCTCGACACCTCCAGTCTGGAGACGCGAGCCGAGAAGGTCGACGGCGGCTATCGCCTGAACGGCCGCAAGATCTGGACCACCGGCGCCCAGCGCGCCAACAAGATCCTGATCATCGCTCGCACCACGCCCAAGGATCAATGCGCCAAGCCGACGCAAGGGCTGAGCCTTTTCTACACCGACCGCGAGAAGATCGAGGCCAAGCCGATCCCGAAGATGGGCCGCAAGGCCGTCGAGTGTAACATGCTCTTCATCGAGGACCTGTTCGTGCCGGCCCAGGATCTGGTCGGCGAGGAGGGCAAGGGCTTCCAATACCTGCTGCATGGCCTCAATCCCGAGCGCGTACTGTTCGCCGTCGAGGCCATCGGCCTGGGCCGCGCGGCGCTGGCCAAGGCGACCACCTACGCTAACGAACGCATCGTGTTCGGCCGACCGATCGGCAAGAACCAGGGCGTGGCCCATCCGCTGGCCAAGTCGTGGGCCGAGCTCGAAGCGGCCAACCTGCTGGCCTTCAAGGCCGCCGCCCTCTACGACCAGGGCAAGGACTGCGGGGCCGAGGCCAATGCCGCGAAGTACCTGGGCGCCGAGGCCGGCTTCCACGCCTGCGAGAATTCGGTGCTGGCGCATGGCGGCATGGGCTACGCCAAGGAGTACGACGTCGAACGCTACTTCCGCGAGGCGATGATCGCCCGGATCGCCCCGGTCAGTCGCGAGATGATCCTGAACTTCATCGCCGAACGCGTGCTGGGCCTGCCCAAGAGCTACTAATCCAAGGGGAAAGGCCGGGTCGCGGAAGGCGCGACCCGGCCGCCGTTTCAACGTCGGAGGAGGGCTTAAGCGCCCGCGTTGAACCGGATCGGGATGCGCACGGTCGCGCCGTCGACGGCCTCGCCATTCTCCGTCTGCGGCTTCATCTTGAAGAAGCGCGAGACCTTCAGGGCGGCGGCGCCAAAGCCTTCGTCCGCCGGGGTTTCCGACAGCACTGTGCAGTCGTGCACCGCGCCGTTCACCGCCACCACGCAGTTCAAGGTCGCCGCGCCTGAAACGCCACGCCGCACGGCGCTGTCCGGATAGTAGCGGGCGATCTCATCCGCCGAGGGCAGCTTCAGCCAGTTGGCCCGGGTGATGACCTTGGGCTGCGGCGCCGGAGGGGCCGGGGGCGCGGGTGGCGTCGGCGTCAGGGTCGTGATGGGACCCGTCGCCGGCGGGCCTTCCGTCCTGATCGTCGGATCGGCGACCAGCGGCGGCGGCGGCTCGAACGGCGTCTGCAGCGGCGCGTGGAGCTTGGGCGCGGCGGCCTGAGGCGGCGGCTGATCGGTCGGCGGGGGAGGGGGCGGCGGCTTGGGCGGCGTGTAGATCGGCTGGAGCACCAGGGTGGTGTCCTCGACCATCGGCGGCAGCGGCGCGACGTACTTCTGATAGGCCAGATAGCCGATCAGACCGATATGCAGCGCACCCGAGACGCCCAGGCCGATCAGCAGCGCCTTCGAAGGCTTGCGCGGCGGAGCGTCCAGGCCGGGAATGCCGGAGCCGTTGGGGTTGAGAGCCAGGGCCATGTCGACCTCCTAGATGAAACTACATCTGTGAAATCAGGTCAGCATGGATGCTCGGTGGTGTAAATTGACAATCGTAATCTTATCGCTGATTTTTCTTACGCCTGTAAGATAGGGTGCGGCATCTCGTCTCCGCGCGGCGCGGTGTGAACGTGGTTAATTCGCTATTAACCATGATCGCCGACTCCTGAGGCCCATGCCCGCCGTCAGTTCCATCCGCAGCGTCGTCGAGTCGGCGATCCAGCGCGCTTCCAGCGCGACCGGAGTCGACTTCACGTTCCTGATGGGGACCGCCAAGCGCGAGAGCGGCTTCAACCCGATCGCCAAGGCCAGGACGTCGTCGGCCTCGGGCTTGTTTCAGTTCGTCGACCAGACCTGGCTCTCGACGCTGAAGAAGCATGGCTCCAAGTACGGCTACGCCCGCTACGCCGACCTGATCTCGCAAGGGTCTGACGGGCGCTATCGGGTCGACGGCGACGAGGCTCGCAAGGCCGTGCTGAGCCTGAAGACCGACCCGCACGCCGCCGCCTTGATGGCTGGCGAGCTCGCCTCGGACCACGCGTCCTACCTGCGGGGCCGGGTGGGGCGCTCGCCCACGGCCGGCGAGCTCTACGCCGCCCACTTCCTGGGCCCGTCGGGTTCGGCCCGTCTGATCGAGGCGGCGACCGCCTCGCCCGGCGCCAACGCCGCGGCCATGTTCCCTGACGCCGCCCAGGCCAACCGCTCGATCTTCTACAAGGACGGCCGCGCCGCCACGGTCGGCGAGGTCTACGCCAACCTGACCAAGACCGGTGGCGCCACCCGCGTCGATCCGGGCCCGTCGGCGCCGGTTGTCGAGCCTGACCAGGGCTTCCTGCAGTACGCCAGCGGCCGGCGCCTGGAGCACATCCGCCAGCAGGAGGCGATGGTCGACCTGATCCTGCGCGGCTCGCAGGACGCCGGCAATCCGTTCGGCGGGTCCGACACCGCCAGCATGGGCGGGGGTCAGCGTCTGGCCAGCTCGATGTTCTCGGCCGAGATGCTGCGCGTGCTGGCCGACGCCAACGACAAGATCAATCGCTGACGGCCTTCAGGGCCGCCACGCGCGCCTCGTCCCAACCCAGCTCCCTGAACACCGCCGCCGTGTCCGCGCCCAGCTTCGGGGCGGGGCCGCGCGGGCCGTCCTCCGAACCCGGAAAACGGGCGGGAGCCGCGGGCGCCTTGAAGGTCCCACCCTGACCGTCCGGCGTGTCGACGAAGCAGCCGGCGGCCTCCGCCTGTTCATCGGCCGCCAACTCGCGCGGGGTCTGGTAGGGCGCCCAGGTGATGTCGCCGGCGTCCAGCGCGGCGGCGGCGTCTTCATAGGTCATAGCCCCGAAGGCCTCGTCCAGGATGTCGACCAGGGTCTGGCCGTGCTCCCGGCGGGCCTTGGCCGAGGCGAAGCGTGGATCGTCGACCAGCTCGGGACGGCCGGCGGCCGCGGCGATGCGTGGCCAGTCGACGCTGCCCTGGCGCGGCAGCAGGCAGATCCAGCGGCCGTCAGCGGTCCTGTAGAAATTGGCCAGGGGCTGCACCGACTCACGCCGGCCGCGCGTCGAGGCCAGCTTCCCGAAGCGCAACTGGATCGCCATGTCCGAACCGATGGCGTAGACGCCGGTGCGCAGCAGCGAGGTCTCGACCAGCCGACCTTGGCCCGTCCGCGTGCGCTCGTGGACCGCCGCGAGGATCGCGGACACCGTTGCGAGCGACGTGACGTGGTCGCCCATGCCCGTGCGGATCGGGAAGGGTTCGGCGCCCTTCGGCGCGGTGATCGATCCGACGCCGGCCCGTGACCAGAAGGCCGCCACGTCCATGCCGGGCTTGTCGCGGTCGGGACCGGTCAGGCCATAGCCCGTCAGGCTGCAATAGATCAGGCGCGGATTGACCGCCTTCAGCGTCTCGAAGTCGAGGCCGGCGCGGGCCAGGGCGGCGGGGCGGACATTGGTTAGGAAGATGTCGGCGGTCGCCGCCAGAGCCTTCAGCGCCTCGCGGCCCAGGTCGCTGCGGATGTCGAGGACGACCGCCCGCTTGCCCCGGTTGTCCAGCTCGAAGATCGGGTTGGCGTCCTGGTCCGAGCCGATGGTGTCGAAGAAGCGCCGCATGGGGTCGCCCTCGGGCGACTCGACCTTGATCACGTCGGCGCCCCAGTCCGCCATGATCCCGGCCGCGCCGGGAGCGGCGATATAGGTCGCCAGCTCGATGACGCGCAGTCCCTCCAGCATCGCATCCTCCCGTCTTTTCTCGTTGCGGCGAGTGTGCGGATCAGGACGGGGAATGGAAAGGCTTACCCAGCGGCAAGCCCTCCGTTCAAAAGAGGGGCGGGGCGGGCGGCTCGACCTTGAGAATACGCAGCAGCCGCTCGTGACCGTCCCGATCGGGCCACCGGATCGTCTGGCCGACGGAGAGTCCGATCAGGCCGGCGCCCACGAGGGAAAGGACCGAAATCTTGCCAGCCGCGATGTCGGCCTCCTTGGGGTAGACCAGCAGGACCGAGCGGGCCATGCCGTTGGCGTCGTCCTCGAAGCGGACGGTCGAGCGCATGCGGACGACGTGATCGGGCATGTCGGCGTCCGGGCGGACCTCGGCGCGGTCGATCTCGGCCAGCAGCATGTCGGCGGCCAGTGGCGCGGCTGGCTCCATCTGCAGGGCCAGGGTGGTTAGGGCTTCGACCTCGGTCTCAGCCATGATGATACGGGGACGCACGACGACGTCCGCTTGCGCGAGCATGAGAAGCTCCAGATTTGATGTGTTCAGGCGCGACGGCGCGCTCGGCGGACCGTCGATTGGCGGCAGGTTGATGTTCGCCCCGAACGGCCGCGACGCAGGCGCGGAGGTTCGGGGCTAGGAGCCTGCGAGCAGGCTACCGCCGTGATGGCGAAAACGCCGGAAGGTCGGGCGCGAGAACATGCGCCATTCTCCACCCCCGGCTCTTGTTGTCAAACCGGAGGGCGCGGTTCAGGCCGCTTCGGACTTGGTCTCGCCGCGATCCAGGGCGGCGGCGTCGGCCAGGGCGCGGGCGACGGCGGCCACGCTGACCGGTTTGCGCAGGACGATGTCGGCGCCGGCGCTCAGGAATTCGGAGGCTTCCTCGCCATCGCCGTCGATGATGGCCACGATGGGCGCGGCGCGGTTGGGGCCCTCGGCCTCGCGCAACGAGGCGGTGGCGCCGGGGCCGTCCAGCACCGGCATGCGGTGGTCCAGCATCAGGAGGTCGAACTCGGCGATCTTGGCCAGGTCGGCGGCGCGACGACCATTCTGGGCGTGGACGACCTGATGGCCCAGCTGTTCCAGGATGGCGCGCAGCATGGCCGCGTTCAGGGCGTCGTCCTCGGCGATCAGGATGCGCAGGGCGCGCGGCGCGCCCGACATGTCGACGGTCCCGTTATCCAGCTCTTCGGTGAGGTCGCACTCGGCGTCGGCGTCGAAGGGCAGGGATAGGGTGAAACAGCTGCCGACGCCCACGGCGCTGCGGGCGTCCAGCGCGCCGCCCATCAGGCGGGCCAGCTGACGCGACAGCGACAGGCCTAGGCCCGCCCCGTTGACGCCCGCGCCGGTGCGCTCGACGCGGCGGAAGGGCTCGAAGGCCTGCTCCATCTCCTCGGCCGAGAGGCCGGGGCCGGTGTCGGCGACCTCGATGGCGACCTGATCGTCGCGTAGTTCCAGGCGCACCTCGACACGGCCGCGCACGGTGTACTTGATCGCGTTGCCCAACAAGTTGGTGATGATCTGGCGCGTGCGCAGGGCGTCGGCGACCGTTGCGCCCTTATCGCGTCGCCGCAGCAGGGGATCGACATGGATCGCCAGCTCCAGCCCCTTGGTCCCCGCATGCGGCTTGTCCAGCAGAACCAGATCCTGGACCAGGCGGACGGAGTCGAACGGCCGGGCTTCGACCCGCAGCCGACCGGATTCGGCGGTCTCGGAGTCGAGCGTGGCGTTCAGCACAGACATCAGGTCCTGGGCGGCGTCGAGCGCGGCGTTAAGCTGTTCGCGCGAGGGCGCGGCGCGGCCGCCCCGGCCGGCGGCGGCCGCCAGCACGTGGGTGACGCCGGTCAGGCCGTTGCGGATCTCATGGCTCAGGGTGGCGACGATATCGGACTTCGAGCGCGCGGTGCGCTCAGCCGCCTCCAACACGCCCAGGCGTTCCTCGACCAGGCGCTCGTGGGCGACGGCCAGGCCATGCTGACGGCGGAACATGCGGTTGAGGATCATGCCCAGGGTCAGGGCCAGGGCCGAGGCGCCCCAGGTCATCACGCCGGCCTGACGGCCTTGCGGATGCGAGAACTGGGCGATCACCGGGCCAGCCGCCGCCAAAGGGGCGATGGTCAGCAGGGCCGGCAGGTAGGGCGCGGCGAAAAAGGCGCAGACCACCGCGCCCGCCGTGGCCAGCATCAGCAGGGTCTCGCGCGCGGGTCCGGCGCCCTGGGCCAGGATCGAGATCTGGACGACGCTCATCGCCCACATCAGGCCGCCCAGCACCTGGATCCGGGCCCGACGGTTAAGCTCTTGCGACGCTTCGTCGCGCAGCCAGTTCACCACGGCGTAGAAGGCGCCCCAGTTGATGGCGAAGATCGCGAAGCTGGCGCTCATCCAAAGGCGGTTCGTCGCGAACGATCCGACCCACACGAAAAGCGGCAGGCTGACCGCGAAAACCCCCAGCGCATAAGGCAAAAGCGCTGTTTGGGCGTCCAGCGCCTTGGCGAGTTGAGGGCCGTCCGTTGGGCTTGCTTTCAGGCGGCGCTCGGCGAGCAAGGTCGCGCTCCTTTCGATTGAGCGCGCACCTTACGGGAGCGTGGTTGGAACCCGGTTACGGCCTATCGTTAATCCACAGCTTCCTGGCGCAAACAATCATTAAGCCTAACGGCCGACCATGCGACTCCACGCATAGCTTCGGGCGGGCGAACCATGGCCACCACACGCGCTGCACTGACCGAATCCGACATCCGCATGCTCGTGAAGGGCGCGACGCCCGACGAGCGCGCGCTGGCCGCCCACAAGCTTTGCCGGAAC
This sequence comes from Caulobacter segnis, assembly GCF_023935105.1. Classification (NCBI taxonomy): domain Bacteria; kingdom Pseudomonadati; phylum Pseudomonadota; class Alphaproteobacteria; order Caulobacterales; family Caulobacteraceae; genus Caulobacter; species Caulobacter sp. RL271. Next base: position 3,886,615 of record NZ_CP096040.1, on the reverse strand, counting down.
ATCGATCGCGCCGCCCTCAGCGAGGAAGAGCGTCAGGTCGCTCACGACATCCTGCGGGTGATGGCCGCCGACGCCGCCGAGCTGGTGCGCCGCGCCCTGGCGGTGACGCTGAAGAACTCGATGGCCCTGCCGGCCGACGTCGCCAACCGCCTGGCGCGCGACGTCGAGAGCGTCAGCCTGCCGGTCATCAGCTTTTCGCCGGTGTTCAGCGACAACGACCTGATCGAGATCGTCCGCGTCGGCGGTCGGGTGCGCCAGATGGCGGTGGCCAAACGTCCGAAGCTGTCGACCCGCGTCACCTCGATGCTGGTCGAGCAGGGCGGCGAGGACGTGGTCGCCACGGCCTGCGCCAACGACAACGCCCGCTTTTCGGAAGTGTCGCTGCAGAAGGCCTTGGACCGCTTCTCCAAGTCGGAGCGGGTGCTGCAGGCCGTCGCCTATCGCGCGGTGCTGCCGATGGCCGTCAGCGAGCGCCTGATCGAGATGGTCGGCGACCAGCTGCGCGACCACATCCTGGCCCATCACAACCTGTCGGCTGAAACCACCCTGGAACTGATCGTCGGCGCCAAGGAGCGGGCCACGATCGACCTGGTGGACCAGGCCGGCCGCGCCGCCGATCCCCGGGCCTTCGTCGCGCATCTGCGCCAGGCAGGCCGGCTGTCGCCCTCGCTGGTCCTGCGGGCCCTGGCCCATGGCCATATGAGCTTCTTCGAGTGGGCCGTGGCCGAACTGGCGGGCGTGCCGCACCATCGCACCTGGCTGATGATCCACGACGCCGGCCCCCTGGGCCTGAAGGCGATCTGCGAGCGCGCCGGTCTGCCGCCGCGCCTGCACTCGGCCTTCCGCGCGGGCGTGGACGCCTTCCACGGGTTGGAGTTCGACGGTGGCGTCCACGATCGCGAACGCTTCCAGGAGCGCATGATCCAGCGCTTCCTGACCTCGTCGCACGCCGTCTCTCGCGAAGACAACGAGTATCTGCTGGAGCGCATGGACCGCAGCGCCAACAAGCGCCGTGGCGATCGCAAGGGGCAGGGCGCGGCCTAGACGCCGGGACAAAACGCTCGTTCGAAAGATGTCTGTGCAAGCGCGCGGAGCGGCGCCAGACTTGCGGCATGTCTGACTCAACGCCGGGTGGGGCCCGCCTCGCCGCCACCATACTGCTGCTTCGGGACGCGCCCTCGTTCGAGGTGTTGATGGTCAAGCGGCATCACCAGATCGACTTCGCGGCTGGCGCCCTGGTGTTCCCGGGCGGCAAGAGCCACCAAGGCGACAGCGATCCGCGCTGGCGGGAGTTGGCGTTGGGCTTCGGCGAGACCGGCCAGGACGACATGGCCCTGCGCATCGCGGCCATCCGCGAGGCCTATGAGGAGGCCGGGGTGCTGCTGGCCCGCGACCGCGACGGCGCCTTCTACGCTGGCGAGGCGGCCAAGGACGTCCGGGCGGCGGTGGCCGAGGACAAGGTCGCCTTCATCGAGGTGGTCGAGGACCTGGGGCTGAAGTTGGACCTTTCCGCCCTGACCGTCTTCGCCCGCTGGATCACGCCCCGGCTGATGCCCAAGCGGTTCGACACCTGGTTCTACGTCGCCCACGCGCCGCTGGCCCAGCAGGCCATTTGCGACGGTCACGAGGCGGTCGACGCCGAATGGATCGCGCCGGGCAGGGCGCTGGACCTGGCGGCTTCGGGCGAGCGCAAGGTGATCTTCCCCACGCGCATGAACCTGCAACTGCTGGCCGAGAGCGCCGATCCCGTCGACGCCGTGGCCCGCGCGGCGGCGCGCGAACTGGTGACCGTCGAGCCTTGGGTCGACGGCCTCGTGCTGCGGATCCAGGAGAACGCGGGCTACGGCCCGGTGACCGAGCCCCTGGACGCGCTCTAGTTCTTCAGGCCCGGACCGGCGGCGTTGGTCCAGGCGACGATGTCGCCCAGCACCTTGGCGGTGGCCTGGTCGAAGGCGGGCACGATCGCGCCGACGCGATTGTCGGCCGCCTTGACCTTGGCCTCGAAGACCTGATCGCCGACCAGGGCGCGGTCCTGGCTGCGGTTCAGCACCGCCCGGACCCGCACGACGATCTCGGGGGCGGCCTTGGGGCCGTCGACATAGTCGGCCTCGAAGGTCCGCACCTCCAGGCGCAGCATCATGTCGGCCTTGGCCACCTCGCCGCGACCGATCAGGCGCGCGCGGCCCGGATCGTTCTCGAAGGCGCGGGCGGTGGCTTCCTCGAACAGCACGAAAGCCGGCGAGACCCAGCGCGCCCCGGCGATGTAAGCCACCTCGCCGTTTGTGCTGGTCAGGATGCGGTCGCCAGCGGCGGCGCGGGTGAAGGCCGACGGCGTCTTCAACACGCCGAACATGGCGCCGGGCGGCCCCTTGGGCACGCTGACCTCGGCCTCGCCGAAGCGGTAGAGGCTGGCGGCCTTGGTCTTCGGAAAGACGCTGATGCAGGCCGAGAGGCTGGCGGCCAGGGCCGCGACGGCCAAGACCTTGGCGGTGTTTCGGATCATCGGGCTCACGGCTTGACCTCCACTTCCTTGGCGGGCGCCTTGCCGACCAAGCCTCGAGGGTTCTGTTCGACGTCGGCGACCAGGCGGTCCAGGGACTCGGCGGCCGACTGCAGGGTGACGATGGCCGACGACAGTTGCGGCAGGCCGGTGCTGGCGAAGTCCGTGGTCGGGCCTTCCAGCTTGGAGACCATGCCGCGCGCGTCCTTGGCGGCGGATTTCAGCTCGGCGGCGGCGTCGCCCAGTTCCTTCAGCGTGCGCTTGGCGTCGCCGTCGACCAGGCCATTGGCGCTGTTGGAGAGCTGGGTGATCGACTGGGCGGTCTGGTCGATGCTCTGCAGCGCCTTCTGGGCGTCGGCGATGATCTCCTTGCGCTCGCGCAACTCGGCGGTGACCGCCTGGACGTCGGTGAGCGAGGCGCTGAAGGTCTTGATGTTCTTGTCGGACAGCACGCGGTTGACCCGGTCCAGGGCCTCGATCGTGCGGGTCAGCACGGTGCCGCCGCCTTCCAGCAGGTCGGAGAGGGCGCTGCGCTGGCTGCGCAGGACCGGCACCTTGCCGTTCTTGACGGTGTCCTTGAGCAGCTCCTTGTTCGGCGAACCGGCGGTGATCTGGACGTAGTTGACGCCGGTGATGCCCTGCGGCTCCAGCGTGGCGTAGCTGTCGACCTTGATCGGCACGTCCGAGGTGACGCGCACCCGGGCGATGACACGGTTGGGGTCGCTCTTGTCCAGCTCGATGCGGCTGACCTCGCCGACCTTGATGCCGTTGAAGTGCACCTCGCCACCCTGCGACAGGCCCCGCACGGGACCGATGAACAGGATGTCGTAGAGGTCGTAGTCGCGGGTGAAGCTGATCTTGGCCAGCCAGACGGCGAAGATGATCAACCCCATGAACAGGGCCAGGGTGATCGCGCCGACCAGGGCGTAGTTGGCGTTTCTTTCCATCAGTCGTCGTTCCTCGCCGAGAGCATGACGCCGAAAGTGGAAACCGGTTTCGGCATAAGTCATGCTCTAACTATTTGATTTAGCTATTTTCCTTTCAAAGGAAAAATAGCTAAGGCGGATCCTCGGAGGTCGCGGCGGCGCGTCCTCGTGGGCCCAGGAAGTACTGTTTGATCCAGGGATGATCCGAACGCTCGAGCTCGCGCACGGGCGCCACGGCCACGACCTTCTTGTCGGCCAGGACGGCGACGCGGTCGGTGATGGCGTAGAGGCTGTCCAGATCGTGGGTGATCATGAAGACGGTCAGATCCAGGCTGTCGGACAGGTCCTTGATCAGTTCGTCGAAGGCCTCGGCCGCGATCGGGTCGAGACCGGCGGTCGGTTCGTCCAGGAACAGCAGCTCGGGGTCCATGGCCAGGGCCCGGGCCAGGCCGGCGCGCTTGCGCATGCCGCCCGACAGTTCGGCGGGCTTGAGCAGGGCGGCGCGGGCGGGAAGGCCGACCATGGCGATCTTGAGATCGGCGATCTCCTCGATCTCGCGCTTGGGCAGGCGGGTGTGCTCGTACAGCGGCGCGGCGACGTTCTCGCGCACGGTCAAGTTCGAGAACAGAGCCCCTTGCTGGAACAGCACGCCCCAGCGTCGCTCGACCGACGACCAGCGCCGGCGCGAGGCCGTTCGCATATCGCCGCCGAACAGGCGCACCGCGCCGCCGTCCGGAGCCTTCAGGCCGATAATGGTGTTCAGCAGCACCGACTTGCCGGTGCCCGAGCCACCGACCACGCCCAGCACCTCGCCGCGCTCGACCTTGAGGTCCAACCCGTCGTGCACGACGTTGTCGCCGAAGCACGAAACCAGGCCCTGCACCTGGATCGGATAGGTCTCCGAGTCGCGGTCCTGCTCGGGAGTCTGGGCGATGGCGGCGGGGCCGGTCATATGTCCAGCTCCATGTAGACCAGGGCGAAGGCCGCATCGATCAGGATGATGGCGAAGATGGCGTGGACCACCGCCGCCGTCACGCGCCGACCCAGGGATTCGACATCGTTGCCGACCTCCATGCCCTGCCGGCAGCCGATCGCGGCGACCACCGCCGCCATCACCGGCGCCTTCGACAGGCCGATCCAGAAGTGGGTGGCGCCGACATAGTCGACGATCCGCTGCAGGAAGAAGGTTGGCGACAGGTCCAGCACGACCCAGACGACCAGCATGCCGCCCGCCAGGCCGGCGACCGTGGCCACGAAGGTCAGAAGCGGGATGGTCAGCAGCAGGGCGGCGAAGCGTGGCAGCACCAATGCTTCGTACGGGTCGACGCCCATCACCTGCATGGCGTCGATCTCCTGGTTCATCTTCATCGAACCGATCTCGGCCGCGAAGCTGGAGGCCGATCGGCCGGCCAGCAGGATGGCGGTGATCAGGATGTTGAACTCGCGCATGACCGAGATGCCGATCAGCTCGACCGAATAGACCTGGGCGCCGAAGTCGGTGAGCATGTTGGCGCCCAGCAGGGCCACCACGGCGCCGATGAAGAAGGTCGTCGTGGCCACGATCGGCATGGCGTCCAGGCCGGCGCGCTCGCACAGCGCCACCACGGGCGCCCAGCGGATGCGGCGTGGGTCGGCGATGCAACGACCCAGGGCGACCAGCAGGTGTCCCAGGAACACCATCGTGTTGTAGCCGTCGGAGAGCAGGCCGAAGACCCCACGACCGATCCGCTCCAGCAGGGCATGGAAGCCGCCGGGCCGAACGGTGGGTTCGGGTTCGACCTGAATCGCGGCGGCGACCAGCTCCAGCAGCCGCACGACCTCGCGGCGGGCCTTGACGTTCTCCGGCTTCAGCCGGTCGCCAGCCGAGCGCAGGATCGCGTAGGCGCCGGCGGTGTCGCAGCGATTGACCCCCGTCAGGTCCAGCTCAAGCTCGCGCGGCGCGGACAACGCGTCGCTCAGCCGCAGGCCGGCGTCGAACAGCCCTCGGGCGGTCCAATCCCCCGACAGGACCACCGCGAGCCGGCCGTCCTGTTCGGTCAAGGTGAAGTCCGCCGGAAGCGCCATGAAGTCCTTGAGGGTCTTTTCCTGGTTATATCCAAGCCCCGCTATGGACCTGACAAGCCCAAAACGCGCCAAGGCGCAGCTTGGTTCTATTCTAGGCGAGAGCGTGGCCGAACGCCCGCGAATGAAGGGGTGTTCCGCCTGATCGCGCAATCGGTGCGTCCACGGAGCGCATCGCGCCGGACTTCAATCTTGGTTAACAGATTCCGGTCACGAACATCGCCAGCTCACCCTTGCCGTCCGAGTCGGAGTACCCAACGCATGACCGCGCACGCCAAGTTGGATCAGCGCATGGCCTTCATGCGTTTCGACGAGCGTTCGCGTTCGGCCCTGCGCGCGATCCGGCCGGTGATCGACGCCGAGATTTCGACCGCGCTGGGGCGCTTCTACAGCCAGGTGCGCGTCTTCCCCGAGACCCGCGGCAAGTTCCGCGACGAGGCCCACATGGCCGGGGCCGAGCGCGCCCAGGCCGCGCATTGGCGTCGGATCGCCCAGGCCGACTACGGGGAGACCTATGTCCGGGACGTCGAACGGATCGGGCGCGCCCACGTCGAGGCCGACTTGGCCCCGCAATGGTACATCGGCGGCTACGCGCTGGTGGCCGAGGAGCTGATCCGGGCGGTGATCGCCAAGCGCGCCAAGGGCCTGTTCAACGGCGCCAAGTCCGACGCCGAGCTGGCCGACGGCCTCTCGGCCCTGACCAAGGCTGTGTTCCTGGACATGGAACTGGCCATTTCGACCTATCTCAACCTGCTGGAAGAAGAGCGCGAGGCGCTGGAGGCCGAACGCGAAGCGGCCGAGCGTCGCCAGGCCGAGGCGGTGAAGGCCATTGGCTCGGCCCTGTCGCGTCTGGCCGCCGGTGACCTTTCGGCGCGTGTCGAAGGCGACCTGGCGCCTGAATTCAACGGCCTGAGAGCCGACTTCGAGCAGGCCGCCGGGGCTCTGGCCGACGCCATGCGCGCCGTCGAGCATTCGGCCGGCGACATCCGCACCAGCGCCGACGAGATCGCGCGCAGCGCCGTGGACCTGTCGGAACGCACCGAGCAGCAGGCCGCCACGCTGGAAGAGACGGCCGCCGCCGTCGAGGAACTGACCAGCGCCGTCGGCCGGACCGCCAAGAGCGCCCGCGAGGTGTCCTCGCGGGTCGGCGAAGCCAGCGCCGAAGCCGAGCGTTCGGGCCAGATCGTCACCCGCGCCGCCGAGGCCATGACCAAGATCGAGGCCCAGTCGCAGCAGGTGAACCAGATCCTGGGCATGATCGACGAGATCGCCTTCCAGACCAACCTTCTGGCCCTGAACGCCGGTGTCGAGGCCGCGCGGGCGGGCGACGCGGGCAAGGGCTTCGCGGTCGTCGCCCAGGAGGTGCGGGCCCTGGCTCAGCGCTCGGCCGATGCGGCCAAGGAGATCAAGTCGCTGATCACCGAATCCAGCCGCCAGGTCGGCGAGGGCGTCGAGTTGGTCGGCCAGACCGGCGAGGCCCTGCGCGGCATCGTGACCAAGGTCGGCGGCATTGACGAGCTGGTCAACGCCATCGCCGCCTCGGCCAGCGAGCAGGCCACGGCCCTGAACCAGGTCAATTCTGCCGTGAACCAGCTGGACCAGGTGACCCAGCGCAACGCCGCCATGGTCTCGCAATCGACCGAGGCCACCCACGCCCTGCGTATCGAGGCCGCGGACCTGTCGAACCGCGTCGGCGCGTTCCGCCTGGGTGGGCGACCGCAGGTCGTCTCGACGTATCAGTCGACCTATCAAGAGCGTCCAGTCGAGAACCCGGTGCACGCCGCCCGCGCGCGGGTCGCCGCCTTCGCCCGTCCGGGCCGCTAGACGCCCTACTTCGGCGGCGGCGCCGTCGAGGCGCGGTGGATCAATTCGAAGGGCAGGAGCATGTCGACCGGCCGTTCGGGCGGGTCGCTGCTCCTGGACTGGGCGATCAATAGCTTGGCCGCCGCCGAGGACATTTCCGCCACCGGCTGGCGCACGGTGGTCAACTGCGGCCGGCTGAAGCGCGCGCTGGGGCTGTCATCGAACCCCGCCACCGACACGTCGCCCGGCGTCATCAGACCCGCCTCGGCGATCGCGGCGATGCAGCCCAGGGCCATGTCGTCGTTGGAGGCGAAGATCGCCGTCGGCCGATCGGGCAGGGCCAGCAAGGCCTTGGCCTGCTCCAGCCCTGACTGGAAGGTGAAGTCGCCCTGGCGCACCCAGCCGTCGGCCACGGCCAGACCGCGCGCCTTCATGGCCTCCAGATAACCCTCGCGCCGCGCCTGGCTGGCGCCGTAGCGCGGTTCGCCGACGATGAAGCCAATGCGCTTGTGGCCGAGATCGGCAAGGTGCTGGGTCATCTCTCGCGCGGCGGCGACGTCGTCCATGTGCACGCGCGGGCCCAGGCCCTCGGCGCGCTCGGGGCCGACGCGAACATAGGGCGTGCCGGCCTTGTCCAGCGTCTCCAGCACGCCGGGATTGTCGGAGGAGGGCGGGGTCAGGATCACGCCGTCCGGCTTCAGGGCGGCCAGGAAGGCGGCCACGTCCTGGCGGACCTTCGGACCATCGTTGTCGATCAGTTCGATTAGCAGGTGATAGCCGGCCTCTCGGCAGACCAGGGTCGCGCCGAGCTGGATGCGGCTCAGATAGTCCGCGCCGCGCTCGCTCTGCCAGTGGTCGATGGTCAGGGCCGCGTCGACGAAGACGGCGACCACGAACGAGCGCGATCCGGCCAGGCTGCGCGCGGACAGATTGGGGCTGTAGCCGAGCTCGCCGGCCGCCTCCAGAACGCGGTCGCGCATGGCGGGCCGAACGTTCGGCTCCTTGTTCATCACCCGCGACACGGTCTTGATGGAGACGCCCGCTTTCGCGGCGACGTCATAGATCGTCACCGAAGCCATCAGTCCGCCCCGACTTCCTTGAGACTCATCCCCATATCCTCAGACTAGGGCCTCTCGGCCCCGGAGGGAAACACCCTGCTTTACCGTACGGGACCCCTTGTGCGGCAAGGGATGGACAGTCAGTGTGCTCGCGACGCGGCGCAAGACCGCTCAGAGCCTTTGTGTTTCGATGTCCCGTCGGCAACGGACGAACAGGTTCTGGTCAAAAAGGTCGGAGCACGGCGAGGCCGTGCTTTCGGGAGGTGAGATGGCGTTTGACGAGGGGACGCGGCCCAAGGAGCCGGTTCGCGCGAATTTCATCGCCGCCTACACGCTCGCCCAGATCGGGGCCTTCGTCTCCTTCCAGCCCCTGCTGCAGGTTCTGCTGCCTCTGAAGGCCGCGTCGATCGACCCTGGGTCGAAGGCGGTGGTGTTGAGCCAAGTGGCCTTCTGGGGCGCCATCGTCGCCAGCGTCGCCAACCTGCTGGCCGGCGCCATCAGCGACCGGACAACCTCGCGCTTTGGCCGTCGGCGGCCCTGGATGGTGGTGGGCGCGATCGGCGCCTCGCTGGCCTATCTGGCGATCATGAACGCCAAGACGCCGCTGGCCTTGATCGGCGGCGTGATCCTGTTCCAGCTGACTTTCAACCTGTGCTTCTCGGCCCTGGTGGCGGTGATGCCCGATCGGGTTCCCGACACTCAGAAGGGCATGGTCGCGGCCTTCCTCAGCCTGGGCAATCCGATCGGCACGGCCGTGGGCGCGGTGGTGATCGGCGGCCTGCTGGTCGTGGAGTGGCAGCGCTACGCCATGATCTCGGCGGCCCTGCTCTTGGGCCTGGCGCCATTCGTCCTGCGGCTGCGTGACCCGCCGCTGGCCAAGGCGGACTTGCCGCCGTTCAATCTGAAGGCCTTCGTCTCGGGCCTGTGGGTCAGCCCGCGCAAGCACCCCGACTTCGCCCTGGCGTGGCTGGGGCGGTTCATGGTGCTGGTCGCTCTGAGTCTGGTGCAGTGCTACATGCTCTACTTCCTGCAGGACGTGATGGACTACCCGAAGCTGTTCCCCGGCCGCCGCGCCGAGGAGGGGCTGGCGTTTCTGACGACCGTCTCGACCCTCTCCAACGTCACGCTGGCGATGCTGGGCGGGATGCTGTCGGACCGGCTGCGACGGCGAAAGCTGTTCGCCTTCGGGGCGGCCGTGGTCCTGGCGTCGTCGATGGTGGTGTTCTCGCTGTCGCCTAGCTGGCCGGTCCTCGTGGCGGCTTACGTGGTGTTCGGCTGCGGGGCGGGGTGCTTTTGCGCCGTCGATATCGCCCTGGTGACCCAGGTGCTGCCCTCGCAACGCGACGCGGGTAAGGATCTGGGGGTGATCAACCTGGCCAACACCCTGCCGCAAGCCTTGGCGCCGGCCTTGGCGGTGTGGAGCCTGGGGCCCAGCCACGAGAACTTCCATGTCTTCTTCCTGATGGCCGCCGGGCTGGCCCTGGCTGGCGGTCTGGCGATCCTGCCGATACGAGGGGTGCGTTAAGGCCCCTCGGAGCTTCCCTTGCCGCAGTTTCGCGTCGTCACCGATCCCGACGATCCCGCCGTCGCCCCATTCCGAGCGATCAAGGAGCGCGATCTGGTCGGGCGCGAGGGACTGTTCATCGCCGAGGGCGAGACGGTGCTGCGGGCCTTCGTTCGCGACGCGCCGCAGCGGGTGGTGTCGCTGCTGATCGATCCGAAGCGCCGGGACAAGCTCTCCGAGGTGTTCGCCGGCCTGCCGGACGAGACGCCGGTTTATCTCGCCGACCAGGCCGTGCTGGACGCCATCGCCGGCTTCCACCTGCATCGCGGGGTGCTGGCGGTGGGCCGCAAGCCCGAGCCGGTCGGGGCGCGGGACCTGCTGGCCGACCTTCCGGCGCGCGCCGTGGTGCTGGTGCTGTGCGGCATCGCCAATCACGACAACATCGGCGGCATCTATCGCAACGCCGCCGCTTTCGGCGCCGACGCGGTGGTCCTGGACGCCGACTGCTGCGATCCGTTGTATCGCAAGGCGATCCGCGTGTCGGTCGGAGCGGTGCTGTCCGTCCCGACGGCGCGGCTTGAGCGCGGCGCGGACATCGCCGACCTGCTGGCGGCGACCGGCTTCGAAGGTCTGGCGCTCAGCCCTTCGGCGCCTGAGATCCTGGCCCACCTGAAGCCGGCGCCGCGCACCGCCGTGCTGCTGGGCGCGGAAGGGCCGGGCTTGACGCCGGAGGTGATGGCGCGAGCGCGGACCATCGGCATCCCGATGGCCAACGGTTTCGACTCGTTGAACGTCGCCACCACCAGCGGGATCGTCCTCCATCACCTGCGCTTCGCACACGGCTAGGAAACCGGTTTCCAAATCGCCCGAAGTCGCTTTAGGGTCGCGCCCGACAACAACCCGTCAGAAGGCCTTGATCCCATGCTGAACCGTCGCGGCGCCCTTGCGGCCTTCGTCACCGGCGTCCTGGGGTCCCTGGCGGGGAGCAAGGCTGGGGCGGCGACCATGGAACAGTCAAAGACCCCTCCGGCCGATCCTACCGAAGTCATCGTCCTGTGGCCGAACGGCGCGCCGGGCGGCGAGGGCGTCACGGCCGAGGAGGCGATCGTCGATCGCACCGCGCCGGGTGGCCCGCGCGACCGAGCCCAGGTTCACACCCGCAAGCCGACCTTGGTCGTCTTCCGCCCCAAGACGCCCAACGGGGCGGCCGTGATGCTGATCCCGGGCGGCGGTTACGAGCGCGTGGTGCTGGACAAGGAAGGCTACGAGACCGCCCGTCGGCTGAACGAGAGCGGCTACACCTGCTTCGTCCTGTTCTATCGCATGCCGGGCGATGGCTGGGCGGCGGGCGGTGACGCGCCGCTGCAGGACGCCCAGCGCGGCGTCCGCCTGATCCGGTCCAAGGCCAAGGCGATGGGCTTTTCGCCCGACCGCGTGGCGATCATGGGCTTTTCGGCCGGCGGTCACCTGGCCGCCAACCTGACCGTTCGCTTCGACGCGCCGACCTATGCGCCGATCGACGCCGCCGACCAACTGCCGGCCAAGCCGAACCTGTCGGCCCTGGTGTATCCTGTGATCAGCACCGACCAGGCCATCGCCCATGCCGGTTCGCGCAAGCAACTGCTGGTCAAGGACGCCTCGCCCGAGCGGGCCCTGGAGCTTTCGCCCGAAAAGCAGGTGAGGGAAGGACTGTCGCCGGTTTTCCTGCTGCATGCGGTCGATGACAAGACCGTGCCGGTCGAGAACACGATCGCCATGTTCACGGCGCTGAAGGCCAAGGCCGTCCCGACCGAGATGCATGTCTTCGAGGAAGGCGGCCATGGCTTTGGCCTGCGTTTCACGTCGGACAAGCCGGTGTCGGCCTGGCCCGGCCTATTCGTGGCCTTCGCCAAGCGCCACGGTCTGTAAGGCCTCTCAACAGTCGGCCTTCTCCCGCAGCTTCCAGGCGGCGATCTCGGCGTCGCGGAACTTGACCCATTCGCCACGTAGGACGGCCGGGCGCTTGCCGTGGCGCTCTTCCAGGAACTCGGCGCCGACCACGCGGTCGGTGCGGAAGGTGCGGAAGGCCTCGCGCAGCTCGCACCAGGCGATGATCATGCGGATGGTCTCGCGATAGCCGACCGTGACCGGCCAGATCACCCGGGCGCTGACCGCCCCGGCACCGTCGCTGTAGTCCAGGCGGATCTTGCGGCCGGCGTGGATCCAGGCGCGAACCTGGGCGACGTCGATGCGGTCGGTCTCGGGCTTCCAGGCCGGCGAGGCGCCGATGGCCGGTTCCAGCACATAGGGCCGAAGGCGGTCGGGGACGGCGGCGGCGATCTTGCTGATCAGGTCGCTGGCCGCCTTGGCCAGCACGGGATCGCCGCGCCCGGCCACCCACTGCGCGCCCAGCACCGCCGCCTCGATCTCGTCGGGCGTCAGCATCAGGGGCGGCATGTCGAAGCCCGCCTCCAGCACATAGCCGACGCCGGCCTCGCCGCGGATCGGCGCGCGCTGGCCGACCAGGGCGGCGATGTCGCGATAGACGCTGCGCTTGGACGTCTCCAACTCGGCGGCGATGGCGTCGGCGGTCACCGGCGCGCGGCTGCGGCGCAGGATCTGGATGATCTGGAAAAGGCGTTCGGCGCGTCTCATGGCTTCACATATCGGCGATCGCTACTGACAGCATGCTGGCAGTAGCGTGGCGGTAGCAAGTGGTCACCACGACATTCGAGATCGGAGAGGGACGATGATCACGCTGTTCGCCACCGGAGCCGGGTTCGGGCTGCCCGAGATCAGCCCCTATGTGACCAAGACCGAGGTCCAGTTGATGATGGCCGGCCTTGACTACAAGAAGACCAAGGGCAGCCGCGAGACCGCGCCCAAGGGCCAGTTGCCCTGGATCGAGGACGCCGCCCAGGCGATCGGCGACTCCACCTTCATTCGCGCCCATATCGAGCAGAAGTACGATATCGACCTCGACATCGGTCTGACCGGCAAGGAGCGCGCCCAGGCCTGGGCGATCGAGCGCATGATCGAGAACCAGCTGGGCTGGGTGTCCAGCTATTTCCGGTTCCTGGAGCCGGCCAACTTCGCCAAGGGACCGGGGCGCTGGTTCGATCAGGCGCCCGAGGCCGTTCGCGAGGATCTGCGCCGGGGGCTGCAGGAGGCCGTGGCCGCCAATATGCGCGCGGTCGGTGTCGGTCGGCACCTGCGCGAGGAGGTGGTCTGGCTAGGAGCCTTGTCGCTGCGGGCGCTGGACGAGCTTCTGGAGGACAAGGCCTACCTGATGCGCGACAGCCATCCCGTCGGTGTCGACGCCACGGCCTTCGCCACGCTGGCGGCGATCATGACGCCCTTTTTCGACTCGCCGCTGCGGCGCGAGGCCGAGCGCTATCCGCGTCTGGTCGACTATGTCAGCCGGATGATGGCGCAGTTCTATCCGGCCCATCCGTGGGGCCTGCGCCAGGCGGCCTAGGTTGAGAGCGCTTCCAAACTGGTCGTACAAATTGAAATAATTGGTCAGGCCATTTTTCATTGCGCGCTCGGCCGGTTTCGCTAAGGTGCGAACGTCCGGCCGTGCGGCGCTCAAACGCCGTGGGGTCGGGCGCTCGTCGACCAGGCGCTGCGTATCTTGCGCCAACCTCCTCCCGGAGCGGACGACGATGGCGGCCGGAGTCCTTACCCTCCGGCCGCTCGCCGTTCCCGGGGCGTACATGGTAAGGCCACTTGCTCGCGGACGCTTGTGAGGCGACCGAACCGGCGTTAGTCCTGTGGGACGCGCCGGCGTTGGCGCGCGTCTACGGCGCTCATGATGACGACCCCTTCGGGCACCCCGTCCACGGACTCCACGAGGCTCTACCAGCAGGTAGCCGCCTCGATCAGCGCGTCGATCGCCGGCGGAACCTTCCAGCCTGGCCAGCGCCTGCCGTCCGAGCGCGACCTAGCCGACGACTTCGGCGTCAGTCGCCCCACCGTGCGTCGCGCCGTCATCGCCCTGGAGATGCGCGGCCTCCTGGAAGCCCGCCAGGGCTCGGGCGTCTATGTCCGCCTGGACCAGCCCCCGCCGCCGGTGAAGGATCTCGATATCGGCGCCTTCGAGCAGGCCGAAGCGCGCCGCCTTTTCGAGGGCGAGGCCGCCGCACTGGCCGCCACCCTGATCACCGATGAGGAGCTGGCCTATCTCGAGACCCTGGTCACCGAGATGAACAGCGAGGAATCGACCAAGGAGCAGTCCGAGCTGGCTGACCGCCAGTTCCACATCTCCATCGCGGCCGCCACGCGCAACGTCGCCGTGGCGCGGATCGTCGAGAACACCTGGGACCTGCGCTACCGCTCGCGCCTGTGCATGCAGATGCTGGAAAAGGCCCGGCACGTGCGCAAGCGCCCGCTGAAGGACGAGCACCAGGAAATCGTCGAGGCCTTGCGCACCCGCGATCCCAAGGCCGCGCGCGCCGCCATGCAGGCTCACCTGGGCGGACTGATCGAGAACCTGCTGCTGACCGCCGAACTGGAGGCGATCGAGCGCACCCGCGAAAGCCTGGCGGCCAAACGCGAGGAAATCGCCCTTCGGGCGGCCAGCGCGGCGAAGTAGGGCGCTTCACGCTCTTCCCGAAAAAGAGGCCGGACCCGTGAAGGATCCGGCCGTGCAGGAGGGGCTCGTAGAAGGGAGAGGGTCCCTAGAAGTTCACGTCGAGGCGCGCCCCGAAGTAGCGGAAGGCGTCGCGGCCCGGCAGCCAGGTGCGGCCAAGGGCGGTCGGGATGGCCGGGTTGCTGTAACCGGACGTTCCGTTGCCCAGGCCCTGGGCGTAGCGCTTGTCCAGCAGGTTGTTGGCGAAGGCCGAGACCGTGTAGCGGCCCTCGCGGTCGTTGATCCCGACCTTCAGGTCCACGATGCCGTAAGCTTTCTGGACCGTGCGCGGGTCCTGGCTGAGCGAGAAGTTGACGTCGTCCTGCCAGCGATAGGTCGCCCCGACGAAGCCCTTGAAGGGCATGCCCGGTAGCTCGATGTCGTACTGGCCGCCGATGTTGAACTTGAACTTCGGCGTGTTGTTCAAACGCCGGCCAGCCAGGTTCTGCACGCGGCCGTTGGTGGTCGGGGTGCGGTAGCATTCGCCGGGCTTGCCGACATAGCCGGCGGGCTGCAGCGGCAGGTCGGCGGTGGCGGGCTGGCTGTTGTTGCAAGGACCGTTCGGGAAGTCGACGACCTTGGCGTCGGTATAGGCGAAGGCGCCGTTCAGGCGGAGATTGCTGGTGATCCGCGCCACGGCGTCCAGCTCGACGCCCTGGGTGCGCAGCTGGCCGACGCTGTTCAGGAAGGTCAGGAAGGTGCCGTCGGGCAGGAACGAGGTGACCGAGGTCTGGAAGCCCTTGTAGTCGGCGCGGAACACGGTGGCGTTGAAATAGACGCGGCGGTTCAGCAGGCTGCTCTTGAAGCCCAGTTCGTAGTTCTTGGCCGTCTCGGGCGGCACGGGCATCTGGGCCGCGATCCGGGCGTCGAACGTGCTGACAAGGTCGTAGGCCTGGCCCTTGTAGCCCGTCGAAAAGGTCGCGAACGTCATGATGTCCGGCGTGACCTTGTACTGGGCGCCGATCTTGCCGGTGAAGGCGTCGTCCTGATCCGACTTGCCGAACAGCTGATGCGTGGTCGCCGCGCCCGGGGCGGTGCTGGCGAAGATCGTCTTGTCGAAGTGGTAGCTGATCTTCTGCCGGTTCAGGCGGCCGCCGCCGGTCAGACTGAGCTTGTCGGTGATGTCCCAGGTGGCGTTGGCGTAGGCCGAGTAGTTCTCGTTGGTGCTTTCGGCCAGGTAGCGGGCCAGCTGCAGCACCGGGCCGCGGTTTAGATAGCGGTCGAGATCGTTCTTGGCGTACCACAGGCCGGCCACGTAGCGCAGTCGCGTGTCGCCGGGCGAGGTGAGGCGGAATTCCTGGGTCCAACTGTCGGCGTGGAAATAGCCGTCGATGTGCGCGCCGCTGTTGACGCCCGAGGGGCTGGCGACCGGGAAGCCCAGCAGGAACGGCTGGTCGGTGCCGTCGATGTCCTGGAAGTCGACCATCTTCCAGCGGTCGTGCGCCGTGATCGACGACAGGGTGTGGCCCTTCAGGATCGAAGCGTCGCCGAAGTCGTAGTCGATGCGCGCGGTCGCGCCGAAGACGTCCGAATTGCCGCCGCCGATCCGATCGTCGGCGCGGACGAAGTGGTTGTTCTTGTCGATCGTGATCCCGCGCAGGGTCAGGGTGGCGGGGAAGGCCGGCGCGCCCTGGTAGTTGAGGCCCGGCGTCAGCTCGGTGATCGGGCTGGCGCAGCAGGTCGAGACATTGTGGTTGTAGCGCGGCGCGACGCTGAGCGTCAGGTGCTCGGTCGGCGTCCACACCAGCTTGGCGGTGGCGGTGAAGCCCGAGCTGCCGTTGACGTTCTTGCCGGTCGTCAGGTTCTTGACGTTGCCGTCATAGTCGCTCTTGGCGACCGTCAGTCGCATCAGCAGGCTATCCCTGATCGGGCCCGAGACTGTGAAGCCGATGCGCTTCTCGGCGTCGTCGGTGACCAGGATCATGGCCTTGCCCGAGAAGTCCTTGGTCGGGGCGGCGGTGGCGATGTTCAGCACGCCGGCGATGGCGCTCTTGCCGAACAGGGTGCTCTGCGGGCCGCGAAGCACCTCGACGCGCTCGACGTCGATCAGGTCCTTGAAGGCGGCCGCCTGGAAGCCGACCGGCACGTCGTCGATCACCACCGCGACGTCCGACTCGACGGCGATGCCGTTCGAGAAGGTGCCGATGCCACGCATGTTGATGCTGAAATTGCCCGGCTGACTGCCGTAGTTGATCACCAGGCCCGGCGACAGCTTCACCAGGTCGCCCAGCTCGCGGACGTTGTTGCGCTCCAATACGTCGGCGGTGACAGCGGTCACCGACACGGGTACGTCCTGAAGGCGCTCGGCGCGCTTGGTGGAGGTGACGATGATCTCCTCCAGCTGGGCGGAGGCGCTGGGTCCGCTCTGGGCAAGGGCCGCGCCGGGCGCGGCCGCGAGCACGGCCGCCGCCGAAGAGGCGAGCAGCCAGAATCGAATGTTGGTCATCCCTTTTGTTTCCCGCGCTATGTCCGCCAGTTCGTTGCTGGCGTTAATTGGTATATCCAACTGATGACTCTTGGTCTGGCCAGTTGTCAAGTAGCGCTGTTATCTGTCCCTAAAATGGCCTGGGTAATTGAATTTATTGGCCTATCAGGCGGACGTGGCCGGCCGCGGTCGTCGGTGACAACGTTAGACACCTCGCATAGGCATGGTTCGGCCTTTACGACGCCGTGACTGGATTGGTAATGTCGGTTTAGCAACCACACGTGAATGGGGACTGGATGCGCACTGGTAAGCGACCGCCGACGGGCTTGGCGGGCGGCGATCGATCGCCTCGTGGCGACGGCCGATGAGCGTCCAGATGGACTATCGCGAGAGCACCGACCGCGCGGGCATGAGCCGCATGACGGTGCGCGAACTGCGCGACACCTTCGTCATCGACAGCCTGTTCCGTAGCGGCGAACTGGGCCTGAGCTACCTGGAGATCGAGCGGGCGGTGGTCGGCTCGGCCATGCCGACTGAAACGCCCCTGGTCTTGCCGACCCACCGGGAGCTGGCTTCGCGCTTCTTCTGTGAGCGTCGGGAGGTGGGCGTGATCAACATCGGCGGCCCGGGCGCGATCACCCTGGACGGCCAGCGTTTCGAGATGTCGCGCCGCGACAGCCTCTATATCGGCCGGGGCGTCGAGGCGGTCAGCTTCGAGAGCGACGACGCGGCCGATCCGGCCAAGTACTACTTCGTCAGCTATCCGGCTCACGTCGCCCATCCCAGCAAGCGCGTGCGGCGCGATGAGGCGCGCACGATCCAGGCGGGCGACGCGTCGACGGCGAACCGTCGCGTGATCCGCCAGAGCATCCGCCCCGGTCTGGTCGAGACCTGCCAGCTGGTGATGGGCTTCACCGAGCTGGAGTCCGGCAACGTCTGGAACACCATGCCGCCGCACACCCACCGCCGGCGCAGCGAGATCTACATGTACTTCGACGCCGGGGCCGGGCGGGTCATGCACCTGATGGGCGAGCCGTCCGAGCCGCGCGCGGTGTTCATGGACGAAGGGGAGGCGGTGTTCTCGCCCAGCTGGTCGATCCACAGCGGCGTCGGCACCGCCAGCTACAGTTTCATCTGGTCCATGGGCGGAGAGAACCTCGAGTTCGACGACATGGACGTCCTGGCCGTCTCCGACCTGGGCCCGGGCGTATAGCAAAGACAAGAAAAAGAACGGGGAGAAACGCTCAGATGACCTTCAAGACCTTGCTGAAGGCCGCGGTCGCCGTCGCCATCCTGGCCGGCGCGGCTGCGCCCGCCTTCGCCGCCCAGAAGTCCGCTGTCGTCAGCGTTCCCGCCTCGACCGTCGACGCCGCTGGCCGCAAGGTCGCGGCCTGGCAGCTGGCCCATATGGACAACTTCGACTATGTGCCGGTCACGTCGTTCCGCAAGGACACCGAAGCGCCGCGCGACTGGGTGCAGGCGGCGTTCTATGTCGGCCTCTACACCTTCGCCGACGCGACGCAGGATCCCTATCTGACGAACGCCATTCTCCAGCACGGCCAGGCCGAGCAGTGGGGTTACGATCATCGTCCCCGTCACGCCGACGCCGACGCGACCGGCGCGGTCTGGGTCTGGGCCGCTCAGCGCACCAAGGACGCCAGCAAGCTGATCCCCACGCGCGAACGCTTCGACGCCGTGCTGGCCAATCCATCGACGGTGTCCCTCGACTTCGAGCCCAAGCCGGCGAAGGGCGACCCCTACTGCCAGGCCCGCTGGTGCTGGAGCGACGCGATCTTCATGGCCCCGCCGGTCTGGACGGCGCTGAGCAAGGCCACGGGCGACAAGCGCTATCTGGCCCATGCCGACAGCGAGTTCTGGGCCACCCATGACTATCTGTTCGACAAGGCCGACCACCTCTATTTCCGCGACAGCCGCTTCATCACCCGCCGCGGCGAAAACGGGCACAAGATCTTCTGGGGCCGCGGCAACGGCTGGGCCTTCGCCGGCATCGCCCGCATCCTGCAGGACCTGCCCGCCAATCACCCCAGCCGCGCGCGCTACGAGCAGGTCTTCAAGCAGATGGCCGCCAGGATCGTGACGCTGCAGGGCGAGGAAGGCTACTGGCCCGTTTCGCTGCTGGAGCCGCAGAAGACGCCCGAGACCAGCGGCACGGGCTTCTTCGTCTACGGCCTGGCCTGGGGCGTGAACCACGGCCTGTTGCCCCGCGCCAAGTACGGTCCGGCGATCGACAAGGGCTGGAAGGCTCTCGACGCGGCCGTCGAGCCGGATGGTCGGCTGGGCTGGGTGCAGCGCATCGGCGCGGCGCCGGACCAGGTCGGACGTCACGACACCCAGCTGTACGGCGTCGGCGCCTTCCTGCTGGCCGCCAGCGAGGTGCGAAACCTTGGTCGAATGACCTCGTCTTCCCAAGGTCAGGCCAAGCGGTAGAATAGCGGGTCAGAATCCACAGCGAGGCTCGATGCGCGGCGCGCCCGACCCCCAGAAGCTCTATCAGCAGGTCGCCCGTTCGATCGCGACCTCGATCGCCGAGGGCCGCTATGGCCCCGGCGACCGCCTGCCGTCCGAGCGGGGTCTGGCCGATTCGTTCGGCGTCAGTCGGCCGACCATCCGCGACGCGATGATCGCCCTGGAGTTCCAGGGGCTGGTCGAGGCTCGTCAGGGCTCGGGCGTCTATGTCACCGCGCGAGGCAAGCCCGAGGCCGATGCGACCGAGGCCGAGGTCAGCGCCCTGGAGCTTACCGAAGCCCGTCGCCTGTTCGAGGGCGAGGCCTGCGCCCTGGCCGCCGCCGCCGTCAGCGACGAGCAGGTCATGGCCCTGGAGCGCATCGCCCGCGAACTGGCCAGCCTGGCGGGCGCCGACGAGGGCGAGCGGCTGGAGCATGACTTCCATCTGGCCGTGGCCCACGCCACGCGCAACGCCGCCATCGTCGCGGCGGTCGAGGAGATCTGGACGCTGCGCCGGCAATTTCCCGAATGCGGCCACCAGCTACGCCGGGTGCGGCTGGCTGCGCCGGAGGCTTTCGCCGAGGACCATCATCGGATCGTCGCCACCCTGCGCGACCGTGATCCCAAGGAGGCGCGGCGAGTGATCCATGATCACCTGAACCGCACGGTCGAGGCCCTGCTGGCGACGGCCGAGCGCGACGCCCTGGAGCGGACCCGCCAGGAGATGGCCGAAAGGCGCGACGAATTGCTGCGCCGTACAGCCATCTGACGTTGTTTCCGGGGTTTTCGGTCGGGCGCGATAATTCGCCGCACAAATCAAGGCCTTGCGGTTTCGGCGCGACGCGTGTTGACCTCCCTCCGAGGAATCAGGGGGAAGTGATGTCTGACAAGTTGCCGCCCGCGAGCGTTGAGACGGTGCTGAAGGCGATCTCCGCGGAGATGTCGTTCGCGGCCGTCGCGTGCGGACATCTGGACGTGGCGCTGGGCAAGATCCTCGAGGTGGTGCCGGACGAGCATCGCCTGTCGGTTATGCAGGAACTGCACACGGTCGACCTGCTGGCTCAGCACATCACGGCCCTGACGGACTTCACCGGCAACCTGTCGCAGCAGCACGGCCAGGGCGTGCTGGAGGTCAACGACTCCCTCAACGCCATCACCCTGGGCGACGTCGCCGCCCGCCTGCGCGCCGGAATCTCCGGAGAGTAGTCAGCCCGTCCGCCAGTCGGCGCCCGTCGCCGCGAACAGGCGGATGGCGTCGACCAGGCGCTGACCCTCGGCCCGGGCGCGGGCCGAGCGGGCGCTGTTCAGCGTGCGCTGAGCGTCGATTACCTCCAGCAGCGTGCCGCCGCCCTTGTCGAAGGCCACCTTGGCCAGGCGCAGCCGTTCGGTCGACTGCTGCTCGGTGCGACCATAGGCGGCCAGGGTCGTCTCGTCGGCCGCCAGGGCCGAGAGGGCGTCCGCCACCTGGCCGAAGGCGGTCAGCACGGTCTGCTGATAGCGCGCCGAGGCCGCGTGGGCAGCCTCGCGCGCCTGCTGCCGACGCGCCTTCAGGGCGCCGCCGTCGAACAGCGGGGCGGTGAGCCCCGCGCCGACATCCCAGCCGCTGGCGTCGTACGAGAAGAGATCGCCGGGCTTCAGCGATCCCTGGGTCAGGGACGCGGAGAGCTTGATGTTCGGATAGAGGTCGGCCGTCGCCACGCCGATGTCGGCGGTGGCGGCGTGCAACTCGGCCTCGGCGGCCAGGATGTCCGGACGCTGACGGACCAGCTGCGAGGGCAGGGCCACCGGGACCGGCGCGTTCAAGGCCATGGTCGAAAGGTCGAAGGCCGGGGCGGCCCAATCGGCCGGGGCCTTGCCGACCAGCACGGCCAGGGCATGGCGGGCGGCGGCCAGTTCACCCTGCAGGGCCGGCAACAGAGCGCGGTCCTGTTCCAGCTGGCTGGCGGCCGAGACCTTGGCCAGGCTGGTCGAGCCGCCCAGGGCGTTGGCCTTGTGGACCAGATCGATATTGGCCTGATCGTCGGCGATCATCCGTTCGACGCTGGCGATCTGCGACCGCAGCGTGGCGATGGTGGCCGCCTGCATCGCGACATTGGCGGTCAGGCTCAGATAGGCCGCCTCGGCTCGGCGGCCCTGCGCCTCGGCGCGCGCCGCCGCGCTTTCGATGCGCCGCTTGTTCCCGCCCCACAGGTCGAGGTCGTAGCTGATCGCGCCGCCGACCGAATAGAGGCTGAAGGTGGGGTTGCTGAGCTTGATGTCGCCGAAGCCCGTGAAGCCGAAGGCCTGCAGGTTGGCGCGCTCCCGATTGATCCCGGCGTTGCCGGTCACCTGCGGTCCCGCGACGCCGCGCGCCTGGGCCAGGGCAGATGAGGCCTGGGCCAGGGTGGCGTCGGCCTCGGCCAGGGTCGGGCTGTCCTTCAGCGCCTGGCGGATGGTGGCGTCCAGCTCCGGCGAGTTCAGGGCCGTCCACCAGGGGCCGGAATGGGCGGCGGACGCATCCAGTCGCGCGGCGGTCGGGGCCGTCTCGCCCGCGCCCAGGGCTGAAGCCGTCGCCGGCGCGTCCGGAGCCTTGAAGTCCGGACCCACTGTGGCGCAGGCGCTCAGCGACGAGGCGGCCAGAAGGGCAGTGATCAGCTTAGTGGTCGGAGACATTGGCGGCCTTCGCCCCGGGTTTGGGGGTACGCATGAGAAGGATGAGCGGCGCGCAGGCGATGGTGATCACCAGCATCAGCCGGAAGTCGTCGAGATAGGACAGCATCGCCGCTTGCCGGCTGACCATGCCGTTGAACGTGGCCAAGGCGGTCTCGCTGGAGAACAGGTTCGGCATGTAGGCCTGGTACAGGGTGTTGTCCGGGCGGGCGTGTTCGACCAGCACCGCGTGATGCTCCTCGATGCCGCTGACGAACAGCGCCTGCATGATCGAGATGCCGGCGGCCGAGCCGATGTTGCGGATCAGGGTGAACAGGCCCGCGCCCTCGGCCCGGTGCTGGGGCAGCACCTTGGCGAAGGCGATGGTGCTGAGCGGCACGAAGATCAGGCCCGTGCCGACTCCCGACAGGAAACCCGAGGTCACCAGCAGGGTGGTGTCCATCTGAAGATTGTAGTGGCTCATCTGCCAGAGCGAGAGGGCGCTGATGGCCAGGCCGATGCTGAGCAGCAGCTTGATGTTCATCCGCCCCATCAGTTGGCCCACCGCGAACATGGCGATGAACGAGCCCAGGCCGCGCGGCATCGAGACCAGGCCGGTGAAGGCGACTGGAT
Source organism: Caulobacter segnis (assembly GCF_023935105.1). Lineage (NCBI taxonomy): Bacteria > Pseudomonadati > Pseudomonadota > Alphaproteobacteria > Caulobacterales > Caulobacteraceae > Caulobacter > Caulobacter sp. RL271. The sequence goes on along the minus strand of NZ_CP096040.1, from coordinate 3,864,002 downwards.
AGCCCAGCAGGGTCTGCATCAGCGGCGGCAGCAAGGCGAGGGTGCTGTAGAGCAGGATGCCGATGAAGAAGCCGAACAGGCAGCAGGTGATGAAGTTGCCGTCGGCCAGCAGCTCGCGGGCCACGAACGGCTTTTCGGCCGTGGCTAGCTGCACGCCGAACACCCAGATGGCGATGATCGCCACGATCAGCTCGATCCAGATCTCGCGCGAGCCGAACCAGTCCTGGCTGGGGCCGCGGTCCAGCATCAGCTGGAAGGCGCCGATGGCGATCGCCAGGGCCAGGAAGCCGAGGGTGTCGAACTTGCGCTTCTCGCTACTCTTCTTCTCGGACAGGAAGAAGAACACGCCGCAGAAGGCCAGGATGCCGATCGGCAGGTTGATAAAGAACACCCACCGCCAGTCGAGATTGTCGGTCAGCCAGCCGCCTAGGCCGGGGCCGAGCAGGGGACCCAGCACCGCGCCGGCGCCCCAGACGGCCATAGCCTGGCCGTGGCGCTCGGGCGGGTTGATGTCCAGCAGCACGGCCTGGGACAGCGGGATCAGGGCCGCCCCAAAGAGACCTTGCAGCAGGCGGAAGAGCACGATCTCGACCAGGTTCTGGGCCACGCCGCACAGCATCGAGGCGGCCGTGAAGCCGATGATCGAGACGATCAGAACCATCTTGCGGCCCATGCGCTCGGTCAGGAAGCCGGTCAGCGGCGTCATGATCGTCGAGGCCACGATGTAGGAGGTCAGCACCCAGGTGATCTGGTCCGTCGACGCCGAGACGCTGCCCTGGATGTGGGGCAGGGCGACGTTGGCGATCGTGGTGTCCAGCGAGATCATGATCGTCGCCAGCATCACCGAGACCGTGATCGGAATCCGGTTGGCGACGTCGCGCGCGTGGCCCTCCAGGAGCGCCTTCGGGGTCATCCGTGACGGCCCGACCGCACGTCCACCGTCGCCTTGGCGCTGAGGCCGGCGGACAGGTTGGCCGGTGCGGCCTGGTCCAGCGTCAGGCGCACGGGCAGGCGCTGGACGACCTTGACCCAGTTGCCGGTGGCGTTCTCGGCCGGCAGCAAAGCGAAAGCCGATCCGGCCCCAGGGCTGAAGCTCTCGACATGCGCCTTGAGCGGCTTGTCATAGGCGTCGACCTTGACCGTCGCCGGCTGGCCGACCCGCATGTGGGCCAGCTGGTCTTCCTTGAAGTTGGCCTCGATCCACGGCTTGCCCGAGATCAGCCAGAACACCGGCTGCGAGGCGGTGACGCGCGCGCCGACCTGAAGTTGCTCGACCTTGGCCACCACGCCATCGGCGGGGGCGATCACGGCGGAATAGGAGCGGTCCAGCTTGGCGCGCTCCAGCTTGGCGACGGCCTGCAGCACGGCCGGCTGGCGCTCGGTCGGCGTGTCGGCGGTCCCGCCTAGGTCGGCCAGGGCGGTGGCGACCTGCTGCTTGACCACCGCGATCTGGCGCTGGGCCTGGTCGGCGGCGTGGCGAGCCTCGTCGGCCTGGGCCTTGGTGGCGACACCGGCGGCGGCCAGGTCGCGCTGACGGACGGCCTCGCGCTGGGCGTAGGCGGCGGTTTCCTGGATGGCGGCCAGGTCGGCCAGGCGCTGGGCGTAGATCGCGCGCTTGCCCTGGACGTCGAACCGGGCCTGGGCGAGGGCGGCCTCGGCCTCGGACACCGCGACCTGATAGTCGGCCGGATCCAGGCGGAACAGCACCTGCCCCTTCTTTACGCCCTGGTTTTCCTTGACGTCGATCTCGACGACGCGGCCGTCGATGCTGGTGCTGATCGCCGTGCGGCTGGTCTGGACGTAGGCGTTGTCAGTGGTCTCGGACTTGCCGCCGGTCAGCAGCACGACGCCGACCCCCGCCAGGATGACCAGCGGGACGCCGACCATCAGCGGCCAGCGCAGCCGCTGGCCCAGGGTCTTCTGCCGCCGCCCGCCAGCCGCGTTCATCTCGGCCTCGGCGATGGCGTCGTAACCTTCAGCGTCGCTCACGCGCTGCTCCACGTCTCGATAGGTTTTGGGGAATCCTCGAGGTTCGTTCGGTCCGCGAACCCTGGCTGGCGAAATAGGACTCCGCCTGTCATGAGAGAAATGATATCTCTTCACGACAGCCATGAATGCCGTGAATTTCAGAACCGCCGACCTCAACCTCTTCCGGGTGTTCGTCACCCTGCTGGAAGAAAAGAACGCCACGCGCGCCGGCGAGCGCTTGGGCCTGTCCCAGTCGGCGGTCAGTCACGCCCTGCGTCGCCTGCGCGAGATGGTCGGCGACGACCTGTTCATTCGCGGCCAGACGGGCCTGCGCCCGACGCCGCGCGCCCTGGAAATCGCCGACACCGCCCGCACCGCCCTGAAGCTGCTGGAGACCGCCGTCTCGGCCCAGAAGTTCGACCCGAGCACGGACCAGCATGTCTTCAACATCGCGGCCGGGACCTACATCTCGTACGTCCTGGGGCCGCTGATCGCCGAGCGGGTGCTGCGGTGCGCGCCGAACGTCCAGATCCATTTCCGCAGCCTTTATGCCGGCATGACCGAGGATCTCGACACCGGCAGCCTCGACATGGTGATCGGCTGCTTCGAGGCGATCCCGGGGCGCTTCACCCATACCCAGCTCTTCGAGGAGAGCGGCGTCTGGGTGTTGCGACGTGACCATCCGGCGGTGATCGCTGGCATCGACTACGAGACCCTGGCCCGTCTGCCGCGACTGGGCGTCTCCGGCGGCAACGACGATCCGGATCGCACCTCGGCCGGGCATTTGGGCCTGCGCCGCGTCACCTCGTGGGGAGAGCGCTACGACCTCGCGGGTAACGCCTATCAGCCGATTTCGGTGCAGGACTCGTTCAGCGCCCTGAACATGATCAGCCGCTCGGACATGGTCTGCATTCTGCCCCGCCGCCTGGCCCAGATGGCCGCCGAGCGCGGCAAGGTGGCGATGGTCGAGCCGCCCAACGCGCCGTCGCCGACGCCGTTCGGGGCGGTGTTGCGCGCCACCGACGGAGCGGACTCTCCGAATGGCTGGTTGCTCTCGCTTTGCCTGGAAGCCGCCGCAGCCCTCTAGGTCGCCGCAATCGCGCCGCAATCGGCGCCCTGGCAATACAAACGGTCACTCTTTTCGCCCTCGACGCTGGCTAAGTCGAAACGATCCGAAAAGTAGCGGGCGTTTTCGATCGTGCGGCACAGGATCCTTCTTCTCGACTCCGACCGCGACGCGCTGTCGACCCTTGGCGGCTTCCTGACCTCGCACGGCTATGAGGTGCTCGAGGCGTCGTCGTCGCGCGAGATGGACGACATCCTGGCCAAGGCCGAGGTCGACGCGGTGGTGCTGGACCTGATGCGGCCAGGGGAGCCGGGCCTGGCGATCTGCAGTCGCCTGCGCGGGCGGGCCCTGGCGCCGGGCGTCATCGTGCTCAGCGCCGCGGCCGAGGAAGCCGACATCGTGGTCGGCCTCGAGATCGGCGCCGACGACTACGTGACCAAGCCCTATCGCGCGCGGGAGCTGCTGGCGCGCTTGCGGGCGGTGCTGCGCCGTCGGCAGGAGACGGTTCACCTGACCAGCGCGTACGACCGTTCCGAAAGCTATCGCTTCGACGGCTGGCGGCTGAACACCGCGACCCACCAGTTGTTCGATCCTCGCGACCGGTCCGTCGATCTTTCGCCGACCGAGTTCAAGCTGCTGCAGGTCCTGGTGTCCAAGGCTCAGGAGGTGGTGGCCCGCCGTGACCTGGCGCCGGCCGAGACGGGCGAGGAGGCGCGGGCGCGCGACTTCCAGATCAACGTCGCGATGAGCCGCTTGCGGCGCAAGCTGGCCCGCGCCGAGGGCGGGGCCCGGCTGATCCGGACCGTCCGCCACGCGGGCTACCTGTTCACCGTCCCCGTGGAGCGCGTCCCCGCATCCTAGGCGGCCACCGCCCTCTGGGCGGAAGCGCGGGCTTGCGGCAGGCGCAGTTCGGCGACCAGGCCGGCGTCGCCCGAACGCAGGCGCAGGTCGCCGCCGTGGGCCCGGATGGTCGATCGCGAGACCGAGAGGCCCAGGCCCACGCCCGACTTGCCCGAGGCGCGGGCCGCCTCGCTGCGATAGAACGGCTGGAAGACGCGCTCCAGGTCGTCGGGCGACAGGCCGGGACCCTTGTCGGCGACCTCGATGAAGGCCTCGCCGTCGCGGACGTCCAGGCGGACGGTCGCCTGGTCGCCGTACTTGAGCGCGTTGTCGATCAGGTTCTCGACGACCCGCTGCACGCCGACCACGTCGATCTCGGCCAGGACGGCCGGGCCGGGCTCCAGCTTGGCGGGCCCCTGGGCGTCGTCGACCACTACTTCCAGCAGCGAGCGCAGGTCGACGATCTGACGCGCCGCCACATGGGTCTCGTCACGCATGAAGGCCAACACCGAGGCGATCATCTCCTCCATCTGGTCCATGTCGCGACCGATGGCTGACCGCAGGGCGGGCGAGGCGCGCTCCAGCTTGAAGCGCATGCGGGTCAGGGGCGTGCGCAGGTCGTGCGAGATGGCGCGGATCATGCCGGTGCGGTCGTCGACATAGCGCCGCAGCCGCTGCTGCATCAGGTTGAAGGCGTCGGCGGCCTTGCCGATCTCGGCCGGGCCCGATAGCGGCGGCAGGTCGGCGGATGGTTCGCGGCCCAGGCGATCGGCCGACTCGGCGAACACCTTCAGCGGCGCGGCCAGTCGCCAGGCGACATAGAAGGCCACCGGTGCGATCAGCGCCACCGAGAGGCCGAACCACAGCAGTACGCGACGCTGCCAACTGTTGGGAAAGCCCTCGGGCTGGGGACGAACGGTGGCCCAGCGACCGTCGGCGACGCGCATGGCCGCGACGAACTCGCCCTCGACATAGGGCGCGCGGCCCAGGCGGAAGCCGCTGGTGGCGCTGGGCGGCGGCAGGGTGCGTTCAGCCACGACGGCGGGCACGGCCGGCTGCGCCACCCGGGTCGGCGGGATGCGCGCGATCGCGGGCTCGGTGGCGGGCCGGGCCGGCTCGATCCGCTCGAGCGCGGTGACGGGCGGCGCGGCGGCCGGCGCCACGACGACCGGGGCGGGCGCCGGCAAGGCGGTGGTGGTCGGCGCGCGGGCGGGCGTCTCGCTGGTGGCGGTGCTGGTGAGCACCAAACGCGCCGTGGGGCGCGCGAAGACCGCGGCATCCAGGGGCGAGCGAATGATCGGGCCGCGCGGCGGTCCATTCGGGGCGTCGGGCATGCTGGACGCGCGTCCGGCCATGGCCTGACCGATCGCCGCCGCCATGCCCTGCGGGGCGCCGCCCGGACCGCGTATCGAAGACGCGCCGGACGGGGTTGCGCCGCCGCCCGGGAAGGGCGAGCCGCTCGACGGGCGGTTGGGTCGCGACGCCTGCGTGGCGGGGCGCTGGAAGCGCTGGGGCGGGAACACGCCATTGGGCTGGCCAAAAACGCCAGGGCGCATGCCGGGCGCGCCACCCGGCGGCATCGCCATCGGCGGGGAACCGCCAGGTCCGCCAGGGCCTCCTGGACCGCCGGGCCCGCCGGCGGGACCGGCCTGGCCGACCTGGACGATCCCGGACATGAAGCGCGATGGCGCCGTCTCGGCCCTGGGCGGCGGCGGGGGCAGCGGCGCGCCCACCAGCGGCGGCGGGGCGTAGAACAACAGACGCACGTCGGTCTCGGCCGCGCCGATCAGCTTGGCGAGGTCGCGCGTGGCGGGTGGCGAGACCACCCAGCCGGGGCTTTGCAGGCTGGGCGCGGTGTCCTCGAAGGTCAGGACCAGCGGTCGGTCGCGATCTTCCGGCGTGTCGCCGCCGCGCAGGGCCGCGCCGATGTCGGCCAGGCTGTATTGCTGTGGCGGAGCCGGCGGAAAGAACACCGTCAGGACCAGGGTCACCACCTGGGCGGCGGCCAGGGCGCCGACGACGATGGCCAGGATGCGGGCCCACAGGGGCGGGCTGAGACGTCTGCGCCAGGTCATTCGCCGATCACTCCCGCGTCCAGCATGTAGCCGACGCCGCGATAGGTGCGGATCAGTTCGCGGTCCGTCTGGTCCTGGATCTTGCGGCGCAGGCGGCTGATGTGCAGGTCGACCGCGCGGCCCATCTCATCGGCCTCGTCGGAGCGCAGCAGGGCGATCAGGTCCTCGCGTGGCACCACCTGGCGGGCGCGATCCAGCAAGGCGCCCAGGATCGCCAGCTCGCTGCGGGTCAGCAGCAGGATGGCCCCGTTGGGCGCCCGCAGTTGGCGGGCCGCGAGGTCCAGGCGGAAGTCGGCGAACCGATAGATGCTGGTCTTGCGAACCGCCATGCCGGCGGGACGGCGGCGCAGCAGCGCCTTCACGCGGGCCAGCAGCTCACGGGGCATGATCGGCTTGACCACGTAGTCGTCGGCGCCCAGCTCCAGACCCAGGATCCGGTCGATGGGATCGCCCTGGGCCGTCAGCATCAGGATGGCGGGGCCATCGCCGCCGGCCAGGGTCCGGCACAAGGACAGGCCGTCCTCGCCGGGCAGGTTCACGTCCAGCACGGCCACCTGGATGGCGCGCTCCGCCAGGATCTTCCGCGCGGTCGGCACGTCGCCCGCCTCATGCACGAGGTGGCCGTTCTCGCTGAGGTAAGCGGTCATTTCGCGCCTCAGCTCGAGGTCGTCCTCGACCAGCAATATTTCGGCGACGGCAGACGTTTCGGTCTTCGGACTCATGGCCGCGACAGTAAACCACGAGCGTGAGCACGGGGGCACATCGTTTCCGGTCCGACGCGGGACCGAACGTCGCGCCCGTTCCGTCGGCGGACTTGGCGGCGATGGCGCGCGATCCGTCCACGCGGCGGTCATGGACGCAGCCGCCGCGGGTCGACGATGCGGGTCTGGACGGGCGCTTTTCACGTCTCGTGTCTCTGAAGCGCCCCCTTTGAAGGCGGCGACGGAGTAGACGATCCGATTGTGAGGGCAGTCGGGCGGCTTCGTATTGCCTTTGTATCAGCGTGTCTCGCCGCCGATACGAAGCCAACATGGGCGAGCCGCACTCGGAATTCAGCCGAAAGGCGCCGCCCATGACGGGCGGCGCGGCTACACCGCGACGGCGAGTTCGGCCAGGCGCAGGCCGTGGTCGTCGGACACCGGGCGGACCGTGAAGCCCATCTCGCGCTCCAGATCCAGGGCGGGATGGTTGTCGGCGGTCTCGATCGACTCCACGACCTTGACGCCGACGGCGCGGGCGTAGGCCAGGGTGTGTTCCAGCAACGACCAGGACAGGCCCTGGCCCTTCAGGTCGGAGCGGACCGACACCGCAACCTCGGCGCGCTCGTCGCCAGGACCAGTCGCCAGGGTCGCGACGGCGAGGATCGCGCTGTTGGCGGCGTCGCACGACACGAAGGTGACGTCGCCTCCGACCTGGTTGCGGGTCATCAGGGCCAGCTGTCGCTCATCGACCGCCTTGAGGCTGGCCAGGAAGCGGTGGCGAAGGTCCTCGGGGCTGAGGCCCGCGAAAAAGGCGGCGAGGGCGCCGTGGTCGTCCGGCGTCGCCGGACGCATGCGGATGTTCAGGCCGCCTTGGGTGCGCGCGGTGACCGTCAGATCGCACGGTAGGGTCTTGATGAGGGTCTGGGGCATTGGGTCTGGCTCCTTCGCCCCCTTTTCGCGCGAACGGCGGCGCCCGCGCCATTCGGTAGTACCCCCGACGTAGTTTCCCGGATCGCCGCGCGAGGACGGAGCTTCGGTCGGGCATCCGACGCTTGATCCTGTCATCCGACGCAGGCCATCATCGGGATGACAAGGACTTTCGGCGGACCGCATGGATATCGGCAAGGCGTCGCGACTGGCCGACGTTCAGCACTTGATCGCCTACGGCTTGGCCCTGGCGGGCTTCGTGACAGCGGCGATCGCCCTGGGCGTGAGGGCGAGGCGACGACGCGACGACGCGCCGGCCGGCGCGGCCGCGCACCAGCTGAACCTGCTGATCGACGGAGCGGCCGAGTACGCCATCTACATGCTCGATCCCAAGGGCGACGTGCTGATCTGGAACGCCGGCGCCGAGCGTCTGAAGGGTTGGGCCGAGGCCGAGATCCTGGGTCAGAACACCGCCGTCTTCTATCCCGAGGACGCCAAGGAACGCGACAAGCCCGAGGTCGACCTGGCCCGCGCTCGCGAGCAGGGCCGGTTCGAGGAAGAGGACTGGCGGGTCCGCAAGGACGGCTCGGAGTTCCTGGCTCACGTCTCGGTCACGACCTTGCGCGACGGTGGCGGTAAGCTCGAGGGCTATGGCGTGGTCGTGCGCGACGCCACCGACCAGCGCGCCAGCGAGCGAGCCCTGCGCGCCAGCGCCAACCACCTGCAATCGATCCTGTCGACGGTGCCCGACGCCATGATCGTCATCGACGACCACGGCCTGATCCTGTCCTTCAGCGCGGCGGCCGAGCGGCTGTTCGGTTACGCGGAGGCGGATGTCGTCGGGCGCAATGTCCGCATGCTGATGCCCTCGCCGGACCGCGAGCGGCACGACGGCTACCTGCAACGTTATGTCGACACCGGCGAGCGGCGGATCATCGGCCTTGGCCGCGTGGTCACCGGCCAGAGGCGTGACGGCTCGACCTTTCCGATGGAGCTGGCGGTCGGCGAGGCCAAGGGAGAGGGGCAGCGGGTCTTCACCGGCTTCATTCGCGACCTGACCGAGCGCTATCGCACCGAGGCCAAGCTTGAGACCCTGCAGGCCGAATTGATCCATGTCTCGCGAGTCAGCGCCATGGGCGCCATGGCCTCGACCCTGGCGCACGAGCTGAACCAGCCGATCACGGCGGTGGCCAACTACGTGCAAGGTGTCCGTGGCCTGCTGACGCGGCCCGAGCCTGACGACCTGCCGATGATCCTGGAAGCGCTGGACGACGCCGTCAGCGAAGCCCTGCGCGCCGGCCATATCGTCCGCCGCCTGCGCGAATTCGTGGCGCGCGGCGAGGTCGACCGGACGGTTCAGGATCTCTCGGCCCTGGTTCGCGAGTCGGTGGCGCTGGGCTTGGTCGGGGCGCGGGTGCACGGCGTCGAAGCCGAGGTGAGTCTGGATCCGGTCGCCGGCCGCGTGCTGGTCGACAAGGTCCAGATCCAGCAGGTGCTGGTGAACCTGGCCCGCAACGCGGTCGAGGCGATGGCCGACTCCCCCGAGCGCCGTCTCTGGTTCAGCAGCCAGGCCCAGGCGGATGGGCTGGTACGCCTGACCGTCGCGGATTCCGGTCCAGGGATCCCTGACGATGTCATCGAAGGCCTGTTCAGCGCCTTCGTCAGCACCAAGTCCGAGGGCATGGGCCTGGGCCTTTCGATCTGCCGCACGATCGTCGAGGCGCACGGCGGCCGGATCTGGTTCGAACCGCGTCCGGGCGGCGGTTCGCAATTCCATTTCACGCTCGTCCGGGCGGAGCCGGAGCAGGTCGATGGCTGACAAAAGCGTAGTCCACATCGTTGACGACGAGGACGCCGTCCGGCGTTCGGCCAGCTTCCTGCTGCGCACCGCCGGCTACGCTGTCACCACCCACGCTTCCGGCGTCGCCTTCCTGAAGGAGGCCAAGGGGCTGGAGCCCGGCTGCGTGCTGCTGGACGTGCGCATGCCCGACATGGACGGACTGGCGGTGCAGGCCGAGATGATCGCCCGAGGATTGGCTTTGCCCGTCGTCGTGCTCACGGGCCACGGGGATGTCTCGGTCGCGGTGCGCGCCATGAAGGCGGGGGCCGTCGACTTCCTGGAAAAGCCGTTCGAGCAGGCCGACCTGATCGACGCGATCGAGCGCGGCCTGGAGCGACTACAAGTCGCCGAGACCAAGGTCCTGCGCGCCAACGAGGCGGCCACGATCCTGGCGGGCCTTAGTCCCCGCGAACTGGATGTGTTCAAGGGCATGGTGCGGGGGCTGCCCAACAAGTCGATCGCCTTCGACCTGGGCATATCGCCCCGGACCGTCGAGGTGCACCGCGCCAATCTGATGACCAAGCTGGGCGTGCGCAACCTCTCGGAGGCCCTGCGGCTGGCGTTCGCGGCGGGGCTGGACGCCTCGATCACCTAGGGGGTCTACGTAACGACAGCGACTTTCAGGTCGGGCAAGGGTTTAGGCCGTCAGTTTCGACCCGCCGCCCTAGTGTCTGATGACCTCGTCGCCCAGCGCCTCCGAAAGCCGGACATCGATCCTGCTGGTCGAGGACGATCCCGCCATCCGGCGGTCTCTGCAGCTTCATCTGCGCGCGCGCCACCTCGACGTGCGGGCCTTCGGCGCCTGTCGGCCGGCGCTCGCCGACGGCGCGGCCGGGGAGGCGGCGGTGCTGGTCTCGGAATACAGGCTTCCCGACGGCGACGGTCTTGGCCTGCTGACCGCGCTGCGCGCCAAGGCCTGGCGGGGCGCGGCCATCCTGCTCACCGCCGAGACGACGCGGGATCTGGAAGACGCCGCCCGATCCGCCGGATACGCCCGTGTGCTGCGCAAGCCACTCATCGAGGCCGCGTTGGGCGACCTTGTCGAGCGACTGCTCAAAGAGCAGCGGCAGGTCTGAGGCGAAAGCCGGCACGGTTCCAGTATTGGCGTTATCTCGAAGAATGATGTTCGTCGCGGGCATCTTTTAAGTACTGATACGTATGCGACCTGTTTTTCCCAATATCGTCCTGTGGTCATCTCGAATTAACGGCTCGCGTCGAGATTTAGGCCGACTTGGGAGAAATTTCCGTGATCGAGTTCGACAGTATCGAGGCTCAACGCCGTACGGGCGGAAAGCTCATCGTCGCCTGCCAAGTGGCGATGGCCGGCCTTATCCCCGCCGCCCAGGCCTTCTGCGGCCGCTTCGACCTGGTTTCGACCCTGGCGACGGCCGGCCTGGCCGCCGTGGCGCTGGTGGCCTATCGGCTGTGGACCGACCGTTTCGGCCAGCGGTTGGGCGCGGCGATGATGCTGGTGGCGCAGATCACGCTCTTCGTCCTGGCCTTCCAGGGACACCCGCTGCAAGCCGAGGCCCGCATGGCCTATCTGGCTGGCCTGGCGCTGCTGGTGGCGTTCGGCGAATGGCGGATCGTCGCGGCGGCCGCCGCCGCGATCATCGGCATCGACGTCCTGGCCCCGGTCCTGGCGCCCCACAAGCTGTCTGCCACCACGAGCATTTGGTCGATCGCCTTCGGGATCGGCGTCACCCTGGCCACCGCCTGGTCGCTGATCTGGCTGACCGCCGGCGTCTCACGCCTGTTCGTCACCGTGTCGGCGCGCACGGAGCGCGCCGAGGCCGCTGTCCACGACGCCGAGGCGGCCAACGCCACGGCCTCGGCCGAACGCGCCGCGCGCGACGCCTCGAACGCCGAAAAGGCGGCCGAGAAGGCCGCGATGGAAGCCGAACAGTCCCTGGTCGTCGCCGAACTGGAGAAGGCGATCGAGAGCCTGGCGGGCGGCGACCTGACCTGGCGCCTGCGCCGGACGTTCGCGCCGCGCTACGAGGCCCTGCGCCAGACCTTCAACGGCGCATTCGAGCGTCTGCAGGCGACCATGGGCGAGATCACGGTCAACGCCCGCAGCATGAGCGCCGGCGTTGGCGACATGAGCAGCGCCACCGACGAGCTGTCTCGCCGCACCGAGCAACAGGCCGCCAGCCTGGTCGAGACCGCCACGGCCTTGGGCCAGGTCACCGCCGCCGTCAACGAGACGGCCAAGAACGCGCGCCAGGCCAACGCCGCCGCCGCCGCCGCCCGCCGCGAGGCCGAGCACTCCGACCCGGTCGTGACCGAGGCGGTCGAGGCCATGACCCAGATCGAGACCTCGTCGGGCCAGATCGGCAAGATCATCGGCGTCATCGACGAGATCGCCTTCCAGACCAACCTGTTGGCCCTGAACGCCGGCGTCGAGGCCGCCCGCGCGGGTGACGCGGGCAAGGGCTTCGCGGTCGTCGCTCAGGAGGTTCGGGCCCTGGCCCAGCGCTCGGCGGACGCCGCCAGCGAGATCAAGACCCTGGTGGCCGCGTCGGGCGCCCAGGTGCAGGCCGGTGTCGAGCGGGTCGACCGTACGCGCGAGGCCCTGCAGCGTATCGTCGCCCGTGTCGCCGAGATCGACGTCCAAGTCGACGCCATCGCGCGTTCGGCTCAGGATCAGGCCCAGAACCTCGGCGAGGTCAACGGCTCGGTCAGCGAGATGGATCGCGTGGTCCAGCAGAACGCGGCCATGGTCGAGGAGACCACCGCCGCGGCCCATGCCCTGGCCTCGGACGCGGAGGCCCTGGCCGGCCGCATCGGCCGATTCCGCATCGAGGCCGACGCCCGGCCAGGCCATACGGCGCTGGTCGCCTAGAACCCGCTAGTCCACTAGATCGCCCGGAAGCAGACGCAGGCGCGCCCTCCGGGACGTCGTCGGCGCATGCGGCTATGCGCCGCGCCAGCCCGGCGGAGTCGATCGCGCCGTCGCCGGAGACGGCCGGAATGTCGTCGTTGTCGGGCGAGAAGCTCTCGGCCGCGAAGGCGCGTCAGCCGATGGCGCGCACGGGCGCGGCGGCCGGCGACGGACGACGCATCAAGGCCGCGCTGGCGACGAACGCCAGGCTCAGAAAGGCCGCGACACCGCAGGCGGGGCAGTGCCCGGCCAGGGTGAAGAGATCGTCGCGCGAACTGCACAGCGGTCCGGCGGCCAGCCGCGGCATAGCCTCGGCATAGGCGATCAGCCAGCCGAACAGGGCGGCCACGCCGATGATCGGCGGAACGCGACGGCGGATGTATTCGGACGTGGCTGGCATGGCGGTCTCCCAGTGCGCTTTCACCATGGGCGGATCCGACGTGGTCGGCTTTGACAAGGATCAAAGCCCGACTTGCGGGAGCGTGAGACCTGAGGGGTCAAGGTTCGCCGCACGGAGTCCGCATGTCCGCCCCGTCCACTCTCAATGCCGCCAGCCCGTCCGCGGGCCCAGGCAGCGCAAGCCCGCCCGCGGGCTCAGGCGCGCTACTCATCATCAGTGTCGTCGGAGCGTTTCTGGCGATTCTCGGCGCGGGCTTGACCCACGATCCGATCTTCCGGCTGCAGGCCGGCACCGCCGCCATCGGCGCGGTGCTCGCCTCGTTCGCGCTCGCTTCGGGTCTGTCGGGCGGCAAGCTGCTCGACCATCCCGGCAAGTATTCCGACAACGTCATCAAGGCCGGCGTCATCGCCACGATGTTCTGGGCCGCCGCCGGCCTGCTGGTGGGCGTGATCATCGCCGCCCAACTGTCCTGGCCGAGGATCTTCTACTTCCCGGAAGCCGGCTGGCTGAACTTCGGCCGCCTGCGGCCGCTGCACACCTCGGCGGTGATCTTCGCCTTCGGGGGCAACGCCCTGATCGCGACGTCGTTCTGGGTCGTCCAGCGCACCTGCAAGGCGCGCCTGGCCGGCGGCATCACGCCGTGGTTCGTGTTCTGGGGCTACCAGCTGTTCATCGTGCTGGCCGGCACCGGCTACCTGATGGGCGCGACCCAGGGCAAGGAGTACGCCGAGCCGGTCTGGTACACCGACATTTGGCTGACGGTCGTGTGGGTCGCCTACCTGATGGTCTTCCTGGGCACGATCTGGAAGCGCAAGGAACCCCACATCTATGTGGCCAACTGGTTCTATCTGGCCTTCATCGTCACCATCGCCCTGCTGCACCTGGTCAACAACGCCGCCGTTCCGGTCGGCCCGCTGAACCACCTGTCGTACGGCGTGATGGCCGGCGTCCAGGACGCCCTGACCCAGTGGTGGTATGGCCACAACGCCGTCGGCTTCTTCCTGACCGCCGGCTTCCTGGCCATGATGTACTACTTCGTGCCCAAGCGCGTTGAGCGCCCGGTCTTCAGCTATCGCCTGTCGATCGTGCACTTCTGGGCCCTGATCTTCATCTACATCTGGGCCGGCCCGCACCACCTGCACTACACGGCGCTGCCGCAGTGGGCCCAGACCCTGGGCATGACCTTCTCGATCATGCTGTGGATGCCGTCGTGGGGCGGCATGATCAACGGCCTGATGACCCTGTCGGGCGCGTGGGACAAGCTGCGCACCGACCCCGTCGTCCGCATGATGGTGGTCGCCATGGCCTTCTACGGCATGGCCACCTTCGAAGGTCCGGTCATGTCGATCCGCGCCGTCAACGCGCTGAGCCACTACACCGACTGGACCATCGGCCACGTCCACGCGGGCGCCTTGGGCTGGGTCGGCTTCATCACCTTCGGCGCGATCTACTGCATGGTGCCGTGGCTGTGGAAGAAGAAGGAAATGTACTCGACCAAGCTGATCGAGTGGCACTTCTGGATCGCGACCACCGGCATCCTGCTCTACATCGCCGCGATGTGGGTGTCGGGCATCATGGAAGGCCTGATGTGGCGCGAATACACGCCCCAAGGCTTCCTGGCCTACAGCTTCATCGAAACGGTCTCCGCCAAGCATATCGAGAACGTCATCCGCACCATCGGCGGTCTGATGTTCCTGGCCGGCGCCGTGATCATGATCGTCAACATGTGGCTGACGATCGCGACCCCCAATCCCGAAACGGCTGACGCCGAGCTGGCCGACGATACGTCGACCGCCGCCGCCACCGCGATCGCCTGAGGTTCCGATGTCTCTCTGGAAACACCATGCCAAGTTCGAGCGGCACTCGCTGCTGCTCATCATCGGGATCGTCGTCGTCGTGTCGATCGGTGGCCTCGTTGAAATCGCCCCGCTGTTCTGGCTGCAGAGCACGATCGAGAAGGTGGAGGGTGTTCGTCCCTACACCCCGCTCGAGCTGACCGGCCGCGACATCTATGTCCGTGAAGGCTGCTACCTCTGCCACTCGCAGATGGTCCGCCCGCTGCGTGACGAGGTCGAGCGCTACGGTCACTACAGCCTGGCCGCCGAGAGCATGTACGACCACCCGTTCCAATGGGGGTCCAAGCGCACCGGTCCGGACCTGGCCCGCGTGGGCGGCAAGTACTCCGACAGCTGGCACCGCGACCACCTGATCGATCCGCGCTCGGTCGTGCCCGAGTCGGTGATGCCGCCCTACAAGTTCCTGGCCGAGAAGGAGCTGGACTACAGCGACATCGTCGACCGGATGAAGGCCCAGCACACCGTCGGCGTGCCCTACACCGCGGACATGATCACCAACGCCAAGAAGGATCTCGAGGCCCAGGCCGATCCGTTCTCGACCGATGCGGTGGGCCTGCGCGCCCGCTATGGCGAGAAGATCGTCAATCGCGACTTCGACGGCGATCCGAACAAGATCACCGAGATGGACGCCCTGGTGGCCTACCTGCAGATGCTGGGCACCATGGTGGACTTCAAGTCCTACAAGGCCCAGTCGCCGGAGAACCAGCGATGAGCGGCCTGACCTACGAGACCGTGGCGCGCATCGCGCAGCAAGGCGGGCTGATCTATTTCGGCCTGATCTTCCTCGCGGGCGTCGTCTACGCCTTGCGGCCTTCCAAGAAGGCTGAATTCCAACACGCCGCGCGTATGCCGCTGGATGACGAGGAGCTGGTCTGATGGCTCACGAACGAGATACCGACGAGGTCACCGGCGTCGACACCACCGGTCACGAGTGGGACGGCATCAAGGAACTGGATAACCCGTTGCCCCGCTGGTGGCTGTGGGTCTGGTACGCATCGATCGCCTGGTCGATCGGCTACTGGATCCTGATGCCGGCCTGGCCTGGCATCCATGGCTACACCAAGGGCCTGCTGCACCAGTCCGACCGTGTCGAGGTCAGCAAGCAATTGACCGCCCTGGACGTCAAGCGCGGGGAGGGCGCGGCGCAGCTGCGCACCGCCAGCCTGGAGCAGATCGAAAAGGATCCGAAACTCAACGCCTACGCCCAGCAAGTCGGCCAGTCGGTCTTCGGCGACAACTGCGCCACCTGCCACGGCATCGGCGGCACGGGCGGCAAGGGCTACGCCAACCTGCGCGACGACGTCTGGCTGTGGGGCGGCAAGCTGGAGGACATCCAGTACACCATCACCCACGGCGTGCGGACCGGCGCCGAAGGCGCGCGCATGTCGCAAATGCCGGCCTTCGGTCGCGACGAGATGCTGCAGCCGGCCCAGATCGACGACCTGACCGAATACGTGGTCAAGCTGTCGGGCCGTCCGGCCGACGCCGCCGCGGTGGCTCGCGCCCAGCCGCTGTTCGAAGCCCAGTGCTCGGCCTGTCACGGGCCTGAGGGCAAGGGCATGGTCGAGCTCGGCGCGCCGAACCTGACCGACGCCGACTGGCTGTATGGCGCCGATCGCACGGCTATCCGTGGCCAGATCTTCGCCGGCAACGGCGGGGTCATGCCGACCTGGCAGGGTCGTCTGAGCCCCGAGACCATCAAGGCCCTGGCGGTCTATATTCACTCCAACGCTGGCGGTCAGTAAGGGCTATGCCCACCTTAATCGACAATACGCGTCCAAAATCCGACGCCCGGTCGGCGGTCTCGGCCGCCGCCCGGGCGAAGGGCAAAGGCGGGCCCGAGGGGCAGCTCTACAAGCCGCGCCAGCCCATCTATCCCAAGCTCGTGCACGGCAAGTGGCGGGCGGTGAAGTGGGCGCTGCTGATCTTCACCCTGGCCGTCTACTACGTCACGCCGTGGATCCGCTGGCATCGGCCGGAGGGCTTCCCGCAACAGGCGGCGCTGGTCGACTTCACGGGGCGGCGCTTCTACTTCTTCGACATTCAGCTGTGGCCCCAAGAGGTCTACATCTTCACCGGGCTGCTGGTCATGGCGGCCCTGGCGCTGTTCCTGGTCACCGCGCTGTTCGGCCGCCTGTGGTGCGGCTATGCCTGTCCCCAGACCGTCTGGACCGACCTTTACATCGTGGTCGAGCGCCTGTTCGAGGGCGACCGCAACGCCCGCATGCGCCTGGACGCCGCGCCGCTGTCGTTCAACAAGATCTGGCGCAAGACCGGCAAGCATCTGGTCTGGCTGGGCATCGCCTTCGGCACCGGCGGCGCCTGGATCTTCTACTTCCATGACGCGCCGACCCTGATCCGCACGTTCTGGACCGGCGACGCGCCGATCACGGCCTACGCCTCCTGCTTCCTGCTGACCTGCACCACCTACATCTTCGCCGGCTGGATGCGCGAGCAGGTCTGCACCTACATGTGCCCGTGGCCCCGCATCCAGGGCGCCATGCTCGACGACCACTCGCTGCAGGTCACCTATCTGGCCTATCGCGGCGAGACTCGTGGCCCGCACAAGAAGGGCCAGAGCTGGGAAGGCCGCGGCGACTGCATCGACTGCCACCAGTGCGTCGTGGTCTGTCCGATGGGCATCGACATCCGTGACGGCGCGCAGCTGGAATGCATCAACTGCGGCCTCTGCGTCGACGCCTGCGATGATATGATGGTCAAGGTTGGTCGGCCGACCGGCCTGATCGCCTACGACTCCGACTATGCCGTCGCGGCCCGCTCCAAGGGGGAGAAGTCCGTCTACAAGCCGATCCGTTCACGGACGATCTATTACACCCTGGCCATGACCGTCGTCGGCGGCCTGACGCTGTGGTCGCTGGTCACCCGCCCCAAGGCGGATCTCAGCGTCATTCGTGATCGCAACCCGATCTTCGTGCGCATGCACGACGGAGCTGTGCGTGACGGCTACACGCTGAAGATCGGCAACCGCACCTTCGAGCCACGCACCTTCGACATCACCTTCGAGGGCGTGCCCGGCGCGCATCTGAGCCAGCCCGGCCAGACCGGCCGCACGGTCAGCATCGTCGTGCCCGCCGACCAGGTCTCGCCGCTGCGCGTCTTCGTCACCGCGCCGCCGGACCTGGAGGGCGAAAGGCCCGCCAGCGTTCCCGGCCGCTTCGTCATCCGCTCCGGCGACATCCGGGCCGAGACCAAGACCGTCTTCCTCTCTGGAGCCGCGAACCCGCAATGACCGTCGCCGCCCATCCCCTCCACAAGCCCGTTCCCCAAAAGCCCGTCTCCGAAAAGGGGCGCATCACCGGCTGGCACGTGCTGACCGCCATGGTGTTGTTCTTCGGCATCGTGATCGCCGTCGACACGCTGTTCATGGTCAAGGCCTATCGCAGCTTCTCGGGCGAGGTCGCGTCCAACCCGTATGAGGCGGGCCTGGCCTTCAACAAGACCCTGGCCCAGCGACGTCGCGAGGCGGCCTTAGGCTGGGAGGTCGGCGTGCGGACGCCGGATGGCAAGTCGGTCGTCGTCCTTATCGAGGACCGCACCGGCAAGCCGCTGGATGGCCTGTCGGTGACCGGCGTGTTGGAGCGCCCGGCGACCGAGACCGGTCGTCAGACTCTGAACTTCAAGCCGCTGGGCCAGGGTCGCTACGCGGCGTCGGCCCGCCTGGACGGCGCCTGGGACCTGCGGGGCGTCGCCCGCAATTCCCGCGACATGATCGAAATCGAAACCCGGTTGGTGGCGCCATGACCCAGGCCTCGGCGACACAGGGGCTCGCGCAACACCGTGACCTCGAGGCCTTCGTCCAGCGCGACGAGGCGGGGCGAGGGCGGGTCGAGTTGCTGGTCAGCGGCGCGCGTTGCGCCGGCTGCATCAGCAAGATCGAGAAGGCCGTTCGCGGCATGCCCGGCGTCGACGCCGCGCGCCTGAACCTCACCACCGGCAAGCTGGCGGTCGAGCTGGAGCCAGGCAGGGCCGATCCGCAGGCCGTGGTCGAGACGGTCGAGGGCCTGGGCTATCGCGCCTGCCTGTTCGACCCGACCGAGGCCAAGGCCGCCCAGGATCGCGAGGGCCGCGAACTGGCCCTGGCCCTGGGTGTCGCCGGCTTCGGGGCCGGCAATGTCATGATGTTCACGGTGCCGGCCTGGGCGGGCCTGTTCGGCCAGGAGCTGAACGCCTCGACCCTGACCCTGATGTACTGGATGGCGGCGATCGTCGCGACGCCGTGCGCCCTGTTCGCTGGCCGGCCGTTCTTCCGCTCGGCCTGGGCGTCGCTGAAGCGCGGCAAGGCCAATATGGACGTGCCGATCTCGATCGGCGTCATCCTGACCCTGATCGTCAGCTTCTCCGAGACGATCCTCCACGGCAAGCACGCCTATTTCGATGCGGCGGTGACGCTGCTGTTCCTGCTGCTGATCGGCCGCTATCTGGATCATCGCCTGCGCGCCAACGCCCGCTCGGCCGCGCGCGATCTTCTGGCCCTGCAGACACCTGTGGCCATGCGCCTCAACGGCGAGGTCGAGCAGGGCGTGCCGGTCGCCGAGGTGGCGGTCGGTGATCGCCTGGTCGTCGCGCCGGGCGAGCGCGTTCCGGTCGACGGTCTGGTCGAGAGCGGGCGCTCGGATCTGGACAACGCCCTGATCACCGGCGAGACGGCGCTGGCCCCGGTCGGCGCCGGCGCGCGCCTGCACGCCGGCGCGCTGAACCTGTCGGGCCGCCTGGTCATGACCGCCACGGCCAGGAGCGAGGACTCGACGCTGTCGGCGATCGCCCGGCTGATGGAGGCCGGCGCCCAGACCCGTTCGGCCTATGTCCGCCTGGCCGACAAGGCCGCCGCGCTCTACGTCCCGGTGGTCCACACGATCGCGGCCCTGACCTTCGTTGGCGGCTGGGCGCTGGGCCTGGGTCCGCGCGAGGCGCTGCTGCGCGCCGCCGCAGTGCTGATCGTCACCTGTCCCTGCGCCCTGGGTCTGGCCGTGCCGGCCGTGCAGATCGCCGCCAGCAGCCGACTGTTCCGCAAGGGCGTGCTGGTCAAGTCCGGCGCGGCGCTCGAGCGTTTGGCCGAAGTGGATCATGTCGTGTTCGACAAGACCGGCGTGCTGACCGAAGGCCGGCCTCGTCTGATCGACGCGCCCGCGCATCTGGTCGCCCTGGCCGCGCCGCTGGCGCGAGCCTCGCGTCACCCGCTAGCCAAGGCCCTGGCGCTGGAGGCCGGCGTCGGTCTGGTGGCGAGCGATTGCGTCGAGACGGCCGGGCAGGGCGTGGAAGGTCTGATCGACGGCCGCCGCGCGCGCCTGGGTCGCGCGGCCTTCGTCGGGGTCGAGGGCGGCGACGTCCGCGAGACCGAGCTGTGGTTCGGGTTCGAGGGCGACGTCAAAATCCGCTTCGTGTTCGAGGATCAGCTGCGCGCCGACGCGGCCGAGACGGTCGCCCGCTTGCGCCGCCTCGGCTTGTCCGTCGAGGTGCTCTCGGGCGATCTGGCCGGTCCTGTTCGGGATATCTGTCGCGAGGCCGGCATCACCGACTGGCGCGCCGGCCTGACGCCGTTCGAGAAGGCCTCGATCGTCGACGCGCTGAAGGCCGACGGCCGCAAGGTGCTGATGGTCGGTGACGGCCTGAATGACGCCGCCGCCCTGGCCAAGGCGCACGCCTCGATGGCGCCGGGCGCGGCGGTCGACGCCGCCCAGAACGCCGCCGATCTCGTCTTCACGGGCGAAGGCTTGGGCGTCGTGATCGAGGCGATCGAGACCGCCCGCGAAGCCCGTCGCCGGGCCCTTGAGAACTTCGGCTTCTCGGCGCTGTATAATCTGGTCGCCGCGCCGGCGGCCATGCTGGGCTTCGTCAACCCATTCATCGCGGCCCTGGCCATGTCGGGTTCGTCGATGGTGGTGCTGCTGAACGCCGCCCGTCCGCGCCTTGCCCTGAGGAGTCGCCGATGAACATCATCCTTTTCCTGGCGCCGGCCTCGGTGGGCTTGGGCGCGCTGGGTCTGCTGGCCTTCTTCTGGACCATGCGCTCCGGTCAATACGAGGATCCCAAGGGCGACGCCGAACGCATCCTCTATGATCATCTGGATGAAGGGCCGGACAGCGATCGATAAAGTCGCTCAGGTCTTACGTAATCATCCTGAGGAACGGGCGCATATAAAGCTGATTGAGATCAAGGTTTCGAGTTCGAGCAATCTCTAGAACAGTACTGCGACGTAATTGATGTCGCCAAATGTACGGGGATAGAGAATGAAGAGCCTCCTGATTTCGGCCGCCGCGACCACGTTGCTGTTCGCCGGCGCGGCTCATGCCCAAGATTTCAAGCCGAACGCCAAGGGCGACCTGATCGTCCACGTTCGCGCGACCCAAGTGGCGCCGGACAAGGACGCCGCGATCGTCACCGCCGCCGGCGCGGCCAGCGGCCTGAAGGCCCACGTCGGGAACGACGTGAAGCCGACCCTGGGCTTCACCTACTTCCTGACCGACAAGGTCGCCGTCGAGGCCATTCTGGGCACCACCCAGCATGACATCCGGGCGCAAGGTCCGGGCACCGACGTCCTGGTTCACAAGACCTGGGTTCTGCCGCCGGTGGTCACCCTGCAGTACCACCCGCTGCCCAACGCGCGCGTCAGCCCCTATGTCGGCGCGGGCCTGAACTACATGCTGTTCTACAGCGACAAGAACAAGAACGGCTTCACCGTGAAGGTCGACGACGGCGTCGGCTACGCCATCCAGGCGGGCGTCAACATAAAGCTGAAGAACAGCTGGCTGATCAACGCCGACATCAAGAAGGTCTATTTCGACACCGACGCCAAGATCAATGGCGGTGCGCTGAAGGCCAAGGTGAACCTGGATCCGCTGGTCAGCTCGATCGGCATCTCGCGCCAGTTCTAAGAGATCGGCGAGAGCGTCCCCGACCTCCTCCATGCACGGACGTTCTTCCGTAAGCCCCCGTCGACTGGCCCAGTCGACGGGGGCTTTCTCTTGTGGGGAACGGTGCGTCAGGCGGCCAGGCTGGAGGCCAGCTGGCGGAGGCGGACGATCTGGAAGCGGCGCGAGCCGTCCAGGCAGATCAGGCCGTCATGCTGCAGCTGGGTCAGCATGCGCGACACCGTCTCGATGGTCAGGCCCAGATAGTCGGCGATGTCCTGGCGGCACATGGGCAGGCTGGCCCAGGGACCCGGGCCCCGTTCCGCGATCTCGATCAGGAAGCAGGCGACCTTCTCGTAAGCGTTGCGGCGGGCCAGCAGCATCGAGCGCTCCTGGGCGCGTTCCAGTTGCTGGCTGGTCACCCGCCAGATCATCCGCTCGATCTGGGCGCCGGCGTCGACCACCGCCAGGGCGCGACGCTTGACGATCTGGACCTCGCAGCGGGTCAGGGCCTCGGCGGCCTGGCGATGGCTAACGCCGATCTCGAGGCCGAACATGTCGTCGGGAAAATAGAACGCGGCGACCTGCCGCCGGCCATCCGAGATCAGGCAGGCGCCGCGCACGACGCCGCTCACCACCTTGTAGAAAGCCTCGGTGGGCGCTTCCTGGCCGTAGATCTCCTCGCCGGGCTCGAAGCGCTGGACGTGGGCGAGGGCCTCGAAGGCCGCTTCGGCGCGTCGGGTCGCGGCCGGGCCGCCAGGATCTTGGAAGTATTGAACCGGCATGGAGTCCCCCAGAGCTGCGTGGAGCCTAGGGGGGGCGAGGGGGGCGCCTCCATTGGGAGTTCTACTTAGCCGAGCTCGGTTCCAAGGATCGCGGCCGTGACAGAAGCGCGCACCTGGTCGAAGCCGCGCTCCGCGAAGTCCGGGCCCATGTCGGGACCGATGCCGCCCAGGTGCTCGTGGCCCACCACGCGCAGGCCGGTCATGGCCGAGAGGTGCAGGTCGAAATGCCGGTTCAGGGTGTTGAGGGCGCCGGTCTTCTCGACCCAGACGTCGGGCGCGCCCGACGTCGTGACGCTCATCAGCGTCTTGCCCACCAGCAATGGGTCGGCGCCATGCGCGGTGGGCTGGTAGCCGAAGCCGGCGCTCAGGACGCGGTCTACATAGCCCTTGAGGATCGCGGGTGGGCCGTTGAACCACAGCGGATAGACCAGCAGCAGGCCATCGACGGCGCCGAGCAGGCTACGCTCGGCCACGACGTCGGGGGCCGGGCGCTGACCGCCGCCGGCCAGCTCGGTGGCGGTCAGGCGCGGATCGAAGTCCATGGCGTAGAGGTTGCGAACGACGACATCGGCGCCGGCCTCGCTGAGGGCCTGGACGCAGACCTTGGCCAGGGCCGCGCCATAGCTGGCGGACGAGGGATGGGCCAGGATCAAGGCGATCTTCATGCGGCGGCTCCGTTGCGATCTTGCCCAATAGGCGCGGTTCGAACCGCTCCCGCCTTGATCTGGATCACTTGCGGGGGCGGGTGAGCATCGGACCGTAGGCGATCGCGAAGCCGCCGTAGGCCAGGCTCCAGCAAAGGGCGGCCAGGACCAGAAGGCCGGGCTGGAACTCCGCGGCGAACGGCGCGGCGACCCGGAGCAGGGCGGCCAGATTGATCGCCACGAAGATCCCGATGGTCGCCTTGTCGGCGGTCAGGGGACGGCCCGTGTGGCCGCGCGTGGCCCGGCACATCACCGCCAGGCAGGTGACGCCGATGGCGCCGGCCGATAGGGCGTGCACGCCCGCCGCCAGGGGAACCAAGGGCGTCAGGACACTGGCGCCCAGCAGGATCAGGCCTATGGCCAGCCACGCATAGCTGATGTGCAGGATCGTCAGCAGCGGTTCGGCCGTGGTCTTCTGGCCCCGCCAGCGGCTCATGCGGGCCAGGTTGACGACGCCAGCCGCCAGCAGAAGGAGGCCGACGACGGGCTGGTCGGGGAACGCCGTCCAGGCCAGGGCGGCCACGGCCGCGCCGACCACCGCGACCTTGTCCAGAGTGTTGAAGGGCGTGGGCAGGGGCGTGACGCTCCGTTGGCGCAGCCAGTTGGTGGTGAAGCTGGGCGTGATGCGGCCGCCGATCAGGGCCAGCATGCCGGTCGCCGCCGCCAACGCCATGCGCCATCCCAGACCTTGCAGTCCAAGCGCCGTGTCCAGATGGAAGGCGATATTGGCGCCGGCCAGAAGGCTGGTCAGCAGGCAGATCGGCAGGTTGCGCCAGTTCTTGCCCGACAGCACCTCGCGCCAGATCACCAGGGCGAAGACTATGGTGAAGGCCGCGTCGATCCAGACGGCGACGGGGCCGATGAAGACTTCGGTCAGCATCGCGAGGCGACCGGCCAGCCAAAGGGACCACAGGGCCGCCAGCTTGCCGCCGATCACGGGCATCCGACCCGTCCAGTTGGGCACGGCCGTGGTCAGGAAGCCAGCGACGATCGCGGGCAGGACGCCGAAGAGCATCTCGTGGATGTGCCAGTCGCGGTGTCCGGCGATCGCCGGTCCGCCCATCAGCGACCAGATCCACAGCGGCACCGACAGCGCCGCCCAGATCGCGCCCGAGAAGAAGAAGGGCCTGAAGCCGTAGCTGAACAGGGCGGGGCCGGCATAGGCGCGGCGTTGCTGTGCTGTGGACATGGAACGACTCTGCGGCGGTGGACGGGCGCCGTCGTTGTGCGGCGACAAACCCGCTCTAGCGGGAGAGGGCGGCGTCCAGAGCCTGAAGCAGGGCGTCGCCCAGGAGAGGCTTCTCGATCAGCGACACCCGGTCCCGCTGGGCGGCGCGGCTGAGTTCGGTGGTCGGATTGGTCGCGGTCATCAAGACGGCGGTGCTGGCGTTGCGCGCGCGGACCTGCTCGACCAGTTGCGGCCCCCGGATCGTGGGGGGCGCGTGGCCGATGATGACCGCGTCGACGACCTCGGTGTCCAGGCGCTGGGTGAAACTGCGCGGATCGCCGAAGGGCTCGACGGCGTAACCGTCCAGGGCCAGCGAAAAGCAAAGCGCCTGACGGACCGCCGCGTCCTGGTCGAGGATCAGGATGCGGGGCGCGTTGGGAGAGAGGGCGATGGACACGGGACGGGTTCCGGGCGTGGGCGGCGGCGCCTTTCGACGCTGCCGCCCTAGGGGAGCAGGAGGGAGATCAGGCGGCCGCCTTCCAGTTCGGCTCCAGAACCACGTGCGGCGGGCAGGGGGCCACGTCGCCCGTGGGCAGGCCGCACAGCTCGTTGGCGAAGCCGTGGTTGACGTCACGGTGGTGGGCCTCGTCGGCGCGGACGACCTCGACCACGTCACGCAGGGTGCTGCCGGCGGGCAGGTTCCAGTAGTCGAGGGCGATCTGCGGCGCGGCGACGTTGGGGCTGCGGCCCTCGTCGATCTCGGCCAGATAGTGGGTGTAGCTGATCACCGCCTCTTCCTCGAAATAGCCGACCACGCGGTGGGCGGTCTTCGAGCTGACCAGGTAGAGGCCGAAGAAGAACAGGTAGAAGACCCACTGGGCGGCGACGACCACGAAGCGCTCGAACAGGGTCGGCTTGGCCACCTCGATGAAGGTCATCAGGTGCATGCGCTCGTTCTCGGCCTCGTCCATCAGGGTCTTGATCCAACCCTTGTCGCCTTCCATCCGGCGCAGGCACTTCAGGTGGTTCAGCGTGGCGCCGACCATGCCTGGCACCGCCGCGACGGTTTCCAGGACCACGGCGCGGTGGCCGTAGCGCTTGGCGAAGAAGGTGTCGGCGCAGAAGCGCAGGGCCTTGACGAAACCGAAGGCGACGACGTCCGAAACGCCCTTGGGCTGATGGTGGACGTCCAGATTAATTTGGGGACCAGTCATGGCCGCTGCCCTTTTACAAGTGACGGCCCCTTGGCCGCCCGATGGGAAGCTTGATACGACCGCGCGGCTGGTCGAAAAATTCTGGTCTGACCCTAAGGGGAATCCCTGGGTGGCCAGGCCCCTCGACCGGTCCTAGCGCGGAGGCATGACCATCGACGAATTCCTCAAATCGCGACCGGACCCGGTGCGGGAATGGGCGATGGCCGCGGGCATCGCGGTGGGGCTCGTCGTACTGGGCGCGGCCACGCGCCTGCTGTTCGAGCCATTGCTGGGCGATCGCGGGCTTTATCTCTTCTTCTTTCCGGCGGTGGTCGCCGCGGCGGCCTATCGCGGGTTGGCCGGCGGATTGCTGGCCAGCCTCCTGGGACTTGTGGCCCTGTTGGCCCTGGGCAGCCGAACCGACGGCCTCGATCTGGGCGATTGGATCGGCGCGGGGCTATACGTGGCCGTCAGCGGCGCCATCAGCTTTGGCGGCGAGCGTTTCCGCATCGCGCGCCGGCGCGCGGATGGGGTGACCGAGGACCTCCTGCTGCGCGAGGCTCACCTGGCTTCGATCCTCGACACCGTGCCCGACGCCATGGTGCTGATCGACGAGGCGGGCCTGGTGCGATCGTTCAGCTCGACCGCCGAGCGCCTGTTTGGCTGGACGGCCGCCGAGATGTTCGGCCAGAACGTCAGCCGGCTGATGCCCGAGCCCTACCGCTCGGCGCACGACGGCTACCTGCAGCGCTACTACGCCACGGGCGAGCGACGGATCATCGGCCTGGGACGCGTGGTCATCGGCGAGCGCAAGGACGGCTCGACCTTTCCCATGGAACTGGCGGTGGGTGAGATCCGCACCGGGCGAGGCCGCTTCTTCACCGGTTTCGTACGCGACCTGACCGAGACCCAGCGCACCCAGGCCCGGTTGCAGGAGCTGCAGGGCGAGCTGGTGCACATCGCGCGCCTGACCTCTATGGGCGAGATGGCCTCGGCCCTGGCGCACGAGATCAATCAGCCGCTGTCGGCCATGGCCAACTATCTGAAGGGCGGGCGTCGGCTGCTGGAAGAACCCGAGATCGACCGCGTCCTGTTGGGCGGCGCGCTGGACAAGGCCGGCGAGCAGGCCTTGCGCGCGGGGGCCATCATCCGTCGCCTGCGCGACTTCGTGGCGCGCGGCGAGACCGAGAAGCACATCGAAAGCCTCAAGCGCATGGTCGAGGAGGCCGCGGCCCTGGCCCTGGTCGGTGTGCGCGAACTGGGCGTCGGCGTGCGCTTCGGCTACGACAACCAGGTCGACCAGGTGCTGGCCGACCGGGTTCAGGTCCAGCAGGTGATCGTCAACCTGGTTCGCAACGCCGTCGACGCCATGGAAGACAGCGAGCGACGCGAGCTGAACATCAGCGTCGGACGCCTGGCCGACGAAGCCCTCGTCACGGTCAGCGACACGGGGCCTGGAATCGCCCCAGAAATCGCCGACAATCTGTTCTCGCCGTTCATGACCACCAAGCGAAACGGAATGGGTGTCGGGTTGTCGATCTCGCGGACGATCATCGAGGCGCACGGCGGCCGACTATGGGTCGAACCCACCGAGGGCGGCGGCGCGACCTTCAAGTTCACCCTGAAGACCGTGGAAGGAGACCTGGATCTTGAGTGAGGGTGTCGTTCACATCATCGACGACGATGCGGCCATGCGTGACTCGCTGGGCTTCCTGCTGCAGGTCAATCGCATCCCGTATCGCCTGTTCGAGTCGGCCGTGGCGTTCCTGCAGGACCTGCCCGAGGACGGCGGTTGCGTTCTCACCGACGTGCGCATGCCCGAGATGAACGGCATCGAGATGGTCCGTCAGCTCAAGGAGCGGGGCTATCGCGCGCCGGTGATCGTCATGACCGGCCACGCCGACGTGCCGCTGGCCATCGAGGCGATGAAGGCCGGGGTGGTCGACTTCATCGAGAAGCCCTTCGACGAAGAGCTGCTGCTCTCCGCCATCCAGACCGCGCTGCAGCAGGGCAAGGCCCAGAGCGAGCAGGACGCCGCGCTGTCGGAGACCCGCAAGCGCATCGCCGCCCTGTCCCCGCGCGAGGGCGAGGTGCTGGGCGGCCTGGTCGAAGGCAAGGCCAACAAGGTCATCGCCTACGACCTGGGCATCAGCCCGCGCACGGTGGAAATCTACCGGGCCAACCTGATGACCAAGATGCAGGCGCGCAGCCTTTCCGAACTCGTGCGCATGGCGCTGTCGGTGCGCGAGCCGGGCTAGAGCGCGCCAAGTTAAGCGAAAGCGGTTGCCCGCCCCAGGCGCGCTCCAAGGGCTTTAGCCGCCAAAGCGGCGGAACAGGACGTTGTTCTCCAGGTGCATGTGATCGCGCAGGTCGGCGTCGATCTCGCGGCACAGCGCGTACAGCGCCTGCCAGGTGTTGCACGCCCCGGGCGGCGGCGCGAAGTCGTTCGTCAGCCGAGCCAGGCCCTTCAGCTGCTCGATGACGTCCTCGTGCTCGGCCTCCATGCAGGCGATCGGGCCGGCCGCGTCGGCGTCGCCCCGGCGCATCATCGGGAAGAGACCCATCTCCTCCTTCTGGTGATGCATCTCGAGGTCGTCGAACATGAAGGCCAGGTGCTGCGAGAGCCCGGCCGGGCAGTCGGGGTTGTCGCGATGCACGGCCTCCACCCGGGCGGCCAGACGGATCGCCTCCGGAAACTGGCGGCGGTGAACCTCGTGGTAACGCTCCAGCAGATGGTCGATCAGCGCGGTGGTCTCGGTGGGCGCGGGTTCGTCCGTCGGCGTCGCCGCCTCGAGCGCGGCGATCAGCTTGTCGACCTCGACCCCGCGTTTCTCCGCAGCCGCCGCCAGCGACGCTCCGCCGCCGCAGCAATAGTCGATCTTGAAGCGGCGGAAGACGGCCGTCGCTCCGGGCCGACGGATCGCGATGTCGCGAACGGCCAGATGATGAAGGGGCAGGGCGGCGGTGATGTCCATGCTGATCTCCTCTGCCTTCCGACTACGGCGCCGGACGATCCTGGACGTTGCGCGCCGCCAAGTTCGCGCCTTCGGTCGGATAGTAGGCCTGTATGGCGCCCCGTCGGCCGGCCGGGGCCAGCAGGCCCTCGCGGACCAGCTCGGCGCACAGCGCGCGCAGTCCCGAGGTTCCCGGAATCTGGCTGACGTAGAAGACGCCGCGCGTCCTGGCGCGCGCCACCACCGCGTCCTTGGCCCAATCACTCATGATCCATCCTCCATGCCCGAGGACGGTTAGCGTCTCCCCGGGCGCGGAACGTTGCGCACGCTCAAACGCGCCTTTCGGCGGTCTTGACGGGCGTCAAGCCGGGCCTTGAACGGCGTCATTGCCCGCGCGTCGACCGAGCCTAGGGTCGCGGCCCCAACTTTGGAGGCGACATGGCCGGATCTCGACGACAGGGCGCCAAGCGCCGCTGGGAGGCGCTGCTGGCGCGCCCGTTGCTGCTGCCGCCCAGCGCTTTCCTGACGCTCAGCCTGCGTCGTCTGGCGCGGGCCCATCCCGAGGCTTTCGTCCGGCTGGGCGAGCATGCCCAACGGATCTATCTGATCGCGCCGACCGACCTGCCATTGGCCTTCTGTCTTCGCCCCGCCGGGACCGAGGGGGCGATTCGGTTGGTTGCGGCCGGCGACGCGCCGGAGGCGGCGGTCCGGATTCGCGGCGCCTTGCTGGATCTCCTGCAGCTGTTCGACGGCACGATGGACGCCGACGCCGCCTTCTTCTCGCGGCGGATTCAGGTGGAGGGCGACACCAGTGCGCTGGTCGCCCTGCACAATGCGTTGGAGGCGGCCGACCTGACCTTGGCCGACCTGATCGGCGCGCCGCGACCGACCCGCGATCTCGTCAATCGCGGCCTGAGCTGGACGACCCAGCGCTGGCGGAGCGCTTGAGCGTGGGGTCGATCGAACTGGTCTGCCCCGCCGGCTCGCCGCCGATGCTGCGCGCCGCCGTCGAAGCCGGCGCCGACAGCGTCTATTGCGGCCTGCGCGACGAGACGAACGCCCGCAACTTCCCGGGCCTGAACTTCTCGCCCGCCGAGATGAACGAGGCCGTCACCTTCGCCCGGGACCACGGCGCCAGGGTGCTGGTGGCCATCAACACCTTCGCCCGCGCCGGGGCCGACGAGACCTGGCGACGATCGGTCGATACGGCGGTCGCCGCTGGGGCGCACGCGGTGATCGTCGCCGACATTGGCGTGCTCTCCTACGCCCGCCAGGCCTATCCGGACCTGCGCCTGCACCTGTCGGTGCAGGCCGCCGCCAACTCCGCCGAGGCGATCGCTTTCTACGCCGAATCCTTCGGGGTTCGCAGGGTAGTGCTGCCGCGCGTGATGACGGCGCCCGAGATCGCGACCCTGGCCAAGGCGACCAGCGTCGAGTTGGAGGCCTTCGTGTTTGGCGGCCTGTGCGTGATGGCCGAGGGGCGCTGCGCCCTGTCGTCCTACGCCACGGGCCGCTCGCCCAACCTGTCCGGCGTCTGCTCGCCGCCCGAGGCGGTCAGTTTCGAGACCGACGCGAACGGTTTGACGCCACGTCTGGCCGGGGTGGCGATCGACCGCTTCGCGGCGGACGAGGCCGCCGGCTATCCGACCCTGTGCAAGGGACGCTTCGAGGCTATGGGCGACACCTCATACCTGTTCGAGGATCCGGTCAGCCTGAACGCCATGACGGTGCTGCGCGATCTGCGCGCCGCCGGGGTCAAGGCGATCAAGGTCGAGGGCCGCCAACGGGGCAAGACCTATGTCCGGCGGGTGACCGAGGCCTTCCGGGGCGCGATCGACGCTTTGGACGCCGGCCGCGACTGCGAGCCTTTCGCCCGCATGCTGACCGACCTGGCCGAGGGCGGACGCGAGACCGAGGGCGCCTACAAGAGGAAATGGCGATGAGCGACCTGGAGCTGACCGTCGGTCCGCTGATGTTCCTGTGGTCGCCGGAACGTATCGCCGACTACTACGCCCAGGTCGCCGCCGCCCCGGAGGTGTCGCGCGTCTATCTGGGCGAAGTGGTCTGTGGCAAGCGCTCGCCGTTGACCGTGGAATCGCTGCTGCTGGCCGAGGAGGTTCTGACCCGCGCGGGCAAGTCGGTGGTCTGGGCCAGCCAGGCGCTACCCGCAACGCCGCGCGAGGCGCGGGCGGTGCGCGAGCTGGCCGAGGCCAGCGCGCTGCTCGAGGTCAACGACGTCGCGGCCCTGGCCTGTCTGCCGAAGGGCGCGGCCTTCGTCGCCGGGCCGATGCTGAACCTCTACAACGAAAGCGCGGTGGCGGCCCTGGTGGCGCGGGGCTGTCAGCGGATCTGCGCCAATGTCGAGCTGTCGCTGGACGCCGTCGCCGCGATCGCCAAGGCTTGCCCGCAGGTCGAGATCGAGCTCTTCGCCTATGGCCGGCTGCCCTTGGCGCTGTCGGGGCGCTGCTACCACGCGCGGGCCCACAAGACGCATAAGGATGGCTGCCTCTTCGTCTGCGAGACCGATCCCGACGGCATGACCGTGCGCACTGTCGACGGCGAACCCTTCCTGGCGGTCAACGGCATCCAGACGATGTCGCACGGCGTCCACCTGGCCGACGCCGAGGTCGGTCGCTTGGCGGCGGCGGGCGTGAAGGCGCTGCGGATCTCCCCGCACACGGGCGACGTCCGGGCCGTGCTGGCGGCGTTCGGCGCCTTCGTGCGCGGAGAGCTGGACGGCGCCGGACTGCGAGCGGCGGTGGCGGCGACGCGGCCGCCGGGACCGCTGATCAACGGCTATCTGCACGGCGAGGCCGGTATGCTGTCGATGGAGGTCCTGTAACGTGCGGGTCGATGTCGCCATCGTGGGCGGCGGGATCGCCGGTGTCGCCCTGGCCGCCCGTCTGACGCCTCATCTGAAGGTGGCCCTAGTCGAGCGCGAACCCGCCCTGGGCAGCATGACCACCGCGCGGTCGGCGGCGATGTTCCTGCCCTCGTACGGCGGGCCCGACGTCGGCCCTCTGACTCGCGCCAGCCGCGCGTTCCTGACGGCGGCGCTCGACCCGATCGGCGTGATCTTCCAGCCGCGCCAGGCGCTGCATGTCGGCCGCCTGCCGCACCTGGCGCCGTTCGGCCTGACCCAGGCCGCGGATGTCCCCCTGGAGGCGCTGTCACCGCGCCAGGCCGTGAACCTGTTCCCGATCCTGCGGGAGGACGTGATCGACGGCGCCTGGCTGGAAGCCGAGGCCGGTGACATCGACGTCGCGGCCCTGCTGGACCTGTTTCGCCGCATGGCGCTCGAGGCCGGCGCTCATCTCATGGTCGACACGGGCGAGCCCGGGATCGAGCGGCGCGGCGATGGCTGGCGGCTGGCAGGCGCGCACGGGACGCTGGAGGCGAGGATCCTGGTCAACGCGGCCGGCCCGTGGGCCGACGCCCTGGCCGAGGCGGCCGGTGTCGCCGCCCTCGGCCTGACGCCGCTGCGCCGCACCGTCGTCCTGGCTCCGCCGGTCGCACGCGAAGGGTTCTCGGCCTGGCCGATCGTCAAGGACGTGCGCGAACGGTTCTATTTCCGGCCCTACCACGGCGCCCTGCTGATCACCCCGGCCGACGCCCAGCCTTCGCGACCTTGCGACGCCGCGCCCGAGAAGGTCGACATCGCGCGAGCGATCCTGCGGTTCGAGACCATGTGCGATCACCGAGTGGCGCGGGTCGAGCGCAGTTGGGCGGGCCTGCGGACCTTCGCCCGCGATCGGGCGCCGGTGATCGGCTGGGCGCCTGACGCCCCGAGCTTCTTCTGGCTGGCGGGGCTGGGCGGCTTCGGCGTCCAGACCTCGCCCGCGGTCAGCCAACTGGCGGCGAGCCTGATCCTCGGCGAGGAAACGCCGGCAGAGCTGACCGCCCACGGTGTCGACCCTCGTCGCTACGCGCCAGCGCGACTGGCGTCTTGACCGAAATCGGCTCGAACATTGACGACGGTCAAGGTTCGAGGGGCCCCTAAGGGCCTATAGCGATGGACCGGCGCCCTTGTTGAAAGCCCTTCGCATGACTCTCAAACCCGCCGATCTCCTGCGTATCCAGCAGTTGCCGTTGCTGCGGAGCGCTTCCGCCGAGACCTTCACGAGGCTCACGCGCAGCGCGTTCCTGCAGCGCTTTCCGCGCGACGCCCAACTGACGGCCGAGGGCGAGGTCAACGACTTCCTCTACGTGCTGATGGAAGGCGCGGTCGAGCTGGAAGGCACGTGGAATGATCGAGATTCGACGCTGGCCCTGTTGCGGCCGTTGTCGACCTTCGTCCTGGCCTCGGTGATTTTGGACGTGCCCGCCCTGATGACCGCGCGCACGATCGCGCGCAGCCAGGTGCTGATGATCCCCGGCGAGACCTTCCGACAGGCGGTGCGCGAGGACGCGGCGCTGTCCTTCGCCGTCGCGGAGGAGCTGTCGGGTTGCTACAGCGGCGTCGTCAGGGTTCTCAAGAACTACAAGCTGCGCGGGGCGCTGGAGCGCCTGGCCAACTATCTCTTGGTGCAGCAGCGCCGGCAGGGCGGCGGACCGACCCTGCGCCTGCCTTGCCAGAAGCGGGTCCTGGCCTCGCTGCTGGGCATGACGCCGGAGAACCTGTCGCGCGCCTTCGCCACCCTGGGCAGCCATGGCGTCCAGGTCGACGGGGCCAATGTGACGATCAATCGTCCCGCCGCGCTGGCCCGCCTGGCCAAGCCCGACGCCTTGATCGACGATCACGCCGAGGGCGACGAACAGGTCACGGGGCGGGCGGATCGCGAACGCCGGAGCTATGGTCAGGCGGAGTTGGACCGCTTCTGATGGCCTACCGCTCGATCAAGACCTACGGGCCCGAACGCGGCCTGACCTGCGCCTATCGGCAGTGGGCCGCGTCCAGCCATTGCGCGCTGCTACACGGCTATTCGCTGGGCTTCACCTTCACCTTCGCCGCCGAGCAGCTGGACGCACGGGGCTGGGTGGTCGATTTCGGCGCCGGCGGCTTCGGCAAGATCCGGACCTGGCTGCACGAGATGTTCGACCACACCCTGCTGGTGGCGCAGGACGATCCGGCGCTGATCGAGTTTCAGCGTCTGGCCGACCTCGGTCTGGCCCAGGTGCGGCTGACGCCCAGCGTCAGCTGCGAGGGCTTGGCCGCCTTCGTGTTCGATCACGCCCAGCTGATCATCGAGGCCGCCACCCAGGGACGTTGCTGGGTGGAGTCGGTGACCTGCCACGAGCACGGCGCCAACAGCGCCGCGTTCGAGAATCCGAGAGCGGTTGTGCGCAAGATCGGCGCCGAGGTGATGACCGAGATCATCGGCAGGCTTTGAGCATCGTCGGCGGGGCCTCGCGGAAGGGGTTCAGGCCGCCGGCGTCCAGCGTCGCCAGAAAGGCTTCCGTCGCCGGGCCCAGCAGGGCAGGCAAAGCGCAATCGGGCTCCAGCGGGCAGGGCGCGCAGTCGAGGCGCGGCAGGCAGGCCTCCAGGACCACGACCACGCTGGAGGGTTTGACCGGAAGGCCATCGCGGGCGCGGACGCCGCCGCGACGACCGCGGATCGTGGCGATCAGCCCTTCGCAAGCCAGGGTGTGGACGACCTTGCTGACGTGATCACGCGGCGACCGCGTTCTCTCGGCGATCGCGCCGACCGTCAGGGGATGTTCCGTCGCATCCAGCAGCGCGACGATCCGCAATCCCAGAAGCGCGCGTTCGGTCAGGCGCAAGGCGAGATCTCCGTAGTGACGCCGAAAGTGACGCCGAAGACGCCTTTCGCCGTCATTCCAGCGTGCGCGGATGGGTCGCGCCATGCGCCAGATCAAGTCCGCCGACGTTTTGACGGTGCGCAATGACGTCCGGCGCGGTCATCGTTTTCGATGACGGCATGGATGATCGTATCGATGTCGTGACACTGGCCATCGCGCTGCCGGGCGCTTCGGCGATCCTGCGGGCGGCGGGCATCAACTTCCAGGCCGGCGACCAGCCGAGCCTGGCGGAGGCCGCGCGCGCCCGGCGCATCCCGTTGGAGGCCTTGCTGACGCGCCTGGACACCCACGCCTGGGCGCTGTCTGGCGAGGGCGAGGAGAGCGATCCCGACGCGTGGGCCGAGGCCCAAGGGCTGCTCTTCGCTGAGGGGGTAAGGTTGGCCCGAGGGCTGGAGGCGCGCTTCGCCCACCGACCTGGCTGTCCCAACGGCTTGGCCAGCGCCATGCAGGATCTGGCCGACTCCTTCGCGCGTCACGACGCCGTCGAACGTACGGCCGGTTCGAACCCCGATCCGGCCCTGATCGCCCGCCTGATCGACGATCACCGGTTACTTAAGGAAAAGCTCGACCATATGGCCCACTGGCTGGGCGCGCCGGCTTCTCTGGGCGCTCTGGGCGCCGCCGGAGCCGTGCTGGCTGGGGTTTGGCGAGCCTTGGACCGCAACGTACGCCGTCGCGTGGAAATCGAGGATCGCCTCATGACAGGCGACCGCGACAAGCTGTCCTGAGCAGTTTGCGCATGCACAAAGAACGCGACGAGTGGAGGTCTACCCATCAGGCCATCGGCGCCGCTCGGGCGCCCGAGGATAGGAAAATGAAAGCCCTCGCTCTCTTCGCCACCGCCGCGACCCTCGCCCTGACCGGGGTTGCTGGCGCCGTCGCCGCGACGCCCGACGCTCCGGCCCCCGCCGTCGCCGACATCGTCCGGCCCGCCACCGACCTGCCGGGCCCGATCGCCCGCCGCGCGCCCGCGACCGTCAAGGTCGACCTCGTCACCCAGGAAATCGTCGGCAAGCTGGCCGACGGGGCGAGCTACAAGTTCTGGACCTTCAACGGCAAGGTGCCCGGCCCGATGGTCCGCGTCCGGGTCGGTGACACGGTCGAGGTCACGCTAAAGAACGCCGCCGACAGCGAACACATGCACAATGTCGATTTCCACGCCGTGACCGGTCCCGGCGGCGGCGCGGTCGCCACCATGGCCGACCCCGGCGAGACGAAGACCTTCACCTTCAAGGCCCTGCAACCCGGCCTCTACATCTACCACTGCGCCACCCCGATGGTCGCCCAGCACATCGCCAACGGCATGTACGGCGCCATCCTGGTCGAGCCCGAGGAAGGCCTGCCCAAGGTCGATCACGAGTTCTATGTGGTGCAGGGCGAGATCTACACCGACGAGGCCATCGGCTCGAAGGGCCTGCTGAACGAGAGCATCGAGAAGCTGCTCAACGAACAGCCCGAGTACTACGTCTTCAACGGCGGCTTCAAAGCGCTGACGGGCGAGAAGGCCCTGCACGCCAAGGTCGGCGAGACCGTGCGGATCTTCTTCGGGGTCGGCGGTCCCAACAAGACCTCGAGCTTCCACGTGATCGGCGAGATCTTCGACCACGTCTATCCCTACGGTTCGGTCACCAGCCCGACCATCAAGGACGTGCAGACCGTCACGGTCGCGCCTGGCGGCGCCACCATCGTCGACTTCAAGCTCGAGGTCCCGGGCAACTACATCATGGTCGACCACGCGCTGAGCCGCCTGGAACGCGGCGGCGCCGGCATCCTGACTGTCGAAGGCCCGGCCAACCCCGACGTGTTCACCGCGCCGCCGAACCCGCACAAGGGTGGCGGTCACTAAGCGGACACGCCTACCGGGGCGGCGAGCGATCGCCGCCCCTTTTCTTTCCGACAGTTAGTCAGGTTTATCCCATGAGACAGCATGTCCTGCTGGCGCTCGCGGGCGCGAGCGCGCTCGCCTTCGGCGCGCCCGCGATCGCCGCCGACGCCCCCACCAATTCTGGTCAGCTCCTGCTCGAGGCGCGAACGCGCTACGAACTCTACGATCCCGACGGGGCGGACGCCGAGGCGATCACCACCCGGATCCGCCTGGGCTGGCGACAGCCGATCGCCAAGACCCTGGCCGGCCTCATCGAGATGGAGGCCGTCGGCGCGCTCGAGGACGCCTATGCCGACGGCGTCCATGCCCGCCCGGGCAAGGCGGTGATCCAGGATCCCGAAGGCGTCGAGCTGAACCGCGCGGTGATCGAGTGGCGCCCGAACCCCAAGCTGGGCCTCGACGTGGGCCGCCAGCGGATCATCCTCGGCAACGCCCGCTTCGTCGGCAACGGCGGCTGGCGCCAGAACGAACAGACCTTCGACGCGATCAAGCTGACCGCCAAGCCGACCAAGGCCGTGACGGTGACCTACGCCTATGTCGATCGGGTCCGGCGGTCGCTGGGCCACAAGTCGCCGCAGGGCGTCTGGCGCGGCGACGCGCACCTGATCCAGGCCGAAAGCGACCTGGGGGCGATCGGCAAGGCCAGCGCCTACGCCTTCCTGTTGGACTTCGACAACGCCGCGACCCAATCATCCAAGACCTTCGGCGTTCGCCTGGCCGGGGCGAGGGGGCTACGCCCGGGCCTGAGCGGAACCTGGGAGCTGGAGCATGCCAACCAGAAGGATTGGGGCAACAATCCACAGCGCTATTCGGTGGACTACGACCTGGTCTCGACCGGGCTGAAGACGGCAAAGTCCGCCGTTTCGCTGAACCTGGAGCGACTGGAAGGCGACGGCGTGCATGCCTTCCAGACCCCGCTGGCCACTCTGCATCCCTTCCAGGGCCTTTCGGACGTGATCGGCGCGACGCCGGCCAAGGGCGTGCGGGACGTCTTCCTGCGCGGCGCGACGACGGTGGGGACCAAGCAGCCGCTGAAGCTGGGCGGCGAAGCCCACGACTTTAACACCACGGTCGGCGGCCAGAACCTGGGCCGCGAGATCGACGCTACGGTGTCGACGCCGCTGGCCAAGGGCTGGACCTTTGAGTTGGGCGTGGCTCGGTTCGAGACCCAGTCCAAGACCTATCCCGACGCCACGCGGGCCTGGGCCAGCCTCGACTTCAAGCTCTGATCCAGCCGAGAGGCGCGAAAGGGAAGGGCCCACCTAGGCGGGCCCTTTTTCGTGCGGTCATCCCGTAACGCGGTGGATTAGCCGCACTTGGAATAGCCGCAGTCGGTGCAGGTGTCGCAGCCTTCCTTGCGGATCAGGCCGGTGCTGGCGCAGCGCGGGCAGACGGCCGGGCGAGGGACGTCGGCGTGATGAGGATGATTGTCCGGTTCGACCGCCTCGGCGACCCGAGGTGTCGCGGCGACGAACTCGTGACGCAAGTGCCGCTCGACCACGCCGCCGATCGCCGCCGGCAGGGATGGCACGTAGCGTCCGGACAGCCAGGCGCCGCCCTGCGGATCGAACACCGCCTTCAGCTCATCGGCCACGAAGCCGACGTCGCCGCCGCGCCGGAATACCGCCGAGATCATCCGGGTCAGGGCCAGGGTCCAGGCGTAATGCTCCATGTTCTTGGAGTTGACGAAGATCTCGAACGGTCGGCGCTGGCCGTCGATCTCGGCGTCGTTGACGGTCACGTAGACCGCGTGGGCGCTGTGGGGCCACTTGATCTTGTAGGTGACGCCCGCCAGGGCCTCGTCGCGCGCGGCCAGCGGCAGGTCGGGGGCAGGCTCATCGGCGGGCGACGGCGGCGCGTCGACCGATAGGACCGAACCCGTCACCGCGTTGGGGCGATAGGTCGTCAGCCCCTTGCAGCCCGTGCGCCAGCCTTCGAGATAGACGTCGCAGAAGGCGTCGAAGGGAATGTCGGCCGGGCAATTGACGGTCTTGGAGATCGAGCTGTCGATCATCGACTGGGCGGCGGCCTGCATGATCAGGTGCTCGCCCGGCGACAGGGTCTGTGCCGAGACGAAGACGTCCTCGGGCGGTTCGGCGTCGCCGTGCAGGCGCTTCCAGACGGTCAGGGCGTAGTCCTCGACCGCCTCCTGGCGCGTCGAGCCGTCGGGCTGACGGACCTTGCGGTTATAGGCGTAGGCGAAGACCGGCTCGATGCCCGACGAGACGTTGCCGGCGACCAGCGACGTGGTGCCGGTCGGGGCGATCGAGGTCAGGCAGCCATTGCGCAGGCCGTGTTCGGCGATCAGGGCGCGGGTCGCCTCGTCGAGGTCCAGCAGGTTCGGGCGGTCCAGCACGTCCGGGTCATAGGCCGGGTAGGGGCCCTTCTCGGCGGCCAGCAGCGCCGAGGCGCGATAGGCCTCGCGCTTGATGATTCCCAGCCAGCGCTTGGTGGTCTCGGCCGCCTTTTCGGAGCCATAGCGTTGGCCGCAGAAGATCAGGGCGTCGGCTAGGCCGGTGACGCCCAGGCCCAGCCGCCGCTTGGCGCGCGCCTCGTTCGCCTGGGCCTCCAGCGGGAAGCGCGAGACGTCGATGACGTTGTCGAGGAAGCGGATGGCGATACGGGTCAGTTCGGCCAGCCGCTCCTCGTCCAGGGTCGCGTCCGGCGCGAAGGGCGTGGCCACCAGGCGAGCCAGGTTGATCGAGCCCAGCAGGCACGCGCCATAGGGCGGCAGCATCTGCTCGCCACAGGGGTTGGAGGCGCTGATGGTCTCGCAGGCGGCCAAGTTGTTGCGGGCGTTGACCCGGTCGACGAAGATCACGCCCGGTTCGGCATAGGCGTAGGTCGCCGTCATCAGCCGGTTCCACAGATCGGCCGCGCGGACGGTCCGGAACACCTCGCCGCCGAACACCAGCGGCCATTCGGCGTCGGCGGCCAGGGCTTCGAAGAAGGCGTCGGTGACCAGCACCGACAGGTTGAAGTTCCGCAGGCGGACCGGATCGCGCTTGGCGTCGATGAAGGCCTCGATGTCGGGGTGGTCGATGCGCAGGCACCCCATCATCGCCCCGCGCCGCTGGCCGGCCGACAGGATGGTGCGGCACATCGAGTCCCAGACGTCCATGAAGCTGAGCGGGCCCGAGGCGTCGGCGCCGACGCCGCGCACGGGCGCGCCGGACGGACGGATGGTCGAGAAGTCCATGCCCACGCCGCCGCCCTGCTGCAGGGTGATGGCCGCCTCGCGCAGGTGTTCGAAGATGCCCGGCAGGTCGTCGGGCAACGCGCCCATGACGAAGCAGTTGAACAGCGTCACGGCTCGGGCGGTGCCGGCGCCGGCGAAGATTCGGCCGGCGGGCAGGAACTGGAAGTCGGTCAACGCCTCCAGGAAGCGTTCGCGCCAGCGCTCGCGGGTTTCTTCCGGTTCGGCCAGGGCAATGGCCTCCGAGACCCGTCGCCAGCTGTCCTCGACACCGGCGTCGCCGCCGCCGTCGCCTGGGGTGAACTGGTATTTCGCGGCCCATATCTCCGCTGCGAGGGGAATGTCGAAGGCCATGATCCTGCTCCGTCACCAAAGGGCAGGAGAGGCTGACGGATTCGACCGCGGTCGAGATTGTCGAAGGACAAGGATCCAAGACCGCCTGGCCCTCGTGAATCTCGCGACCGCTTGCGCTGGCGCAACGTCGGCCAACCCTGGCCGGCCTATCGATACGGGCAAGCGAGCGGGTTCTTCCGTCCGCAAATGAAGGTGATCCAAGATGTTTAAATCCGTTCTACTGGCCGGTGTCGTCGTGGGCGCGCTGGCCGTCGCCGGCGCGGCTGGCGCGGCGGAACTGCAGGTCAAGATGCTGAATTCTGGCTCGCAGGGCATGATGGTCTTCGAGCCGGCGACGGCGAAGCTGAAGGCCGGTGACACGGTCCGTTTCATCCCGACCGATCCGGGCCACAACGTCGAGACCATCAAGGATATGTGGCCGGCCGGCGTCGCCGAGGTGAAGGGCGTGATGGGCAAGGAAGTCGTGGTCAAGTTCGCCAAGACCGGCGTCTACGGCTTCAAGTGCATGCCCCACTGGACCATGGGCATGACCTTTGTGGCCAAGGTCGGCGACGGCAAGCCGAACGCCGCCGACGCCGAGGCGGCCATCGCCAAGGCGCCGCCGCTCGCCAAGAAGCGCCTGACGGCCGACTTCGCCACCCTGAAGTAGTCGGAAGGTCCAGAAACGCCAGCGCCGTCGTCCTGAGGACGACGGCGCTTTTGGCTTTTTGAAGTTCAGTTTGATGTCAGGCGGGTTCGGCCAGATCGACCAGAGCATCCAGCTTGCGAACGATGATCCGGCGGCGCGCGCTGCCGGTGATCCCGCGGTCGTCCCAGGCCGCCAGGGTGCGGCTGACCGTGTGCAGGGTCGAGCCCGCCATCTCCGCCAGTTCCTGGCGGGTGATCGGGAAGTCGATCTCGATGCCGTCCGGGGTCTTGCGGCCGGCTTGCTGGACCAGGCGCATCAGGGTGCGCGCGATCCGCTGCTCGACCTTCTCGCCGGCCATTTCGCCGACCCGATCCTGCATCTCGAACAGGCGGGCGCCGGCCGAGGCCGCCGAACCCATCGCCACCTCGGGATAGCGCGCCATCAGTTGGCGCATGGTCGCCACGGTCCAGTAGACCTCGACACTGTCGACCACCGCGACGGCGTCGGCGGGGAAGGGCTTGCCCATCAGCGCGGCGACCGTGCCGTACATCTCGCCGGGGCCGATGAAACGGATCACCGACTGGTTGCCGTCGGGACGGGCCTGGACGATTTTCACCCGGCCTTCCAGCAGGGAATGACAGGTCAGACCGTCGTCGCCCTGGGCGAAGATCACCCGCCCCGCGGGCAGGCCGCGCACGGTTCCGGCGGCCAGAATGGCCGAGAGCGCTTGGGCGTCGAGGCTGCGGAACATGTCCCCGCCGCGGAGAATTTGAGGGTCTATCGTGGCGGTCGTGGCCATGGGCGAGCCTTCGATGGAATCAGGCCATCAGGACTAGGCGCGTGGGCGGTCCAGCTGAATCCCGGTATTCTACCTAGGGCGAACTCCCGAATGTCGGAGCGCCCGAACCTGTTGCTAAGCCATGGTCGACGCCAGCCCGGGGAGCCCGCGCCGATCATGAACCTCGCTTTCGCCACTCTGCCTTGTCCTGTTGCGCCGCCCACGTTGCTGGGGCCGACGCTGGTTCCCATCGGCGTGACCATCCGCCGGGCGCCGGGCGAAGAGATCTTCGCCGAGGGCGAGCCGGTCGACACCGTCTATCAAGTGATGTCGGGCACCGTGCGGACCTACCGCCTGCTGGGCGACGGCCGCCGCCACGTCTGCGACTTCCACGCCCCCGGCGACCTGCTGGGCCTGGAGGCGGTCGACGAATACTGCTGCTCGGCCGAGGGCATGACCGACGTCATCCTGCACGCCATTCCGCTGAAGGCCCTGCGCCGCCTGACGACCGAAGATCCGCTCCTGGGGCAACGGTTGCTGTCGATCGCCACGGGCGGGATGCAGCGCAGCCAGAACCATGCCTCGATGCTGGCCCGCCTGGGCGCGGTCGAGCGTGTCGCGGCCTTCCTGGTCGACTTCGCTCGCCGCTTCGACGCCGACGACGAGCTGGACCTGCCGATGACTCGCCAGGACATCGCCGACTATCTGGGCCTGACCATCCACACCGTTTCCCGGACCCTGTCCCAGCTTCAGGACCAAGGCCTGATCGACGCCCGCACCTCGCGTCGCGTGCGCCTGCGCCGGCAGGACCAGCTTCTAGGACTTTGCGCATGACTTCCTCGGCCCTGACCCCCGCCCAACGTGTCCATGCCGAACGTAATCTGCCGCGCTACACCAGCTATCCGACGGCCCTGGCCTTCGACGCCCAGCAGGCGTCGGAGGCCCACGCCTGGATC
This sequence comes from Caulobacter segnis, assembly GCF_023935105.1. Taxonomy (NCBI): domain Bacteria; kingdom Pseudomonadati; phylum Pseudomonadota; class Alphaproteobacteria; order Caulobacterales; family Caulobacteraceae; genus Caulobacter; species Caulobacter sp. RL271. The sequence goes on along the minus strand of NZ_CP096040.1, from coordinate 3,822,215 downwards.
GCCGGCACGAACCCCGCGGACAAGCTGTCGGTCTATGTGCACGTGCCGTTCTGCCGGCGGCTGTGCTGGTATTGCGGTTGCCACACCTCGATCGCCCATACCTACGAGCGGGTCGGGACCTTCTTCGAGACCCTGACGCGCGAGGTCGACCTGGTCGCCGCGCGGCTGGGCGAGCACGACGGCCTGGCGCACCTGCACTTCGGCGGCGGCAGCCCCAATGCGCTGAGCCCCGAGGACTTCGCCGCCCTGGTCACTCAGCTGAAGGCGGCCTTCCGCCCGCGTCCGGGCGCGGAGATCGCCGCCGAGCTGGATCCCGGCATGCTGTCGGAGGCCTTCGTCGACGCGGCCGGCGACGTCGGCGTCAACCGGGTCAGCCTGGGCGTCCAGACCTTCGACCCGACGGTCCAGGCCCTGGTCAATCGTATCCAGCCCTACGACCATGTGGCCCGCGCGACCGAGCGCCTGCGCAAGGTCGGCGTGGCCGGGCTGAACTTCGACCTGATGTACGGTCTGCCGGGCCAGAACCCCGAGAACGTCTACGAATCCGCGCGCCTGGCGGTGCAACTGCGTCCCGACCGGGTGGCTGTGTTCGGCTACGCCCATGTGCCGTGGATGAAGAAGCACCAGACGATGATCCGCGAGGCCGACCTGGCCGATCTGGACGGGCGCTGGGCTCAGGCCGAGGCGGCCGACGCGGCTCTCGTCGAGGCGGGCTATGTTCGTATCGGCCTCGACCACTACGCCCTGCCGGAGGACGCCATCAGCCGCGCGCTGGCCGAGGGACGCCTGCGCCGGAACTTCCAGGGCTATACCGACGATCCGGCCCCGGTGCTGGTCCCGATCGGACCCTCGTCGATCGGCCAGTTCCGCGAGGGCTTCGTGGGCAACCACGTCCCGACCGACCAGTGGTCGGCCGCCGTCGCCCGTGGCGAGCTGCCGCTGAACCGCGCCCTGGCCGTCGACGACGAGGACCGCGTCCGCGCCGCCGTGATCGAACGCCTGATGTGCGACATGCGCGTCGATGTCGCGGCGATCTGCCGCGACCACGGCTTCGCCGAGAACCATTTGGCGGAAAGCCTCGCGGCGACAGACGCCTTGCAACTGGCCGGCCTGTGCGAGCGGAACGGCGCGGTGGTGTCGATCCCCGAGCCCGCGCGCCGCCTGATGCGCGTGGTCGCGGCCGCCTTCGACGCGCGCCTGCCGCAGGCCGCGACGCGCCACGCCAAGGCCGTCTGACCGGCGAAGGTTGCGCCCCGACAACGTCGCCGGGCGCGCCGGCGCGCATCGTGATCCCCGAAACCGCCGAATGGGAGAGTCCCGACCGGCGAGGGGAAGCGAGATGAACACGCGAAGACTATGGTTCGTCCTCGCCCTGGTCATGGCGGTGTCGTTCACCGTCCTGGGGCTGATGGGACGTGAAATCCACCGGCAGGCGCCGCCCATCCCGACCCGCGTGGTCGATGCGAGCGGGCAGGTCCTGATCACCAAGGCCGATATCGAGACCGGGCAACTGGCCTGGCAATCGATGGGCGGCCAGCAGGTCGGTTCGATCTGGGGGCATGGCGGCTATGTCGCGCCCGACTGGTCGGCCGACCAGGTCCACCGCGAGTCGGTGGCGCTGCTGGACCTGTGGGCCCAGCGCGACTTCAAGGCGCCTTACGACACCCTGGCGCCCGAGCGTCAGGCCGCCCTGCGTGAACGCCTAAAGCGCGAGGTGCGGACCAACACCTACGATCCCAAGAGCGGCGCGATCACGGTCAGCGCCGACCGCGCCCAGGCCATGCGCCAGGTGCGGACGCACTACGAGACCCTGCTGGGTTCGGACCCGGCGTTGGAGAAGCTGCGCGAGCAGTACGCCATCGCCAATGGCGCGGTGAAGGATCCGGCCCGCCGCACGGCCATCGCCGCCTTCTACTGGTGGACCGGCTGGGCGGCCAGCACCGACCGTCCCGGCTCGGACATCACCTACACCGCCAACTGGCCGCACGAGGAACTGATCGGCAACCGGCCGACCACCGCCACGATCGTCTGGTCGGTGGCCAGCGTCATTCTGCTGATCGCCGCCGTCGGCGCTCTGGCCTTCTGGCACGCCCGGACCAAGAGCGAGGACCATCTGGTCGCGCCGGCCCAGGATCCGCTGGCGGCCCTGAAGCCCACGCCGTCGATGAAGGCCACGGGCAAGTACTTCCTGACCGTGATCGGCCTTTTCCTGCTGCAGGTCGGCCTGGGCGCCGTCACCGCCCACTATTCGGTCGAGGGTCACGCCTTCTTCGGCGTTCCTATCTCGGACATCCTGCCGTACGCGGTGACGCGCACCTGGCACACCCAGCTGGCCGTCTTCTGGATCGCCACGGCCTGGCTGGCCACCGGTCTCTATGTCGCGCCGATGATCTCGGGTCACGAGCCCAAGGGGCAGAAGCTGGGCGTGGACCTGCTGTGGGTCGCCCTGGTCGTCGTCGTGCTGGGTTCGATGGCCGGCGAGTGGCTGGGCGTCCAACAGGTCTTCGACCTGAACACCAACTGGTGGTTCGGCCACCAGGGCTGGGAATATGTCGACCTGGGCCGCTTCTGGCAGATCCTGCTGTTCGTCGGCCTGATGAAGTGGCTGGTCCTGGTTGGCCGCGCCCTGTGGCCCGCCCTGAAGGCCCCGTCGGAAAGCAAGCCGGTTCTGTGGATCCTGTTCCTGTCGACGATCGCCATCGGCCTGTTCTACGGCGCGGGCTTCATGTGGGGTAAGCACACCCACATCAGCATGGTCGAGTACTGGCGCTGGTGGGTGGTCCACCTGTGGGTCGAAGGCTTCTTCGAGGTGTTCGCCACGGCCGTCATCAGCCTGCTGATGGTCAAGCTGGGCCTGGTCCGCGCCAAGTCGGCCAACGGCGCGGTGCTGTTCGGGACCATCGTGTTCCTGTTCGGCGGCGTGCTGGGCACGGCCCACCACTGGTATTTCGCCGGCACGCCGGTTTCGGTCATCGCCATCGGTTCGGTGTTCTCGGCCCTCGAGGTCGTGCCGTTGGCCCTGATCGGCGCCGAGGCCTTCGAGACCTTCAGCCACACCAAGGCCGTGCCCTGGGTCGCGACCTATCGCTGGCCGATCCTGTTCTTCGTCGCGGTTTCGTTCTGGAACCTGCTGGGCGCGGGGGTCTTCGGCTTCATGATCAACCCGCCGGTCAGCCTGTACTTCATCCAGGGCCTGAACACGACGGCCACCCACGGCCACGCCGCGCTCTTCGGGGTCTACGGCATGCTGGGGATCGGCCTGCTGCTGTTCTGCTTCCGCGGCCTGGCGCGTCGGGAGGCCTGGGACGACCGCCTGCTGGCCGCGACGTTCTGGCTGCTGAACGGCGGCCTGGCGATGATGATCTTCCTGTCGCTGCTGCCTGTCGGCGTCATCCAGGCGATCGCCAGCATCGAGCACGGCCTGTGGTTCGCCCGCTCGCCGGCGGTGATCCACTCGCCGCTGGTCCAGACCCTGGTCTGGATGCGGGTGCCCGGCGACGTCGTCTTCGCCGGCGGCGCGCTGACCCTGGCGGTGTTCGCCGCCAAGCTGGTGCTGGGCGTTCGCCGCCCGGCCCCGAAGAAGGCCACGACCCCGGTCGCGGCCGAGTAGATCCAAGACCCCCGGGCCAGGCGCGCGACCATCGCGCGCCTGGTTTGCTCGGCCGGACGCAGCAAGCGCGTCCGGCCGCTTTTTATGGCGTAGCCGTGGCCCAGCCGCCGCCCAGCGCCTGGTAGAGCGCGATGGCGTTCTGTAGTCGGGCTTCGCGGACCTGAGACAGCGCCAGCTCGGTGGCCAGCAGGCCGCGCTGGGCGTCCAGCTCCTCCAGATAGGCCACGTAGCCAGCCTGATAGCGCTTGCGGGCGTGGTCGAGGGCCGAGGCGGCGGCGGCGCGCTGGCGGACGGCGGCCTCTTCCTGCTCGGCCAGGCGGCCGGTCCCCTCCAAGGCGTTCTCGACCTCTCCGAAAGCGGTCAGCGCGGTCCTGCGATAGCCAAAGGCGGCCTGGTCGCGGCGGGCGGCGGCCGCGTCCGACTGGGCGCGCAGGCGACCGCCGTCGAAGATCGGAGCCAGGACGCTGGTCCCAAGGCTCCAGACCGTGACTGGATCCAGATGCTCGACGAACAGTCCGCCACCGGCGGCCGACAGGCGCACCTGGGGCAGGAAGGCGGCGCGGGCGGACGCCAGACTGGCGTCGGCGGCGGCCAGGGTGGCTTCGGCTTGGGCGATGTCAGGGCGGCGCGCCAGCAGGGACGAGGGCAAGGGGGCGGCCGGCTGCGGGATGGCCAGGGCGTCCAGCGGGCCGCGCGTCACCGCGCCGGGGGCGTCGCCGACCAGCAGGGTCAGGGCGTTTTCCTGGCGGCGGATGGCCAGCTCCAGGGCCGGAACGCGCTGGGCGGCGGCCTCCTGTTCGCCCTCGGCCTGGCGCAGCTCCAGGTCGGAGGTCACGCCCTCGCGGGCGCGACGGCGCGCGCGGACGACGGCTTCCTGGCGCGAGCCCAGGGTGGCGTGGGCGGTGGCCAATTGGGCGTCCAACGAGGCCAGGGCGACATAGGATCGCGCGACGGCGGCGGCCACCGACAGGCGCGCGGCGTCGCGGGCGTAGCCGCTCGCCTGCAGGCTGGCGCGGGCCGCGGCGTCGGCTTGCCGGATGCGCCCCCACAGATCGACCTCGTAGGCGAACTGCAGCTCGGGCTCGGCGGCGGTGGTGATGGTGGGAACGCCGAAGGCGTTGAGGTCGCGGGTCTTCTGCGCGCCAGCCGTCAGGTTCAGCGACGGCAGCAGCGCGGCGCGGGCTTGGCGGCTCTGGGCCTCGGCCTCGCGCACCCGCGCCTCGGCCACGCCGAGGTCGGCGTTGCGGATCAGGGCGGTGGCGACCAGGTCGGAGAGGCGCGGGTCGCCGAACGCCTTCCACCAGTCGGCGGCCAGGGCGACGTCCTTTGGCTCGGCTGGCGCGCGCCAGGCGGCGGGCGGCGTCACGATGGCCTCGGGGGGCGGCGTGGTCCTGGGGCCCGGCGTCGTGCAGCCAGCCAGGACGCCGAGACCCGCCACGGCGAGCAGGGCGCGGCGCATCAGCGGCGGCCCTTCGCGTCGACCTCGGCCTCGACCGACATGCCTGGACGCAGGCGGGCGAGGTCGGGCTGGTCGGCGTCGAGCACGATGCGCACCGGCAGGCGCTGGGCGATCTTGGTGAAGTTGCCGGTCGCGTTCTGCGGCGGAAGAATGCTGAACTCCGAACCCGTCGCCGGCGAGACCTGCTCGACCCGGCCGTTGAACTTCTGGTCGCCCAGGGCGTCGACCGTGATCACCGCCCGCTGTCCCGGCCGCATGCGACCGGACTGGCGTTCCTTGAAATTGGCGATCACCCAGCGCTGGGGCGGTACCACGGTGACCAACTGGCTGCCGGCGGTGACGTATTGGCCCAGGCGCACGCCCACCTGGCCCAACTGCCCGTCGGTCGGCGCGGCGACGAGGGTGTTGGTCATGTCGATCTCGGCCAGGCGCAGGGCGGCCTTGGCCGCTGCGACGGCGGCTTCCAGGCCTTGGCGCGAGACACCGACCGAGCGGACGTCCTGGCGGGCGATCTCCTGGCCGGCCCGGGCCGAGGTCAGGGTCGCCTCGGCCGCGCGCAGGGCGGCGCGGGCCTGGTCGCGTTCGCGTAGCGACACCGAGCCGTCGGTGGCCAGGTCAGCGACGCGGGCCATGTCGGCGCGGGCCCGCTCGACCTGGGCCTGGGCCGAGCCGATGTCGGCCTGGCGGCTGAGCAGGGCGGCCTCTCGCGAGGCGCGGGCCTGAGTGGAGTTGGCCAGATCCGCCTCGCGTGCGGCCAGGGTGGCGCGGGCCTGGTCCAGCCGCTGGGCGTAGATCCGCTGGTCGATCTCGAACAGCGGCTGGCCGGCGCGGACCGTCTGGAAGTCCCTGGCCATGACCTTGACGACATAGCCGCTCAGCTGGGGCGCGATCACCGTCACCTGGCCCCGGACGTAGGCGTTGTCCGTCCGCTGCACCGAGCCGGCGAAGGGCGGCAGCTTCCAGAAGTAGAGGATCAGCAGCACCAGGACGAGCGCGCCCCCGATCGTCAGGATGATGGCGCGCGCGGACGGCGGCTCGGGCCGGGCGGGCGGCGGCGCGGCTGCGGCGGCGCGGTCTTCCGGCTGGGACGCGGGTTGGGACGAGGGCGGCGGCGAGGGCGCGTCGGTCATGCGGTCTCTCGAGCGGGAAGGGGGCGGCGTCGTCGCGCGCGGCGCGGCGGCCGCCTTCATGCGTCGGGCCAGGAGGAAGAACAGGAAGCCGGCGTAGAAGAACTGCAACAGGGCGACGACCCCCACGACCAGGAAGACGTCGTTGAAGGCCAGCACATTGGCCTGCTGGGTCAGCTGCTGGGTCAGAAGGGCGCTGGCGTCGGCGGCGCGGAAGGCCGGGTCGGCCTGGGTCGAGGCGTAGACCCCGGCATAGCCCTGCAGCGTGGCCGCGACGGTGGGATCGGCGCCGGTCAGATGCTCGGCCAGACCCACGGCGTGGGATTGGGCTCGCACCGTCTGGAACGTGCCCAGCATGGCCGCGCCAAACAGGCCGCCCAGGTTTTGGGCGACGCCGAACATCACCGAGAAGGTGATGATCGAACCCAGGCCTCGGGTCAGCAACTGGCCGATGCCGAACATGAAGGACGGCCCCAGGAACATCGCCGCGGCGAAGGCCAGCAGCGCTTGGCTGATGAACAGATTGGCCGGGCCGATCTGGGGCGTGGCGCGAGCGTCGAGGAACGAGCCGACGGCGATCAGCAGAACCGATAACAGGAACTGCGGGGCCAAGGTCTTCTGGTTCAGGGTCATGGCGCTGATCACGATGCCCGCGGCGGTGGCGGCCAGCACGATGGCGTAGAGCAACCGCTGCTGCTCCTGCGCCAGGCCCAGGGCCGACATCAGGCCGGCGGCGCCGACGCTCTGTTCTGACAGGATGATCCGCACCAGCGCGACATTCAGGCAGAAGCGCAGGAAGGCGCCCGTGGCCACCCAGCGCGTGTCGATCAGCGGATGGGCGCGACGGTGCTCCACCAGCGCTCCGGCCGCCAGAAGAATGACGGCGGCGGCCAGGCACCAGCCCAACCAGGGCGCCTCGAACCACCAGACGATGCGGCCCAGGCCCAGCACCGCGACCAACAGGCCAAGCCCGCCGCCCAGCAGGGCGAAGGTCACGGCGTCCGTGCCCTCGAAGACGTGGATGCGCACGCCCTGAGGAAGGCGAAACAGAGCGACGGCCGCTAGGCTGACGGCGGCCAGGCAGGCTTCCAGCGCGTAGAGCCCATGCCAGTAGGCTGCGTCGAGCAAGCCGGTCGAGATGACCCGGGCCAGGGGCGCGCCCAGCTGCGAGACGCCGACGCCCAGCACCAGGGCGCCCATCCGGAACGAGGCTGGAAAAGCCTGCAGCATGTAGAACATGGCCAGGGCGGTCAGCGCCGCCGCGCCGACCCCGCTGATCGCCCGCAAGGCCAGGGCCATGGGGAAGTTGTCCAGCGCCAGGTGGGCGAAGGCGGCCACGGTGTAGAGCGACAGGAACACCAGGGCGAACCGGCGGATGCCGAACTGCTGGCGATACTTCACCAGCAGCAGGTTCATCGAGATGTTGGTCATCACATAGATGGTGGTCAGCCACGCGCCCTGGGTGGGCGTCAGGCCCAGCGATCCCTGGATGGCCGGCAGGTTGACCTGGACCAGGGCCGCGCCCAGCGAACTGGTGATGCCGATCAGCAGGCTGATCAGGCCGTGGACGACGCGGAAGCGGGTCGGAAAATACGGTGTCGACGGCGATCCCGGCAGGAGCGGGCGCTCGTGCGGAAGCCAGTCCGGTATCGGTCCGATCTGTTCGCCGTGCTGGGGCATGCCGCCGGACATTGGGGCGGTCGGCGACGCGGGTCAAACCTTGGGTGTGCGGGTTTCGCACAAGACTGTGGACGCATCCTGGCGGGGCAAATCCGACGCGCGCAGCCTTTGGTCGTGGACGCGTTTGGGCCGTCTCTGGTTCGCGTTGAAGCAAGTTTCGTGATCAGCGCGCCGCTTTCGCGGTCGCCATTGGCTCAACATGCATGCGGCAGGGACATTTTGAGTGAAATGTCAGGTGTGGCGCCTCGCCGCCGGGCCGGACCGACCGATGATTGGTGCGAGGCGTCGACCTTGGGGATAACCGCCGCAGGCGGTGGGCGCGACGGCCTCGCATGAGGACCGCATGTCGAATTACCGGCTATTGATGGCGGGCTGTTCCGCCCTAGTCCTGCTGGCGCACACGCAGGCCGCATTCGCTGACGAAACCACCGCGCCGTCCGACACCGTCGACGAGGTCGTGGTCAAGGCGCGTGACAAGGCCGGCCTGCTGGAGAAGCAGCCCAACAACACCGTCTTCGGCATCGACAAGCCGCTGCTGGAGACGCCGCGCTCGGCCAGCTTCGTCAGCGACGTGACGTTGCAGCGCTATGGCATCGAGACAATCGACGGTCTGACCGCCGTCTCGCCCGGCACCTATACGGCCAGTTTCTACGGCGTGCCCGGCGCGCTGAACATCCGCGGCACCCTGGCCGAGAACTACTTCCGCGGCTTCAAGCGCATCGAGAACCGGGGGACCTATTCGACCCCGATCGGCGCGGCCGACCAGATCCAGATCGTGCGCGGTCCGCCCACCCCGATCTATGGCTCGGGCAAGGTGGGCGGCATGCTCAACTTCATCCCGAAATCGGGAAAGAACGAGGGCGGCTACCTGACCGAGCCGACCGGCGAGGTCACCGTGACCTACGGCTCGTACAACAAGAAGAACGCCACGGCCCAGGTCGGCCTGCCCGCCAACTTCGGTTCGGTCACCGGCGGCATCTATCTGTATGGCGAGGTCGAGGACAGCCACAGCTACTACAAGGGCATCTATCCACGTCGCCAAACGCTGGAAGCCTCGTCGGACTTCGACCTGGGCAACGGTTGGACCACCGCGTTCGGCGGCATGTACTACCACTCGGACGGCGACGTTCAGACGCCCGGCTGGAACCGTCTGACCCAGGCCCTGATCGACAACCGGACCTACATCACCGGCCGCGACACCACGCTGAAGGACGCCGACGGCAATGGTCGCCTGACGCCGAACGAGGTCGGGTTCTATCCGTACGGCAGCGCCACCTATCTGGCCTACTACGGCTATCCGGACAGCAACGCGCTCCACACCCTGGATGTTGGGGTCGGCACGACCAAGCTGGATCCGCGCACGGTCTACATCAGCGGCGCCGACTTCTCGAAGACCCGCACCAACACCCTCTACTACGACCTGGCCAAGGAACTGACGCCCGACAGCACCCTCAAGCTGCAGCTGTTCTACGACGACCAGGAGAACAAGCGCTTCGTCTCGTACGGCTATCCGGCCTGGTTCGACAGCTCGGTGTGGGAGGCGCGCCTCACCTACAACTTCGCCTACGATACGGGGATCATCAGCTCCAAGTCGTTCATCGGCGCGTCCTACCGCAGCTTCGAGGGCCGTCGCCGCGAGAGCTACAACAGCGGCATGATCGCGCTGGATCGTCGCGACATCAGCTTCGGCCCGACGCCGACCGACATCATCGACAGCCCGTTCTCGACCGAGACCGGCGCCGGCGTGCAGGGTCTGCAGTGGGAGAACGACAACAAGAGCGACTGGACGCAAGGCGGCGTCTTCGCGATGACCGACATCAAGGTGGGCGAGCGCCTCAACCTGATGCTGGGCGGCCGCTACGACGACTACGACGTCACCTCGCAGGACACCGGCTTCCTCAGCTATCAGATCGCCGGCAAGCAGAAGGCCAGCAAGGGCAAGTTCACCTACAGCGCCAGCGCCACCTACAAGGCTCCGGCCGGCGTCATGCCCTACATCACCTACGCCAAGGCCTCGGCCCTGGAGATGAGC